>VSMX01000051.1 GCA_009773975.1 Desulfovibrio sp. | reverse complement strand
GATATATGGCTCCCAAAAATAATGTCCCGGAAGCAGTGAGACTGGCCCCGGCCCAGACCATTCCCCGACTCCCCTTTTGCTTGAGCAGGAAAAGGCGGGCGATCTTGATTTTGACGATCATCAGACAAAATATCTGAAAAATATGCCCTACGGCAAAACCGTCGATCTGGCCGGCCTTGTTGATTATGCCCCTGGCCAGGTCGCCAGCAAGACCCTTGCGCAAAATTCATACGTCGGCATCACGATATTCGCCATGGCCGCCGGAGAGGGCATAAGCGCGCACAAATCGACAGGCGACGCATTTGTCACCGTTCTGGAAGGCAAGGGCAAAATCACCATCGACGACAATTCCTTCGAGCTTGGCAAGGGCCAGTGCATTGTCATGCCCGCCGGCCATCCCCACGCCGTAAGCGCCGTGGACAACTTCAAGATGCTTCTTGTGGTCGTTTTTGCCGCCTAGATCATTGATGCCATGACATTGCGTAAATGCCCTGACGCGACTTTGCTTGCAAAGGCGCGCGATAATATCTCAAGGCAAACTTGCTTAGCCGTTAAGAGATATTCTCATGCGTAAAATGCTATAGGGAATTATCCGGAAACAGAATGATTGGCCATTACAAATGTGGCCAAACTTCTGTCAGCCCCGGGGATTTGCGCCCCCCTCATGCGTAAATCCATAATTACCATATAAATTACTACCATATAATAAAGGAAATAGAATGTTTTGCGATCAATGCGAACAAACTGCCAAAGGCATAGGCTGCACAATAAAAGGCGTGTGCGGCAAGGATAACGAAGTGGCTCTGCAGCAGGATCAGCTGATCTATCTTCTGCGCCTGCTTTCCAGGCTTGCCAATCAGGCAGAAGCCAGGGGCATGAATGTGGAACCCATTGACGACTTTATTGCCGAAACCCTGTTTGCCACCCTCACAAACGTCAATTTTGACCCCAAAGCCATCCGCGAGATGCAGGTTCAGGCTCTTGTGCATTGCAGGACTCTGGCCGCGCAGACAGGGGAAGTGCCCGACTTTCTGTCGGAAGACCTGGACGACTTGCTGGCGAAATTGCCCGAAACCGTGGTCGGACTCGGCACATTCAGCTCCAATGCGGACGTGGACAGCGCGATGCAGATGCTGCTTTTCGGGCTCAAGGGCGCGTGCGCATACAAGACCCATGCCGCGCGCCTGGGCGAAAGGGACAAGGATCTTTCCGCCTTTGTGCGCAAGGCCCTTGTTGCCGGTTCGCAATGGGACGAGGTGCAAAACAGGGATCTCGACGCCTGGCTTGGGCTGCTCCTTGAATGCGGCAAGGCCAATCTCAAAGCCATGGAATTGCTGGATCGCGGCAATACCAGCCATTTCGGCAATCCCGAGCCAAGCTCCTTTTCACTTGGGCATAAAAAGGGCAAGGCCATCCTCATCAGCGGGCACGATCTCCTGGATCTTGAAGAACTGCTCAGGCAGACAGAAGGCACGGGCATAAATGTTTACACGCATGGCGAAATGCTGCCCGCGCACGGTTATCCCAAACTGAAGGCCTATCCGCATCTGGCCGGCAATTTCGGCACGGCCTGGTGGAACCAGCAGAAGGAACTGCCCGATTTCCCCGGCCCCGTGCTGTTTACCACCAACTGCATCCAGAATCCCAAAAATTACGGGGACAAGGTACTCACAACCGGCAATGTGGGCTGGCCCGGCTGCCAGCATTGCCCGGATCGCGATTTTTCGGCCGTAATTGCCAAAGCAAGGGAAATGGAAGGCTTCAAGGAAGATGAGCCTGGCAAGGAAATCCTGACCGGCTTTGGACGCGAAACCCTCAAAAATTTCGCGCCCGCGATTCTGGATGCCGTGGCCAAAGGCAAGCTGCGGCATATCTTCCTGGTTGGCGGCTGCGACGGCGCAAGGCCGACCAGGAGCTATTATACCGAGTTTGTGGAAAAAACGCCCAAAGACACTGTTGTCCTGACCCTGGCCTGCGGCAAGTTCCGTTTCTATGACAAGGACTTGGGCAAGCTGGGCGATTTTCCGCGCCTGATGGACTGCGGCCAATGCAATGACGCCTATACCGCCGTGGCAACGGCGCAGGCCCTTGCCGAAGCCCTCAAGTGCGGCATTAACGATTTGCCGCTCTCGCTAATCATTTCCTGGTATGAGCAAAAGGCCGTGGCAATTTTGCTTACGCTGCTTTACCTTGGCGTGCGCAATATCATTCTGGGACCCACGCTGCCGGCCTTTGTCTCGCCCACAATTCTCAAGGTCATTACCGACAAGTGGAATTTGAAGCTAATGACCACGCCGGATGATGATCTTAAGGCCTGCCTCGGATAGAAGCAGGGCAAACAGGCTGCAAAGCAAAACGCGCCGCAAATTCGCGGCGCGTTCTTTAATGCATTTCTTCAGCCAAATCGATATGGCGGCATTCCAGGCCGGCTTCTTCCAGCAGCTTGCCGGCAAGCCCGTCGGGATAGGGCTGATCGTACCAGATTCGCGCAATGCCGCAATTGATCAGCATTTTGGCGCAGAGCACACAAGGATGGTTGGTGCAGTATATATCCGCACCCTCAAGCACCAGGCCGTGAACCGCGGCCTGGATAATGACATTCTGCTCCGCATGGAGGCCACGGCAAATTTCATGCCTCTGCCCCGATGGCACGCCCATTTTTTCACGCAGGCAGCCAGTTTCCCGGCAATGCGCCATGCCTTGCGGCGCGCCGTTATAGCCCGTTGCCAGAATGCGCCTGTCCTTTACGGCCATGGCCCCGACCTTGCGCCGCATGCACGTCGAGCGCTCGGCCACAAGCCTTGTAATGTCCATGAAATATTGCGGCCAGGAAAGTCTCATGCTCGGGGCCTCTGCCAGGCAAAAAGCGGAAAGTGCGTGGCAAAATCCCGCACATTGTCGCGAATGGCGGCAAGCGCGGCCGGGTCATCGCGCCGCTCAAGGCTTTCCACAATAAAAGCGGCCACGGTCTTCATGTCGTCTTCAAGCAGCCCCCTGGTGGTCAGGGCGGCTGTGCCCAGGCGAACGCCGCTTGTTACGAATGGCGACCTGGTTTCGTACGGCACGGAATTCTTGTTGACTGTAATGCCGGCCGCGTCCAGGGCGGTTTCGGCCTCCTTGCCGGTTAAATCCCTGTTGGTCAGGTCGATTAGCAGAAGATGGTTGTCCGTTCCGCCGGAAACAAGGTCAAAACCCGCGGCCTGCAATTCATCGGCCAGAACCCTGGCGTTCCTGACGACCTGTCTGCCATAGTCGCCAAATTGCGGCTTGAGGGCCTCGCCAAAGGCCACGGCCTTGGCCGCAATCACATGCATTAGCGGGCCGCCCTGCAAGCCGGGAAAGATGGCGCTGTTGAGCTTTTTGCCCAGTTCGGCCTCCGCCAGGATGAGGCCGCCACGCGGGCCGCGCAATGTCTTGTGCGTGGTGGAGGTTACAATATGGGCATGGCCGACAGGATTCTGGTGCTCCCCGGCAGCCACAAGGCCGGCAATGTGGGCCATATCCGCCAGCAGAAGGGCGCCGACTTCATCGGCAATTTGCCGGAAACGCGCGAAATCTATGGCCCGCGGATAGGCGCTGGCCCCGGCGACAATCATTTTAGGTCTGCATTCCCTTGCCTTTGCCAACACATCATCATAATCAATGCGGCCTGTTTCCCGGCTTACTCCATAACTTTGCACATTATATAGCTTGCCCGAAAAATTCACCTTGCTGCCGTGCGTAAGATGGCCGCCGTGGCTCAAGTCCATGCCCAGGATCGTGTCGCCGGGTTCCAGAAAGGCAAAGTAGGCAGCCATATTGGCCTGCGAACCGGAATGGGGCTGCACATTGGCATACTGGCCGCCAAAAAGTCCGAGCACTCGCTCCAGCGCAAGACTTTCTGTCTTGTCCACATATTCGCAGCCGCCATAATAGCGCTTGCCGGGATAGCCTTCCGCATACTTGTGCGTCAGCACGCTGCCCTGGGCCTCGCGCACCGCGGGAGAAACGAAATTTTCGGAAGCGATCATCTCCAGTTTGCCCGCCTGGCGATTCGATTCCTCAACAATGGTTGCGGCAAGTTCCGGGTCTGACAACAAAAGCTCATCCATCAGGCTATCCTTTATTTGAATGTAAAATATTTGAACGTGAAAAGCGGGATAAAAAACACCTGCCGGAGAGGCAGGTGCCTGCAAAAAAACAGTTGGGGCAGGAAAGATCAATCACGCCACTTTTTCAATATCACGCTGGCATTTGTGCCGCCAAAGCCGAAAGAATTGCACATGGCATATTCGCATTCATGCTTTACCGTGCCATTTGACAAATAATCAAGGTCGCATTCCGGGTCCGGAAATTCGAGATTGATTGTGCCGGGCAGGATGCAGTCCCGCAGGGCAAGGGCAGTAAAGACAGTCTCGATGCCGCCGGCCGCGCCAAGCAGGTGCCCGGTCATGGATTTGGTGGCCGAAATCCTGATCTTTTTGGCATGATCGCCAAAAGCCATCTTGATTGCCTTTGTTTCCGTAAGGTCATTGAGGTGGGTTGACGTGGCATGGGCATTGATATGGCCGATTTCTTCCGGCTTTATGCCCGCGTCCCTGATGGCGTTGGTCATGGCCATGGCCATGCCCTCGCCGCTTTCGTGCGGCGCAGTCATGTGCCACGCATCCGCGCTTGCGCCATAACCGACAAGCTCGGCAATGATTGTGGCGCCCCTGGCTTTTGCGGTTTCCAGATCCTCAAGCAGCAGCAGGCCGGCGCCTTCGGCCATGACAAAACCATCGCGTTTGGCGTCAAAGGGTCTGGATGCCTTCGTGGGCTCGTCATTGAAATGGGTGGAAAGGGCCTTGAGAGCCGTGAAACCGGCCACGCCCAGGGGGGTGATTGTAGATTCCACGCCGCCCGAGATCACGCTTTTGGCGCGTCCCAGCAAAATGGAGTCGAAAGCCGTGCCAATGGCGTGAATGCCGGAAGCGCAGGCCGTTGTCGTAACAATATTGGGACCCTTGGCGCCGGTGAAGATTGAAATTTGTCCCGGCCCCATATTGGAAATGAGCATGGGAATCATGAAAGGCGTAATCTTGTTCGGGCCGCTTTCGAGCAGCTTTTTATGCCAGGTTTCGATGGTATGCAGCCCGCCGAGACCAACGCCCATGATCACGGCCACATCGTATTCGTTTTCGGGCGTAATCTTGAGTCCGCTGGAATCCATCAGCATCCTGCCCGCGGAAACCGCAAGCTGGGTAAAGCGGTCCATGCGTCTGGCCTGCTTGGCCGGCATATAATTTTCCGGATTGAAATTTTTTACTTCGCCAGCCACCCTGCAGGGATAAGCGCTGGCATCAAAAGCCGTGATTGGCCCAATTCCGGATTCGCCGGACAAAAGGCGTTTCCAGGTGGAATCAATGTCATTGGCAAGTGGAGTTACGCCGGAAACTCCGGTAATCACAACACGGGGACGGCTCATGAATTCTCCTTTGGCAATTTCCGCCTGAAATATCCCTGGCGCGCAATAAAAATGGAATTAATGACAGGCGAAAGGCTGGACAATTTGTCCGGCCTTCCACTTGCCAGCCTACTGTTTGCTTTCTATATAATCAATAGCATCCTGGACTTTCTGGATTTTCTGGGCATCGTCATCGGCGATTTCGATGTCAAACTCCTCCTCCATGGCCATGATCAGCTCGGTCAGGTCGAGAGAATCCGCACCCAGGTCGTCCACAAAAGACGCTTCCGGTTTCACTTCATCGGGGCTTACGCCAAGCTGTTCCACAATAATCTTGTTAACCTTGTCAGCAACTTCAGACATATTATCCCTCCGGAATATGTTTTTCGCCCTTGTGCCACGTTGACGGGCAAAAGGCAATGCCAAAACTGTCAGCAGTACAGACCGCCGTTAACCGCCAGCACCTGGCCAGTTATATAGGATGCGTTTTCCGAAGCAAGAAATGCCACGGCCGAGGCCACGTCATCCGCCGTTCCCAGCCGCTGCAGGGGAATGGACTTCTGGTATTCGGCCAGCAATTCATCCGAAAGCCCGGCTGTCATATCGGTGTCGATAAAACCGGGCGCCACTGCGTTGACCGTTATCTGCCGCGAGGCCAGTTCCTTTGCGCAAGATTTGGTGATGCCAATCAGACCTGCCTTTGACGCGCTGTAATTGACCTGGCCGGCATTGCCCATCTGGCCAACAACAGAAGATATGTTGACGATGCGGCCAAAACGCTTTTTGGTCATTATTTTCGCCGCTTCCCTGGTGCAGACAAACGCGCCCCGCAGATTGACGTCGATAACCCGGGTAAAGGCCTCGTCCTTCATCCGCAGCAAAAGGCCGTCCTGTGTGATGCCGGCATTGTTCACCAGTACGGCAAGATTCAGCTTGCCCCTGATTTCGGCAGCGAAAAAATCCTCGACAGCCCGGCTGTCGCCAACATCCAGCGCGAAAGCCGCAGCAGAGCCGCCGGCAATCCTTATGTTTTCGACAGTTTCAACAGCCTGCTCTGGCCTGGAAACGTATGTCAGCACAACCTGGAATCCCTCGCGCCCAAGCCGGAGCGCAATCGCGCGGCCAATGCCGCGGGAGCCGCCAGTTACCAGAGCCGTGGGCATTTCGCCACATAAAGCCATATCCATATATTCAGCCTTTTTGCAAATTTTCGGAATATCCGCAAAGCGCGGGTTTTTAAATGCACCCGCGGCTTTTTTCATTTTATCCTGATGAAATAAACTTTTTTTCGGGCAAGTTCAAGCCCCGGGCAAACTCCGCAGCAATTCTGATTTTGTTTATATCGTATTTGACGTTTTCAATAACAGCACTCGCAATGTCCCCCGAACCGCATGGAGGGCATTGCGAGTGCTACGGAAGTTTTTAAAGCTGCCAATAGGGGGCAAGGATACGCTTGACTTCCTCAATGGCCGCGTTCTGGTCATGAGTGAGGGAGTTGCGGACGATCAGCCCATCAACGAGGTCGGGAACCTCGGTCTGCTCGCCGCTCATCGCCTCAATTACCTTCAAGATGCAGAAGGACATATAGTTACCCTTGCCGCCTTCCAGCACGGCGACAAGGCGACCATGTAGTCAGTGGTACTGATCCAGGGAGAATACGCCGAGGGGATGCAGAGATAACCGTCTCCTGCCTTGTAGCTTGCAGCCCCAGGAACATACATCAAACCAGTTTTGCGTTTAGACATAATCTTGCTCCTTGGTATTGAGAGTTACAGGTTGTTATTTCCGCATGGCCCTCAATCCATTGGCCACCACCAGAAGGGCCGTGCCCACGTCAGCGAAGACGGCCATCCACATGGTCGCGTTGCCGGTGAAGGTCAGGGCGAAGAACAGGGCCTTGACGCCGAGGGCCAGGGAAATATTCTGCACCAGAATGGCATAGGTCGATCTGGACAGGCGGATGAAGCGGGGAATTTTCCTCAGGTCGTCATCCATAAGCGCCACATCGGCGGTTTCAATGGCGGTATCGGTGCCTCCGCCAGCCATTGCGAAACCAACATTGGCTTTGGCCAGCGCGGGAGCATCGTTGATGCCGTCGCCCACCATGCCGACCTTTTCGCCACGCTGTTCAAGCTGTTCAATAACGGCAAGCTTGTCTTCCGGGAGCAGATTGGCCCGAAATTCATCCACGCCCACCTGCGCGGCGATGACTTGCGCCGTGTGTTCGTTGTCCCCCGTCAGCATGACGGTCTTCACGCCGAGCTTTTTCATTTCCCTGAGAGCTTCCAGGCTACTTTCCTTGACAGTATCGGCCACGGCGAGCAGGCATTGAACACCGTTTTCATTCATAAGGGCCACAACAGTTTTGCCCTGTTTTTCAAGGTGGAATATCTGTTTTTCGAGCTGTTCAGAGCAAAGTTTCAGGGATTCAACCATCCTGTGGTTGCCCATGAACCACTTTTTCCCGTCGATGATGCCGCTTGTTCCCTGACCGGGAAGAGCGGTAAAATCTTCCACCGGAAGCGGCTGGACACCGGATTCCTTCGCGGCCTGCGCGATGGCTTTGGAGACGGGATGGTCTGAACGCGCGGCAAGACTGGCCGCAAAGGTTCTGGCGCGTTTTTCGCTTTCTTGCCCTGTGAGAATAAGGTCGGTCTGGCGGGGTTTGCCATAGGTAATGGTTCCGGTTTTATCCAGAGCCAGCCAGTTGAGGAGTCTGCCCTGCTCAAGGAACATGCCGCCCTTGATCAGAATGCCATAGCGGGTGGCGGCGGCCATGCCGCTGACAATGCTGACCGGGGTGGAAATGACCAGGGCGCACGGGCAGCCGATAACGAGCACAACCAGCGCGGTATATATGGATTCCATCCACGAGCCGCCCAGAAACAGCGGGGGAATGATGGCGGAAAGAATGGAGACAAGGAAAACAGCGGGAGTATAATATCTGGCAAACGCGTCAACCAAACGCTGCATGGGGGCGCGGCCTCCCTGCGCTTCCTCCACGGCATGGATGATGCGCGCAAGAGTGGAGTTTGTAGCCGCCGCGGTTACGTCAAACTCAAAGGAGCCAGATTCGTTGATTGTTCCGGCATACACCGGATCTCCCGCTTTCTTTTCCACCGGCATGCTCTCGCCGGTGATGGGAGCCTGGTTGACCATCGAACGGCCGGAAACCACAAGGCCGTCAAGGGCGATTTTCTCGCCGGGTTTCACACGCACACGACTGCCGACCGCCACTTCGCGGATATCCATTTCGCGCCAGCTTCCATCCTCACGCAATACCGTGGCGGTATCAGGCGCAAGGGCAAGAAGGTTCTTGATGGCGTTGCGCGCCCTGTCCAGGGCCTTTGCTTCAATGGCTTCCGACACATTGAACAGCACCATGACCATTGCCGCTTCAGGGAACTGCCCGATGAGAACGGCTCCCGTGACAGCGACGGACATAAGCGCATTGATGTTCAGATTGAGATTGGAGACGGCCAGCCAGCCTTTTCTGTAGGTTGTCAGTCCGCCCAGCGCAATGGCGATGACGGCAAAGAGCAAGGGCAGATATTCCAGTACAGGGTAAGCTCCCAACGTCCACGCTGACATATCCAGCCCAAAGGGTTTTGCTCCCCATTCATGGATGAGTTCCGCGCCTTCCGACAATGCGGCGAATATCCCGGCAACGGCGAGTTTTTTCCAGGGAATTTTGGGGGCTGGAATGGCGCTGATGTCCTCTGACTGCGCATCAAGCAGCCTGGCATCCATATTCAGGGACGCCAAGGCTGCGGATATGGCAGGAAGAGCCCAAGGTTCATGGCGAACTTTCAACACGCGCTGCATCAGGTTGAAATCAAGACCGAGCACGCCTGGCATTCCGGCAAGTTTGCTTCGGATCAATTTTTCTTCCACGGGGCAGTCCATCCCATTGACCGAAAAAACCGCTTCCGCCCCGTTGGGGGCGGCAAGAGGTTCCGGCGTCATGTCGATGGCCTTCAGTGCGGCTTCAATGGTATCAGTTGAAGGAAGTTCGTGATTGACGGTAAGCACCCGTTGCATAAGGTTGAATTCAAGCCCGGTGATGCCAGGGACGGTTGCGAGTTTTTTCCTGATGAGCGCCTCCTCCATAGGACAATCCATGTTGACAATGCGGTAGATGGCGCGTGTCGCTGAAGCCTCGCCAAGTGTTCCCCAATCAATACTTTGCGGATCAGCGTGTTCATGCCCGCAGCAATCTCCAAGAGCATGGTCATGAGTATGCTCATGTGCGTGGTCGCAACATGTGTCCGCATGGTCATGGCGGCTGTGTTCATGCCTGTCCGCAAGATGCTTGCTTACGTGCTGCGCCTTTTCACAGACAAATCCGAATGGGTGATAGTCGCCGCAAGGGCACCGCACCAGCGTATCACTGCTCATAGTCTCCTCCATAAGGGCATTTTACGGGATGCCCCATTTGTTCTTGCCATAAGCAGACGATAGGGCCTATAGCCCCTATAGGGTCAAGGGCAAAACTTACATTTTACAAAATTTTCTGACCGCAGGTTTCAGGCAGGATGTGGAAAATCATCTTTTGTCGATGTCACGCCGTGTCAGAGGGAGGGTATATGAAAGTCAAAATCGGGGAACTGGCCAAAATGACCGGATGTGAAGTTGTCACCATTCGTTACTATGAAAAGGAAGGACTGCTGAAAAAGCCTGAACGGACAGAAGGAAATTATCGTATCTACGAAGATGATGATATTACACGACTTCGTTTTATTCGTCATTGCAGGCAACATGGTATGAGCCTTTCTGAAATCCGGGCTCTACTTGCCTTTAATGACAATCCCAACTCCAGTTGTGACTGGATAAATGCACTTATCAAACAACATATAGAAGATGTTGAAAAGCAAATAGATGATCTCATCCATTTGAAAAATCATCTTGAAAATCTTTATCATAAGTGTGATGGCGGAAAGAAGGAGGGATGTGGAATACTCAAAAGTCTTATTGACGGAGAAAACTGTAAATACTGTCAAAAAATGAAATGCCAAAAAACACATTAAAATCATCACAATAAGAGCGTATTGATACAGATATTGCATAATGAAATTACTTATGAAGAATTTATATCATAGACCAGGCAGGTCTAGTCATGTCCAATATATCTTGTATTTCAAATAGTTGTGAAAAAGTTCCTCCAATAAGGTGTCCCAAAAACCATTGACATCCAGCCCATATAGGGGTCAATTTAGGGGTAAGTTTTGAGGGGCAAAAACCACAAATTCTGGAGAAAATCATCATGGCAAGACTTGTAAAACCGCTCACAGCCACACAGGTACAGAACGCCAAGCCAAAGGACAAGCCTTACAAGCTGTTTGATGGCGGAGGGCTGTTTCTGCATGTTACCCCCAGCGGCGGCAAGCACTGGAAAATGAAATTCAGACAGGCCAACGGCAAGGAAAGCCTTTTGTCTTTTGGCGCGTTCCCGGAGGTATCGCTCGAACAGGCGAGGCGCAAGCGCGATGAGGCCAGAACGCAAAAAGCCGCCGGAAAAGACCCCGGCGAAGTCAGGCGGCAGGAAAAGGCCGAGCGGGAATCCATGAGCAAAAACTCTTTTGGCGCACTGGCCGCCAAATGGATGGAGCTTGCGGAAAGCAAGGTTTCACCAAAGACAATGCGTCAATATCGGGGCGTCATGGATCGGAATCTGCTTCCCTCCCTTGGGCACATGCACATCAGGGATATAAGGTCGGCTGATATTCTCGCGCCAATGAAAGAACTTGAAAAAGAGGACAAGACAGCCACATCCAGATAGGCTTGCCAGTTGTGCAGCCAGGTCATGCAATTCGCAATCGCTATGGGCGTCCTTGAAATCGACCCCATTCCCTCGCTTCGCATACTTTTACGCACTCACAAGGTAACCCACCGCTCAACAATTCTTGATCCGCTTGAACTCGGCAAGCTGCTTGTGAGGATTGACGGATATGGCGGGGGGAGGGGCTATTTTGCCGTGCGCTATGCCATGCAAATCATGCCCTATGTCTTTGTGCGGACAAATGAGCTTATAAACGCCCGCTGGGAGCAAATCAATTTTGATACCTGCGAATGGCGGTACACGGTCAGTAAAACGAACACGCCCCATATTGTGCCGCTGGCTCCGCAGGTGATGGCAATTCTGGAAAAACTGAAAATCGGCACGGGCAACGGCGAATTGCTGTTTCCCAATATGCGTGACTACACCCAGCCCATCAGCGAGGTGACAATGGTGGGGGCTTTGCGGCGCATGGGTTACACGCCTGAAGAAATGTGCATCCACGGCTTCCGGGCAACCGCAAGGACGCTTCTGGATGAAGTCTTGCGGGAGCGGTACGACCTTATAGAACACCAGCTTGCCCATACCGTCCGCGACCCCAATGGCCGCGCCTACAACCGCACCGAGCATATCGAGGAGCGCAGACGCATGATGAACAGGTGGGCTGACTATCTGGACCAGCTCAAGACACTCCACCAGTATCCATCCACATCCTGAAATCCAGTAATATCAATGCATTTCTAAAAATAGCCGTCCAGCGAAGTCCACAGAAAACTCTTGACATAAACCCTGTATAGGGGTTCATATTGGGGTCGTGGAGTTTTGTGTAGGGGTCTTGGTAGGAGTTCGTTTTCTGGAGGATAACATCTTGGCAAGATTGATAAAACCGCTGACGGCCACACAGGTAAATAACGCAAAGCCCAAAGAGAAGATGTACAAGCTTTTCGATGGCGGTGGACTGTTTTTGCAGGTCAATCCTTCCGGTGGTAAGCACTGGAAAATGAAATACCGCAAAAATGACGGCAAGGAAAGTCTGCTTTCTTTTGGCAATTATCCGGCTGTCACTTTGGAACAGGCCAGAAAAATGCGTGATGAGGCCAGAGCGCAGAAAGCGGTGGGCATTGATCCGGGAGTCGCCAGACAGGAAGAAAAGGCGGAACGCGCCAAAAGCGCCCGCAATACCTTTGAGGCGGTTACGCGGGAATGGATTGAAATTCACTCCACAAAAATCAAACAGAAATCCATGCACATCTATGAAGTGCTGCTGGACAAATTTGTTTTCCCGATTATCGGCAAAAGACCCATAGGACAGATGAAAGGGCCGGACTTTCTTGAACTCTTGCGTGGCGTGGAGGCACAAGGGCAACTGTATTCCGCCAAACGCATCGCCATTCTTTGTGGAATGATCATGCGTTTTGCAGTTGCGACAGGCAGGGCCGAGATTGACCCGCTCCCATCCATTCGCGGTTGTCTGCGGGCGCACAAGACAAAACATTTTGTGGCCATGACAGATCCCAAAGAAGTTGGCAGGCTTTTGAGAACCATAGACGCCTACCCCGGCAGTCTTGTGGTTTCCAGCGCCCTGAAAATCGCTCCCTATGTTTTTGTGCGTCCTGGAGAACTGCAACAGGCCAGATGGGCTGATATTGACTTTGACGCCTGTGAATGGCGCTACACCACCAGCAAGACAGGCACGCCGCATATTGTGCCGCTTGCGCCGCAGGTAATGAGAATTTTGAAAACGCTGTATGCCTATACCGGCCATCAGGAATGGGTATTTCCCCACAATTGGCAAAAAGGCAAGCCAATGGCAAAAACCGCCCTGCTTGCCGCGCTGCGCGCTATGGGAATAACAGCGCAGGAAATGACGCCACATGGTTTCCGGGCAATGGCGCGGACGCTGCTTGATGAGGTGCTGGGGGAGCGTTACGACTTGATAGAACACCAACTTGCTCATATGGTGCGCGACCCTAACGGCAGGGCATATAACCGCACACAACATCTTGCGGAAAGGCACCGCATGATGGAACGGTGGGCCACGTATCTGGATAGCTTACGCATGAGCGTCTGATAATCTGTAATCTGATATTTTGTTTTCCAAAGGGCATGGACGAGTCGCCATGCCTTTTGTTTTTATCCAAAACAGCCCAGCAAAACAAAAATTTTCCAAAAAAATTAATTTTTTACTGGACTTTACAGGAGCCAACTGGACTTCATAATGGCCCATGAGACTTTATTGGAATATACCTAGCTGTATGGATTAATTGAATAAATATCTGCTATAGCACTCCGTAAATATCATTTTGACATGGAGGTAATGCTATGGCGACACAAATACCCGCCACAGGTTTTCTCAGGCTTCACCAGATTCTTGAATTTTTCCCCATCAGCAAAAGCGCATGGTGGAAAGGCTGCGCAAATGGCCGCTATCCAAAACCCCTGAAACTCGGTCCACGCACAACAGTCTGGCGCGCCGAGGAAATCAAGGCTTTCATTGAAAACGCGGGCAAGGAAGGCAGCCATGAATAATGTACTGCAATCCTTTCAGAATGTGCTTCATGAGCATGGCCTTGTACCGGAAGAAATCCTAGCTGACGGCAATCTTCACCGCTGCCCTACCGAAAGCAAGCCACGCAAGCAAAATGGCGCGTATATCGCTCACCTGGACAAACCGACAACTCTCTGGTGGTGCAACTGGGAAACAGGAGAACAGGAAACATATTGCGCCGATGAAAAGCAAACATTTTCACCATCTGAACTTATTGCATGGCAGGAACGGCAGAGAATCATAAAACGCCAGCGTGAGGCCGAATGCGCAAGACGCCATATTGAAGCCGCTCAACAGGCCAAAACGGAATGGAAAGCCGCAAAAACATGCAGCCCTGAACATCCGTATTTGCGGAAAAAAGGCATATCCCCACTGGAAGGCATCCGCCAAAATAATGATGGCGCGCTGCTTGTTCCAGTTCTGCACGATAACGGCACGCTGCAAAGTTTGCAGCGCATTTACCCTGATGGCTCAAAACGCTTTCTTGTTGGCGGCAAAGTTCAGGGAGGCCATTTTGTCATTCAGGGACAGCAGGAAAAGCCAATAGCAATATGCGAAGGCCTTGCCACCGGCGCAAGCATTCATCAGGC
>VSMX01000050.1 GCA_009773975.1 Desulfovibrio sp. | reverse complement strand
GGCCATGTCAAGCCGTTTGCTGTTTCTGGCTCCCGCAAGCTCCATCGCGTCAATATTCCCGGTTCTCAAGGAACAGGGTGTTGAACTTGGCATGGCCGAAAACCTTAAAGGCGCGCAAACCTTTATCCGCAGGAACGCGCCCTCGGCCATCTTTGCCCGTCCCTACCTGCCCGGCTTCAAGGTGGAGGAACTGCTGGCGGAGGCCGCGCAGGACCCCGGCTTTCCGCCCATAATCATTATTGCCGACAGCGGCAGCCCCGCGGAAGCGCAAAGATTGCTTGAACTGGGCGCAAAGGATTACTGGGTCGAGCCGCTGGATGTGGAAAGGATCATGACCCTGGCGCGCGAGCCGCGCAAACCCGCGCCAGTTCCCGCCAGCAGCACTCTTGGCGGGCACAGGTCAAAAACCGGCCCGACAATTGTCGGCAGCAATCCGGCCATTGCCAGGGTTATGCGCCTTGCCAGGCAGGTGGCACCGTCCAGGGCCACAGTGCTGATTACCGGCGAATCCGGCACCGGCAAGGAAATGTTCGCCCGCTATCTCCATTCGCAGAGCAACAGGGTCAACGGCCCCTTCGTGGCCGTAAACTGCGCGGCCCTGCCGGAGCATTTGCTGGAAAGCGAGCTTTTTGGCCATGAAAAGGGCGCCTTTACCGGTGCCATTGCCCGCAAGCTGGGCAAGTTCGAGCTTGCCAATGGCGGCACAATATTGCTTGATGAAATTTCGGAAATGGACCTGGCATTGCAGGCCAAGCTTTTGCGCGTGCTGCAGGAAGGCGAGATTGACCGCGTTGGCGGTTCGGAAACCGTAAATGTCGATGTGCGCGTGCTGGCCACAACCAACCGCGATCTTGAGGATTGGGTCAAACAGGGCAAGTTCCGCCAGGACCTTTATTTCCGCCTCAACGTCATTCCCCTGCGCCTTCCTTCCCTGCGGGACCGCGGAGAAGACGTACTCGAGCTTTCCCGCTTTTTCATCAATATGTATGTCCGCGAATATGGCCTTGGGCCCACGCCGCTTTCGGATGCGGCCGTGGACTGGCTCAGGAATTATGCCTTTCCCGGCAATGTGCGCGAACTGCAAAACTTGATGGAAAGGGCTGTTCTGCTGGCAAATGGCAGGCCGATCGAGCCGGCCCATTTTCTGCTCGAAAACGACGACTGGCCGCTTTTTGAGGACGAAAGCCATGAGGCCGCCGCAGGCGATAATCCCCAGCCGCAAATTTCCGCTCCAGCGGCCCAGCCCGAATCCCCCTTTGCCAATGGGGTCATACCCCTGCATGAAATGGAAAGAATAATGATTGCAAGGGGGCTCGAGGCCACGGCCGGCAACCGCACCCAGGCAGCGGAGCTATTGGGGATTTCCGTGCGCACCCTGCGCAACAAGCTCAATGAGTACCGCGCTGCCGGCTCGCCCGTGGATTAGGGCATTCACGCAATTTCATTGCCTGAATGCCATGCTGTCGCTTCCCAATCTTTCGGGCATTCGGGCATAATCTTCCGAAAAATCGTTAGCGGCCGCCTTGCAGGGCAAAATTTTCCCATTCGCCTTTTCCGCCTTCCCCCATAAGGCCAAAACGCGTCCTTCCCATCCGTAATGACTTCATATTATTCATAAAAATGCAATCCGTGCTTTTGGCATCATGGTTGCATATTCCTGGCCGACAGGAAAAAACTTCTGCCTTCAACATGGCAGTTTCTGATTTTCAGGGCGCCCCATGCGCCATCAAAAATATTTATTTCATACGGAGGAAGATATGGGTCTTTCAGCGTCAATGTGGACAAGCGTTTCCGGCCTGCTCGCCCACGGCAACAAGATGAACGTGGTGGGCAACAACATAGCCAACGTCAGCACCATCGGCTTCAAAGGCCAGCGCATGGATTTCAACGACTATCTGTACATCAACGGCGGTTCCACCAGCGGCCCTACCCAGATTGGCGCGGGCGTATCGACCTACGCGGTGATCGGCGACTTTTCCCAGGGATCCCTGGAATCGACCAACTCGGTTACGGATCTCGCCATTGACGGCAACGGCTTCTTCAAGGTCCGCAAGCCCAACAGCGACGACATGTACTATACCCGCGCCGGCGACTTTTACTTCAACGCCGACCGCCAGCTCCAGAACCCCGAGGGTTACCGTCTGCAGGGCTGGAAGATAGACAATTCCACCCGCCTGACATTCAAGAGCGATTCCGTCAACCTTGGCGAGAACACGGCCAACGAAACCGCCTTCCAGGGCACGGGCACGCCGCAGGACATCATTCTGGATTCCTGGTATCTCGAGCCCCAGCGCACAAGCAGCGTCAACTTCACAATGGGCCTGACCAGCGATGGCAATGGTGACCGTTCCACCAGCACGGAAAATCCGATGACCGCGCTCTTCGACCAGTGGGACGCCACCAAGAAGCCGCCCATGCCAGATACGTCTTACGCGACGTCCTCCTCGATCAAGGTCTATGACGAGGGCGGCACGCCGCACACGATGACGGTTTATTACGACCAGGTGGCGACAAAGTCCAACTCATACGAGATTGCAGGCCTGCCAGCCGGCTATACCATGTACGAATATGTCGTTACCATTCCGCCGGAAGAAGATATGCGGACCTATGGCGGCCAGGGCTACGACCCGGAGAGCAATGAATGGCTGGGGAAGGAGCCGACCAGCTTCTATAATCCTGATCCCGAAGTCTGCAACAAGAACGCTGGCATGCTGATGACCGGCCACCTGATCTTCGACGCTTCCGGCAACCTGGTCAACCAGACAGCCTACACATATGGCGGCAGCACTGCGGATATGGGCGACAACAATCAGTACAACGGAAATCCGGCCGATCTGAAATCATGGCAGTCCACAAAATTCTCGAGCAACGGCCTGCCAGTGTTCACGGCCAACTTCACCGGCCAGCCCCTGGCCAATACGGTCAACGAGACCACGACCAATGGCAAGAGCCAGGCCCACGATTATATCATTGAGCTTGATCTTGGCCTGCGCAATCTCGGCGGTAAGACCGGCGACTGGGAACCTGCAGCAAGCAGCCTTTTCGACCTTCAGGGAGAATCCGTAACGAAGCAGGAGGAAGTTTACCAGAACGCGCCGTTCACCGGCACGGCATATATTGAGGGTTCAGATACATATTGGTACAAGGATCCTGAAGTCGAGAACGCCCCTTGGCAGGCAGTAACTGTAACGACTAAGCAAGAACTGACGGTTGGCAATCCCCCAGAAGTTATTAATGGTCCGATCTACACACAAAAAATGCAGACTGGCGGCACTGTACGCACAGACACTATTTTCGGCAAGGACTTCAAAATTATTAACGATCCTGCTAATCCTACCGCTTCTGCCGATGAGAAAGGTAAAAAGTATTATGTTACGGATATTACGTCCACACCCAACAAAAGATATCAAATCATCGATAAACAGGGAGACGAAATTACTCTACTTGAAGTAGATGCAAATGGAAATGCGCCGGACCCAACGGCGACGAAGAAAGCGACAATTAGCAATTTTACAACTACAAGCACACCACCAGGCGGAGCTGGCGCTAATACTGATCAATATGCAGGCAATATTGAAGTGATGTCTCCCAATTATTCGACGGCTACTCCAACTCCGAAATATGCCGATGACGTTGCCCAAAATGCGTATTACCGCGATGAGAATGGCGAATACAAGCCTGCATGGGACGCTGGCGCTGGTGCTCTTGCTGAAGCAGCAAAAGGCAAGCCTCTTTTCCTGCAAACGATTGAAACTGCAACACACACTACCATCGACTTCAGCGCGGTGCCAAGATTCGCCAATGCCGAGCGCATGGAGAACGCCACCACGGCCGGCAACAAGAGCTTCATAACCCAGGACGCGGGGCAGAACGGCTATGCTTCCGGCATACTGTCCAGCACCAACATCACCGACGACGGCGTGGTGTACGGCTATTACGACAACGGCCAGACGATTCCGCTCTACCAGATTGCCCTTTATGATTTCCACAATCACCAGGGCCTGAGGCGGGAAGGCGGCAATCTCTATGCCCAGACAAAGGAATCCGGCGAGGCCCGCCAGGGAGTGGCAGGCGAGGCAGGCTTTGGCGTAACCCGCGCCTACAATATCGAAATGTCCAACGTTGACCTGAGCCGGGAGTTCGTGAACATGATCACCACCCAGCGCGGCTTCCAGGCCAACTCCAAGGGCGTGACAACAGTCGATACCATGCTTGAAACCGTAATCGGCATGAAGAGATAACGAGTTCGCAAAAGCCGCGGGCGCCCGCGTGGGGCAGGCGCCCGAAATGGCTTCATCCTCCGTAAAAGCCCGGTTCCCGTATATGGGAACCGGGCTTTACCGGTTAATTCTGTCTGTCCTCATCAAGCATGGCGAAAGGGATTGGCGGCAGCCAGCGGAAGGAGCTTCCGTTTACGCCCCCAAAAAATCCTCCGGCAGTCTTTCCCTTATCCAGGCGCTGATTTGCGAGGGGCTCAAGCCGGCTGCCGGGCAGGTCAGCGTGGCGGCATTGCGGTAAAGCTCCGCCCTTTCATTGTGCAGGTCAGCCAAAGTCTGGCCAGGGGCGATGGCCAGGCCGCGCTCCGGGTTTCTGGCTATTCTTTCCTCAATCAATTCAAAAGGCACATCCAGCCAGACGACAGGGCCAAGGCTTTGCAGATGCCCGATGGCGGCCTTTTTGTAAACCACGCTGCCGCCGGTGGCGATTACAGCCCGCGCGGCCCTGATTGAGCAGATCATGCCGCATTCGACATCCAGGAATTTTTCCTTGCCAAAGGCGTCGGCCACATCCTGCAGGCGCGTGCCGTAAAGGGCCTCGATGAGGTTGTCGCTGTCAATCATGGCCCAGTCCAGGTCGCGCGCAAGGCTTGCGGCCACTGTGCTCTTGCCGCAGCCGGCCATGCCGATCAGGCTGACGCAGGGCCAGGTTCTGGTGGGAGGGGCAATCAATTTGTCGGATTCCATAATGAAATCTTTTTGTTGGCAGGTTTGCGCCGCAAAAAATGGAGTCGGGGGCCAGCGGCCCCCGACGTGGAGACAGGGGCAGGGCCCCAGCCAATGCCAATAATTAGCCCCAGAGAATCAGGCCGGTTTCAAGCGGCGTGGAAAGGCCCGGATGAACCGGGATCACGCGGATGCCATAACGGTAGCTGCCGTTGCGCCGCGGGATGTAAACGCCGCGGTAAATCAGGTTGCCGTCGCCTTTCTGGTCGGGCCTCGGCTCCAGGCGGATGACATCGGGCTTGTCGCGGAAGTTGCCGTTGGCGAAGGTGCGGCCGATTACAAGCTGCACAAGCAGCTCGTCGGGATGCATTTCGCCGGGGTGCAGGCGCAGCTTCATGTTGACCGGCTCGCCGCATAGCATGGTGTTGCCATCCGCGCCGCTCAGGATGATTTCCTCCATCTTGATGGTGTTGAACCGCGCTGGCAGGTTCTTTTGCCAGCTGGCCACATCCTTGAGCAGCTTCCAGTTGTCCCTGCTGAGGTTTTCCCTGCGGGCCGCGGCCGGCTTGTAGGCCAGTTCCACATAATCGCGGACCATGCGGTTGCTGGAATACATGGAGGTCAGGCTCTTGAGGGAGCGTTTGGACATGGCGATCCAGTTGCCGGGCAGGCCGCTGGAATTCAGCTCGTGATAAAGCGGCAACACGGCGTTTTCGAGCAGGGCGTAGAGGTCTTCTGCGTCGGAGTAGTCGTTCTGGTCCTCGAGCGGGAGTTCCAGGGTCACAACCGGGCCGATTGTCCAGCCATTCTGGCGGTTGTAGCCCTCGCACCACCAGCCGTCGGAAATGCTGAAGTTGATGCCGCCGTTGACCGGGAGCTTCATGCCCGATGTGCCGGAGGCTTCATGCGGCCTTCTCGGGGTGTTCAGCCAGACATCGCAGCCCTGGGACAGAAGCCTGGACACGGCGAGGCTGTAGTTTTCCATAAAGAAGATCTTGCCGAGGAAACGCTCGTCGCGGGCCATGCGGATTACATCCTGCATGATGTTGATGCCCGCCTCGTCGGCCGGATGCGATTTGCCGGCAAAGACAAAGGCGACGGGACGGTCGGGATTGTTGATGATCCTGGCCAGCTTGTCCGGATCGGCAAAGAGCAGGGTCGCGCGTTTGTAGGGCGCGAAACGGCGCGCAAAGCCAATCAGCAGGGTATCGGGCTTAAGCATGCTTTCCATGCGGTTGCGCTGGTCCCTGGTCAGGTGGAATTTCTGGGCGAACAGCGGCACGCTGGCGCGCAGGGCGTCAAGCAATTCCTCTTTCTGGGTCATGCGCGCGGCCCAGTATGTGTCGTCCGGAATCTCGTCAACCCTGTTCCAGACCGGATCTTCCGGCGCTGCCTGGAGCCAGCCTTCGCCAAGGTACTGGTTGAGCAGCTCGTGCATCTGCGTGCCGACGTATGACGGTGTATGCACGCCATTGGTAACGAAGGTTATCGGGGTTTCGGCCAGGGGCACGCTCTTCCAGAGCTTGTTCCACATGTGGCGGGAAACTTCTCCATGCAGGCGGCTCACGCCATTGGAGAAAGAGGAAAGACGCAGGGCCAGGACCGTCATTTCAAAGTTGTGCGGATTGCCGCCTTCCATCTGGCCAAGCTGGACAAACTGCTGCCAGTTCAGGCCCAGGGTGCCGGCAAAGGCGTTGAAATAGCGGTTCATCAGGTCAAGGGCAAAGGATTCGTTGCCCGCGGGCACGGGCGTATGGGTGGTGAACACCGTGTTGGCGCGAACCCTGTACTTGGCCTCGTCGTATGTCATGCCGTTGCGAATGTATTCCTGCAGGCGCTCAAGGCCGAGGAAGGCGGAATGGCCTTCGTTCATGTGGTAAACGCTGGGTTGGATATCGAGGGCGCGGAGCATGCGCACGCCGCCCATGCCGAGGATGATTTCCTGCAGCAGGCGGATTTCGCGGTTGGCCTCATAGAGCCTGTCGGTGATGCGCCTGTCGGATTCGCTGTTGTTGTTGATGTCGGTATCCATCAGGTACAGGGTAACCCGGCCTACTTTCATCTGCCAGACGCGGATATAGAGGATGCGGCCCGGCAGCTCGATCTGCACGAAGAGCGGGGCGTTATCCTTGTTCAGCACCTGGCGGACGGGAAGATTGGCGAAGTTGTTGATGGGATAGACAGCCACCTGGCGCCCGTTTTCGTCAATTTCCTGCTTGAAGTAGCCTTCCTTGTACAAAAGGCCGATGCCAACAAGCGGAATGGCCATGTCCGAGGCGGATTTCAGGTGATCGCCGGAAAGCACGCCCAGGCCGCCGGAATAGATCGGCACGGATTCGGTAATGCCGTATTCGGTGGAGAAATAGGCCACGGGGCGTTTGGTATTGAGATCGTCGTCAATGTCCTGCAATGGTTTGGCCATGTACTGGTCAAATTCATCCATGACTTCCTTGTAGTCGCGCATGTATTCTTCGTTGGCCAGAAGCTGCTCCAGCCTGTCGTTTTCCGCCTGGGAAAGAACCTGGATGGGATTGTGGCACTTGTCCCACATGTGCGGATTGAGCGACATGAAGAGCGCGCGGGCCTTGTCATGCCAGCACCACCAGAGATTGTTGGAAAGCTCGTGCAGGCGCGAAAGCTCCTGGGGCAGCTCGGCAACGGCCAAAATGGGCCTCAGGAAAGGGGTAACGGAAGAGCTGGCCTGCAGCACGCGGTTCATGCCCTCGCGGGCCTCATTGGCCTGTTCGGTGCGCACGGCGGCTTTTTCAAGGGCGATGTTGAAGGCTTCGAGATAATTGGCGAAGAAGTTTTTCCAGCTCGTCAGTTCCGCCACGTCGCGGGCCTTGACGCGCAGGGCGGCCAGGTCCTTGTCGGTGTAGGTGGCGGCGTCCATGGTGTAATTGAGCAGGGCATCGACGCTCTGGTCGTAGTTCATGCCGCGCCTGGGCATGACCGCCACGCCATGCGGCATGGAAATTGTCTTCTGGGCATTTCTGGCCCACATGCCGAAGCCGGAAAGGTCGGTTGTGAGGGTGGGCACGGACCAGGCCGCGCATTCCTGCGGGGTGTAGCCCCAGGGTTCGTACCAGGACGGGAAGAAACCGGCGTCGCAGGCGCTGATGATGTCTTCGTAAGGCATGTTGAAGAAACCGTCGTTGCCGTCAAGCATGGCCGGGTTGAAGATGACCTTGACGCGGGAATCCCTGTGGTTGTTCAGGCCAAGGCGCCGGCAGGCATTGATGATGGGATCCTGCGGGGCGTTCCAGGCATAGTGGGTGCAGATGAATGGCTGGCCGTTGTCGCTGGCGTTGGGATCGCCCATTGTGGCGGCAAGGTTGACGCCCGTATGGCCGCCCATGACCAGGCAAAGGGCCAGGATCGAGGCGTCGCGGCCGGCCAGGTTCTTTTCCGCGCGGGCCAGGGCGTCCAGAAAGATGTCCACGCCCTTGTTGTGCATTTCGTAACGGCCGGAAATGGCGAAGATGCGCGTGTTGGGCGGCAGTTCGGCGCGCAGAAAGCGGTTGGCCGCGGCAATGATCTTTGCCCTGTGGCCGAGGGGCACGTCGCGTTTTTCGGAATAGTCAGGAATGACGCGCATATCCAGGCCGTTCACGGTGATCACGTCCGGCTTGCGGCCAAGCAGCACGCTGGCTTCCTCGCCCGTGATCTGGCTTACGGTGGTGAAGGCGTCGGCCTCGCGGGCGGATGCGCTTTCCATGCTCCATTTGGCGGTGATGTTCTGCGCGGCGGCTTCCTGGGCAGGGTTGATGCTGCGCAGGTTGTTGTAGATATCCATCCCGGTGCTGGCAAGCGAGCGGCCCAGCATGGTGGCGTGGGTGGTGAAAACCGTGGCGATGGCCGGCGTTGTTTTCTTGAGATGCAAAAGGCCCGCGCCGCACATCCATTCATGGAAGAGGGCGACGGAACGGCCGCCGTTGGGCACTACAAGACATTCGTGGATGGCGTTGATCACTTCGCCGCAGGCGGAAGCGAACATGACCGGCTCGATGTAGTCCCAGCCGCCGGAGAGGGAATCCACCCCGTAGTTTTTCCACAATTCATAAAGCAGCTGGTTTGAGCTGTAGCGCTGCACAAAATCGACCAGAATGGCCTTGGGCCGTCCGGGAATGTTCCAGCGGCCCAGACGGCATTTGAGATCGCGGCTGGCCAGGGCCACGCGCACGGAATCCCAAAGATGCTCGTCGGTTTCCTCAAAACCCGCGTTGTGCTGCAGGCTTGGGCCAAGCAGGAAATAGTCTTCCCCAAAGGTCTCCACGGCCTGCAGCGCCTTGCTGCTGACCACGGAATAGATCCCCCCGACCTTGTTGCAGACTTCCCAGCTTGTTTCAAAGAGGGTTACCGGGGCGTTGTTAAATTCCATAAAGTCTCCTCCCAGGGCCGCGGGACGCGGCAATTAAAACTGCCAGCCGCCGGGCGACAGCCCGGCGGCCTGCCAAAGTTATATTTTAGTTAACAGGGAACCTGTCGCCATTTCAAACTGTTTTTCTGGGCTTGCGGGCCAGGGGCGCGGCGCGTTTTCCGGGCGCGTTTTTGGGCGTTTCGCCGTCATCTTCTTCTTTTTTGGCCCTGGCCCTGGTTTTTTTGGCTTCCTGCTCCTCCGCAAGCTCCTCTTTGCCCTCGGCCTCCGCAACGCGCATGCCAAAATCGGCCAGCACGTTCATGTAGGCTATGTAGGCATCGTAGGGGCTGGGGAAAGAATTGGGCCTGTCGGGCACAAAGCTCTGGAACCACTTGGTGGACATATTATGAAAATGATCGGCTGTCTGCAAGCGTTCGAAATCCTTCAGCAGCGATGGCGAATCAAGCTGGCGCACCTGCCGGGCAAGGGAATAGAGCGAATGGATGGCGTCTTTCTGCATGTCGTTGCCAAGCCAGGCATTCAGGGCGCGGCCGGCTTCGTCCCAGCTCATGAACTGGGGCACGTCAACTTCGCCGACTGGCTTGTACTTTTTGCTGACCTCGCTGGCCGTGCCGAAATTGAAGTCCGGATTGGCCATGATCGCGCCGGGCAGGGCTTCCATGAAGTCGAAAATTCCGGAATCGGCCTTGTTGCGCAAGCCGAAAATATGGTAGTCGTTGAAGAGGTTGATGACTTCTGCATCGCTCTGGGCATGGATCCAGGAGGCATATTTTTCGGCTGTAAGCGGCCACTGGTTCCAGGAACGGTCGCTGAAACGCTTGCCAAGGTCAACGGAAAGCGGCGCGTTGCGCAGAAGCAGGCGCATATTCGGGGCGTCAATCGGGCAATAGACAAAGTTGGAGCTTCTCCAGCCCAGCACATGGTCCGCGCCTTCGGTAAGCACCGTCTTGAAGCCCAGGTCGCGCAGCGTGAGCGCCATGTCGTTGTTGTAAACCAGTTCGGCGTTGCGGTAAGTGGCGGGCTTTTTGCCAAAGAGCTTCTTGACGCGCTTTGCGTGGGCCTCTGTCTGGAGGACGAATTCCTGCTGCGAATACAGAAAGGCCAGGCTGTGCGGGGCCGTTTCGGCCGCGAATTCCACATTGCCTGTCTCGGCCAGGGCCTGGAAGCTTTCCAGGACTTCCGGCGCGTATTGCTCGAACTGGTCGAGAGCCGTGCCGGATATGCAGAGCGTGACCTTGAAATCCTTGCCGTAGCGCCTGAAGAGCTTCAGCAAAAGATCGTTCATTGGCAGATAGCAGACGCGGGCCGTATAGAGCATGGCGTCGCAGTTCTTGTCGTCGTCCTCGTAAACAGAGTTCTGGCCCATGTCGAAAACCGTGTACCTGCGCAGGCGGTACGGTTCATGAACCTCGTAGCACAAGCATAAAGTTGGCATCAGTTGCCTCCCGTGGCTTCACTGTATAGTTGCATAAGTTGCTCCGCTGCATTCCCCCAGCGGATTGACCTCATCTCCTCGCGACAGTTCTTTACAAGTTCGCTGGCCAGCGCGGGATATTCCAGCACGGCGCAAATTTTGTCGGCCATGTCGCGCGTATCCCAGAAGTCGGCCTTGAGCGCGTGTTCCAGAATTTCGGATACGCCCGATTGCCGGGAAAGCAGCACGGGCACGTCGTAGAGCATGGCTTCGAGGGGTGTGATGCCGAAGGGTTCGGAAACTGAAGGCATGACATAAAGATCCGAAAGCGCGAACATCCTGTCCACCTGCTCGCCGCGCAAAAAACCGGCGAAATGGAAGCGATGCCCTATGCGCAGCTGGCCCGCGCGGCGCACAAGCTGGGGCAGCATATCGCCCGAACCGGCCATGAAAAAGCGCACGTTGGGCAGCTTTTCCAGAACCAGGCGCGCGGCTTCCATAAAATATTCCGGGCCTTTCTGGAAGGTGATGCGGCCCAGGAAAAGCACGCGCTTTTCGTGGCGAATGCGCTGGGGCACCTCATAATGCTGGGGCACCTCATGGCGCGTTACGGCATTGTAAACGACCCTGACCTTTTCCGGCGGCACGCCATAGCGGTTGATGACCACATTGCGGGTAAGCTGGCTGACGGCCACGACAATATCCGCGGCCAGCAGCCCGGCCCTTTCGATGCCGGCCACTATGCCGTTGATGTTTTCGCCGCTTCTGTCGTATTCCGTGGCGTGGATATGCACGACAAGCGGCCTGCCGGTGAGAGCCTTGACCATGATGGCCGCCGGATACGTCATCCAGTCATGGGCGTGGATGACGTCGAAATTTTCCTTGAGGGCCAGGGCGCCGACAAGCCGGGAGAAGCGGTAAACCTCGCTCATCAGGTTTGGCCCGTAGCCGCCCTTGAGATCCCAGGTATAGGCCCCGCCCTGTTTTCTTTGAACGTGCTCGCCGCCGGGCAGATGCCTGCCGGTGATATGGGAAAGCGCTTCCTGGTAGGCTTCCGGCGTCATGTAGGGCATGAGCGGGCTTGTTACGGGCATGAAGCGGATATTGCTGTCCCATGCGTGCTGGCCGGCCCAGGCCATCCTTTCTTCCACCTCGTCCGTAATTTCGACGCCGGAAGCGGACTGCAGGCGCAGAAAATCGTTCTTGCCGCCCTTGCCAACGCTGGGCATGACAAAGCAGATTTCCGCGCCCTTGCCGGCCAGAGCCTGGGTCATTCCAAAACAGGCCGTGCCGAGTCCGCCGCTGATGTGCGGCGGGAATTCCCAACCCAACATTAAAACTTTCATCTGACTTCCCCCTGCTTTTTGCCGTGCTTCGTCACCGGTTCAAGGGCAAGTGTGGCGCGGCACACGCCCGCTGTGTCGCCGGAAACCGGCTGGGCAAGCAATTTGGAGATCCTGTGTTCCCAGGCGTCGTAAACGCCGGGGGCCGCCCGCCTGAGCATGACAAGCATGCGCAGGCATTCGGCAACGCTCCAGGCCTGGGCTATTGCGCCATGCGGCAGGGCGGGCGGGGCGGCATCGAAAATTTCGGAAATGCTGCCAATGCCCGCATCGGCCAGATGTTCCGTAAACAGGGGCGTGACCCGGTCGAGCAGGGATTCCGCGCGCCGCTCCACGCTTTCGTCCACGGCGACCCGCAAAAGGGCGGCCGTGTAATGACCAAGCAGCCAGGGCCAGACCGTGCCCTGGTGATAGGCCGCGTCGCGCTGGGCGGGGCCGCCCTCGTAGCGGTTCTTGAAATTGACGTCTTCCGGCGCCAGGGTTCTGAGCCCATACGAGGTAAGGAGCTTCCTGCGCACGCAGGCCACAACCTGGCCCTGGTGCTCGTGGCGCAAAACCGGATACGGCAGGGAAACGGCGAGAATCTGGTTTGGCCTGATGCTCTGGTCGAGCAGGCCGTTGCTCCATACGTCGCCCAGGTAGCCGCCCTCCCGCGCGACCCAGAAATGCTCGTAAAAGCTGTCGCGCATCTGTTTGAGCAGGGTCGGGAACTCGTAGTCGCTGTCGCCGAATTTGCGGGCAAGCTTGTCCACGAAGGCCATGGTATTGTACCACAGGGCATTGAGCTCCACGGGGCAGCCGTTCCTTGGCGTTACAGGATGGCCGTTGCTCGTGGCGTCCATCCAGGTAAGCTGGGTGTGGGCGTCGCCGGCGTGCAAAAGGCCCTCGCCATCCACAAAGATGCCCATGCCCGGGCCGCGGCGATAGCCGTTGACGATTTCCTTGAGGGCGCGCCAGGCGTTTTCGCGCGCCCAGCCGTAACCGTCGGGGTTTTCTTCCAGGTAGCACTGCACGGCAAAGGCATACCAGAGGGAGGCATCGGCCGAATTATAGGATGCGCGGTCGGCATGGCCGCTGAAGATATTGGGGACCAGGCCGTCCCTCATGCAGTTTGGCACCTGCGAAAGCACGTCCAGGCCAAACTTTTCGCGCCCGCCATAAAAGGCCAGGCCAGGCAGGGCGATAAGGGTGTCGCGTCCCCAGGCGTCAAACCAGTGATAGCCCGCAATGACCTGGGGCTGCCCGCCGGGGGCGGCGACGCAGAAATCCTTGCCGACTTCCTCCAGATGGCCGATAAGCCCGTAAACCTTTTTATGCTCTTCTGCCCGGGCCGCGGCAACCGCATCCCAGAGTTTGGCGATTTCCGCGCCCGCGCGGGGCAGGGCTTCCGTGCCGATGGCCATATAGACGCAGCCGCCGTCTTCGATATCCGAAAGCGGAATATCTATTATGCCGGGCTGGAAAAGGTCTTCCGTGTCGTCAAAGCCGCGGTCTCTTTCCCGGAAATACTTGACATTGTAGTACCAGCAGGGGTCTGGCTGGTAGGAATGGGCGGAACTGATCTGGAAAAACATTTCGGGCATGCCGGGATAGGGCTGGATGCCGAAACCGCCGGGCGCGGACTGCGTCCTGTGCTGGATTGCGTTATTGGCGCGGGTTAGCTGGTGAAAGCCGCGATAGGCCAGCAGGGGCTTGACGCGAAGCTCAAGCTTTGGCGGGATGCTCTGGTTTTCGCGCCCGGTGCCTTCGACTTTCCAGCGAATGAGCAGCCGGGTCTTGCCATTTTCCATGATGATTTCGCGGATAATGCGCACATCGCCCACGCGATAGGTGAATTGCGGCCAGGGATCCAGCGTCATATCCTCAAGATACTGATGCCCCTGGGGATAGAGAGTGTTGGGATGCTGGCGCGTCGAGATAAAAAATTCCTTGCCGCCTCCGGCCACGGATTCTTCCATGGCCGAAAGCAGCACCTGGCGTCCGCTGGGCGATGCCGCAACCAGAAGCCCGTGGTATTTTCGGGTGTTGCAATAAAGAATGCTGCTGGAGGAATAATCCCCTAGCCCGTTGGTCAGCAGCCATTCCTTGCGAAGCGCCCTGCGCGTATTCTGGCAGGCGGCCTTGTCAAAGCAGAACCGCATACGGCCTCCTTGATGTACGGTTATGATTTAGGCCGGAAAATGGCTTGCTGCGAGAGGGGAGATGGGGGAAAGCCATTTTCCGGCATGATTTCAAGGCATAATTTGCAAACGGCAAATTATGGCCGTTTGCCCTGCCGCCCTGGCCGGGGGCGAATTATTTGGGCCGCAAACAAAATCGCGGCCGCGTCAGGGCAAAAAACAAATATCGATATACGGCAAAAAGTCATGGCCATTTGCCTTTTCCCGTAAATTTGGCGCTAGTCTATTGAATTTTTCAACGGCTGTCGAGAATGGCAACCGGCAAATTGGCAGATAAAAGAGAAAAAAAGCGCAAACCGGCCATGAAAAATGGGATATCTGTCCCGAAACGCGCCGGGCGGACTGGCTGGCCGGGCAAATTCGCGGTTGGCCGGGGCGGGGAATCAGGAAAAAATCCGAATGGCGGGGTTTTCGGCCTAATTTGAATGGAAAAAAATAATAAGCGGCGCGCAATCCCTTTCGGGATTGCGACTATTGTCGCTTGACGCGACACTAGTACTACAGTTGCAAACAGGAAAAAACATATATTTTTTCCTCTTTTTATCCCCAATTAATGGGGGGTCTGGGGG
>VSMX01000005.1 GCA_009773975.1 Desulfovibrio sp. | reverse complement strand
AAGCATTATCGTGCGAGTCAACGACCGGGGCCCCTTTGTGGACGACAGGGTAATCGATCTTTCCCGGGCTGCCGCAACCAGGCTGGAATTGATGGGCAAGGGCACAGGGCGCGTGCGCATCCAGAGCCTTGGCAATGTGCCGCAAATCAGCTCTTCCGGCAATATTGCCGGCGATTTCTTCATCCAGCTTGGCGCCTTCGGCAAAAAGGAAAACGCGGAAAAGCTCAAGGCCATACTTGTAAAAACAGGCCAGCAGGGACGCCTTTTCTTTGGCAGCAACAATATGTGGAATGTCCAGGCAGGCCCGTGGCCAAACCAGGCCGCGGCCCGGAAAATGATAGAGGTTTTCAGGACGCTTTATCCGTCAGCTTTTGTAATTCGTGGAAATTGAGGAAAATGGCACAAAACGCAAGGCCCTGCAGGGCCTTGCGTTTTGTGCCCGGAAAGGGTTTGAAACCTTCCCGGGCTAACCACAAACCTTTTTCCAGTTCAGACCAAATTTTGCAAGATACGTCCTCAACCTGTAGGAATCATTGCAACTTTTCTTTTGCTTGAGGAAAGCCGAAAACAGGCGCCGTTATGATTGTTTTGCAAAAGGAGAAAGAAATGAGCTGCGCAAAGAGCAAGGAATTGCGTCAAATGGGTCTGCCATCCGCGCGGCCCTGGTTTCCCACCCATAAAAGCCCCTTTCCGCCGGAGCAGAAAGGGGTTTTGGGTACCAATTACTGATGATTTACCAAATCATCAGTATAATCTCGAAATATTTTGCAATTCAACAAACGGCAAAAACCAGCGCGCGACATTCGCGGCTGGCTGGCGATTTTTTGATGGGGCAAAAGCTATTCGCCCTGGGCCGGAGTTTCCTTCCTTGTTTTGCCGGAATTGCGCATGGCAATCTGGCCCTCGATAATTCCGCCTTCTTCCGTAAGCAGGCTGGGCGTGTTTATCGATCCTTCCAGAACGCCGGAAGCATAGACAACCACGCGGCGCTTGGCTGTCACTTCCCCGTTAAAATGCCCGGAAAGCAGCAGCTCGCCAACGTCAAGAGTGCCCTGGACATGGGCATCCTTGCCGACATTCAATGTGCCTTCGCTTTCAATTTCGCCCGTGAAACGCCCTTCGACGCGCACTGTGCCCTTGAAGCTCAGCTTGCCCTCATAGACGGTATCGGTTCCAAGATAGCCTATTTCATCCTTGCCCATGGCCTACCCCCAGTAAAATAATTCTTCAATCAGACCTTGAACATGAAACGTCGCATTGAAACATTGAGCACAATGCCCAGCAAAAGAAAATTGACCATGGTCGCGCTGCCGCCATAGCTCATGAACGGCAGGGGAATGCCCACAACCGGCATCAGGCCGATGACCATACCCATATTGATGGTAATTTGCCAGAAAAAATAAAAGAAGACCCCGACCACCAGCATACTGCCGAACCGGTCCTTGGCCAGCACGGCGGTTGAAAAGATGGCCAGCAGAAAGAGGCAATAAAGCGTAACCAGGGCGACACAGCCCACAAAGCCCCATTCCTCGCCGAAAACAGCCACGGCGAAATCCGAATGGCGTTCGGGCAAAAAACGCAGCTGGCTTTGCGTGCCCTCCCCATAGCCCTTGCCCCAGATTTCGCCAGAACCTATGGCAATGCGCGATTGCAAGATGTGGTAGCCCGAGCCGCGCGGATCATTTGATGGATCGAGAAAGGTCAGGATTCTCTGCCTCTGGTAATCCTTCATGCCCACAAACCACATGAAAAGACCGGCCACGGGCGCGGCCAGCAGGCAGGTTTTGAGCACATAGCCCCGCACGCCATGAAAAAGAATCATCCCGCCGAGAATGAGCAGAATCAGCATGGTGGTGCCCAGATCGGGCTGGATGATGATCAGCGCGGCCGGAACAAGCCCGACGGCCAGCACGGAAATAAAATCCTTCCAGCCAAGCGGGCTGCCGTCGCGCGCCAGGATGCGGGCCGCAAGGATAAGCACGGAAAGCTTGGCCAGCTCGGAGGGCTGGATGCTCATCAAACCCAGCGAGAGCCAGCGCTTCGCGCCGTAAACGGTTTTGCCCATGATTGGCACCAGGAGGAGCAAAATCAGGGTGATCCAGAAAAAAGGCCACGCCAGGTTTCTGAGGCGCCGGTAATCGAAGCTCATCGCGCCGATCATGCCGATAAGCGCAAGGCCGCCCCAGACAAGCTGCCGCTGGTAAAAATCCGAAAAGGCCAGGCCGTCTTCCAGGCGCGTGCCGCTGGCCGAATAAAGATTGCCCACGCCGGCCAGGAAAAGAATGCACATGCAGGCCAAAAGGCCCCAGTTTATATGGCTGAACAGGCGTTTATCCATTTGATTGGACTCTCCCGATCCTGGTGGCTACCGGAGCCGCTGCGTCCTCTACCGCCGCTTCCGCGCTGGCCGGGAAATTGGGGTCCTGGTCAAAAAGATACTGATAGACCTTCTTGGCAACAGGGCCGGCCACCGTGGAACCGCCGCCGCCATGCTCCACCATGACGACAACGACATAACTCTTGCCGTTTTTTTGGCCGAACGTGGCAATCCAGGCATGGTCGCGCTGGGAATATTCCATTTCATGGGTCTTGAGGCGCCTGTCGCCGGATTTCATTTTCAGCTTGACAACCTGGGCCGTGCCCGTCTTGCCCCCCATGTCCGCATCCTTGCGGCCCACTATCCTGGCTGTGCCGCTGGCCGCCGTCTTGCGCATGGCATTGACCACAAACTGCAGGGTTTTGGCCTGCGCTGGCACGCGGCCCCGAACCTCGCGCGGAGCGTTTTCCACAAGCTGGGGCTTGAGGAGATCGCCGCCATTGAGCATGGCCGCGACGTAAACGGTCATCTGCACCGGCGTAACAAGGGTATAGCCCTGGCCTATTGAAACGTTGAAGGTTTCGCCACGGGCCCAGGCCCTCTTGAAGCGCCGCTTTTTCCATTCCCTTGACGGCACAAGACCGGCCTTTTCATGCGGCAGGTCAATGCCCGTTTGGGAGCCGAAACCGGAAGCGCGCGCGAAAGATTCGATCTTGTCTATGCCCATGCGCTGGGCCATCAGGTAAAAATACACGTCGCAGGAATGCACCAGGGCGCTTTCCAGATTCATGCCGCCATGGCCGCCCTTGCGCCAGCAACGAAAAATCTGCTTGCCAAGGCGCACCTGGCCGCCGCAATGGATGGTGTCGTGCGGGGAAACGCCGTTTTCAAGCAGCATGGCGGCCATCAGCAGCTTCCAGACCGAGCCTGGAGGATAAACGCTCTGGATGACGCGGTTCTGCAAAGGGAAACGATTGTTGGTTCGCAGAGCTTCCCAGTTGCGGCGCGAAATGCCGCCCGCGAAAAGATTGTTGTCGTAGGCCGGGGATGTAACCAGGGCACGGAGCTTGCCCGTATCGGATTCCATCACCACAACGCAGCCCGCTTCGCCGTTCAGCGCGTCCCAGCAGGCCTGCTGCAGGTCGCGGTTGAGCGAGAGCCGCACTTCCTCTCCGCCTTTTGGCTCCAGGCGCAAATTCTTGCCCAGTATGCGGGCATGGGCATCGACTTCAACATCATAAAGGCCCTTCTGGCCGCGCAGGTCTTTTTCCAGGCGCAGCTCAAGGCCCTGCTTGCCCACCAGATCGCCCAGGTCTATGCTCTTGTCGTTGGCCATTTCCTGCTCGTTCGCATCGCCAACATAACCGAGTATATGGGCAAAAAGCTCGTTTTCGGGATAATTGCGCTTGGTCCGGACAACAATTTCCAGGCCCGGCCACGCATGAATCTCGCTCTCGATTTTGGCGACAAGATCAAAATCGATATCGGTAATGAGCAGCAGGGGCTCAAAGGGTTTTACCCGGGCCTTGTCCTGCTGGTATTTTTCCTGGACGCTGGCCAGCGGAATGCCGCTCCAGGACGCAATCTGGGCAAGAGTGGCGGGAAGATCCGGGCAATCCTCGCGGACAAGCTCAAGACCGTAGGCTATGCGGTTGTCGGCAAGCACTTTGCCGCCATAGTCGAGGATGCGGCCGCGCGGCGCGAAAATGCGTTCCTGGCGAAGCCGGTTTTCCTGGGCCTGGCGCGAAAATTCCTCGCCGCGGTGAACTTGCAGATACCAGAAACGGACGACAAATATAAAGAAAAAAATCCCGATCATGGCCTGCAAAAAGATCATGCCGCTTCTGGGCGGCTGGTAACCCTCGTTCTCAACCTGGATTTTCGGATTGCGTTCCCTGCTTTTCAGCGCTTTTTTGGCATCGTCTTCATTGTTCATAATTTTAATATCGGGCATTTTTTTCTTTCATAAGGCAAATAAAATCCCGAAATTGCGAAATCGGGCAGACGACGGCAGAACCGCGGCTGGATTCCCCATGGCTGGTGAAACAAAACGGGAAATTATTGCATTCGCATACGGCTTCCCCCGCCACATGCAAATTCTATTCTTCCTTGACAGTTTTTTTGCGCACAGCCACAATGGCCTGCCAGGCAAATGGCATGAAGATTGCCTGAACCAGGCTTTTATCCAGTGTATCCTGAACATTGAATGCCAGATTCTGCAATGGCGCCATAAGCCAGGCCACCCCGTAATAGGCGCAGCCAAGGCAGGCCGAGAGCAAAAAAACGAAGATGAAATTACCCACCTCGAAAAGCCAGCGCCCAAGCATGAAAACCACCACGGTTGCCGCGTACCAGACCACGGCCGCCCCGAAAGGGCGCGTGCCCATGCCTTCCTGCAGCAAGATAAAAAGCGGCAGAAGCCAGAGCATATCCTTGTAATCGCGTTCCTGCAAAAGAATGATAAGACCGACAACGAGTACGTCCAGCCCCGGCGCCATGGCCTGCACGCAAACAGCCAGGGCAATGAAACAGGCCCACCAGCAGATATTTTTGAATGTGGCCATAAATCAGGCCCGAAATTTTTGCGTCATGGCGTTATTACCCGCCATTTTGGCGCGCCTTCCGCATTGCGGGGCACAGCCGCGTTTTCCCGGGCAGGCTGGGCCTGGGGCCTTGCGGCCCTTTCGCGCGGCCTGGCGGACGAAATCTCATCCTGAACCGCATTGGCCGCTGGCGCATTTGGCTGCGAAACTGCTGGGTCCTGGCCATTTTCCGAGTTGTTATTGGCAGGCAAAACGCTTTGTCGCGCCGCAGGCTTGCGGGCGCCGTTTTCCGGCCTTGCCGCTTCTTGCGGGCCTGGCTCTTCATTGGCTTTTTCATTGGCCTTTTGGTGGCGAATTTTTTCAAGTTTGGGCGGCAGCGGTGGGCCAACGATTTCGGGTAACGGTTCGGCCGGTTCGTCATAATAGACTTCAACGCCTGTTTTTTCCAGCAAAAGCGCTTCCTCAAGATGCGTGAGATCGACAAGCGGAGTAGCGGAAACAGCCATGAACTGGGTATAATCGGAAGGCGCCACGGCCTGCACGCGGGCAACAGGCAAGCCCTTGGGATATTTGCCGTCCAGGCCGCTCGTTACCAGAACTTCGCCGTTTTTCACAGGCATGTTGCGCTGCACAAAATCCACTTCCATGCCCTGCACCATGCCCCGACCCTTGAGAATGCCCGGCGCGCGGCTTTCCTGGCCAAAAACGGCCACCCTGCTTTTGGGGTCTGTTACAAGAAGCACCGTTGCCGCATGGGGACTGGCCCTGAGCACCCTGCCCACCAGGCCAAGATTTGTGATTACTGGCATTCCGGGCCTTGCGCCGTTGGCATAGCCCCGCGAAATGGTGATGGAATCAAGAACGGCATTGGGGCCAAGCTTGCCGGAAAGCACACGGCAGCCTATGGGGCGCCAGCTGGCGTCAAGGGGCATATCCACAAGGGCCCTCAGGCGCTCAAGTTCGGCAATGGCCTCGCCCTGGGCCAAAAGCCTGGCATTGAGCTTTTCGACTTCGGCTTTCAGACGGATATTTTCCTCGCGCACGCCGACAAGGTCAAAATAGCGGTCCCAGAAATTTCCGCCGCCTTCGCGCAGGGCCTGCAGGGGCGCCAGAATGAAATAGCCGGCCTCAAGCCCGACATTCGCAGCCAGATCGTCAAGCACATGGGTTCTGCGGTTCCAGGAATAGACGCCAAGAAATATGACAAGAAGAACCCCGGCCAGCATGAGAATGCGCCGCAGATTCACTTGCGCCCCGCTTCATTGGCGTTTTTTTGCGCGCCCCGGCGCGCTTTTGGGCTAGTCGGTGCAGACATCCTTGAAAAGCATCAGGTTTTCAAGCGCCCTGCCCGTTCCAACGACCACAGTGGAAAGCGGATCATCCACAACCGTGATCGGCAGGGATGTTTCTTCGCGCAAAAGCTGATCAAGGCCCTTGAGAAGAGCTCCGCCGCCCGTGAGCACAATGCCCCTGTCCACAATGTCGGCCGCAAGTTCCGCCGGCGCCTGCTCCAGGGCAATCCGCACGGCCTGCACAATGCTGTCCACCTGTTCGGAAATGGCCTTGCGCACTTCTTCCGAAGTTATGATTATGCTTTGCGGAATACCGGTAACAAGATCGCGGCCCTTGACCTCAAGCTGCTGTTCGGGGTCCATCGGAAAGGCGGAGGCTATCTTGATCTTGATGTCTTCCGCTGTCGGTTCGCCAATCAGCAAATTGTACTTGCGCTTGATGTGGGTCATGATGGCTTCATCCATCTTGTCGCCGCCCACGCGCACGGACCTAGAATAGACAATGCCGGAAAGGGAGATGACAGCGACTTCCGTTGTGCCTCCACCAATATCGACGACCATATTGCTTGTCGGCTCCTGAATAGGCAAATCAGCGCCGATTGCCGCCGCCATCGGTTCCTGGATGAGGTAGACCTCGCGCGCGCCCGCCGATTCGGCGGATTCCTTGACCGCGCGCTTTTCCACCTGGGTTATGCCCGTGGGCACGCAAACCATTATCCTTGGCCTAACCATGCGCCTTGAATTGTGCACCTTGGCGATAAAATGCCTGAGCATCGCCTCGGTCACTTCAAAATCGGCAATCACCCCATCCTTCATGGGGCGGATCGCCTCGATATTGCCGGGCGTGCGCCCAAGCATCCTCTTGGCGTCCTGGCCCACGGCAAGCACCCTGTTGTTGCCTCGGGCATCCTTTTTGACTGCTACCACCGAGGGTTCGCGCAAAACAATTCCCTGGCCGCGCACATAAACACAGGTATTGGCTGTGCCCAGATCAATGGCCAGATCGTTCGAAAACACACCAAGTATTGCATCCAGAACCTTTGACATCAGCTAACAAGCTCCGCTGCGTATATCTTTACGGATACGTTTAATTTATTTAACAGGATTTAGACCCACGCAGAAATAGGGCGAAAAAAAATTCCGTCAAAAAAGAAGCAAAGTCAAGCAATATGCAGGCCAGTTCAAAATCTTTGCCCATAAATGACGGTTTTTCAGGAAATTTGGCCGCCCGGTAAAATTTTCTTTGTTAAAAATCTTGCAAAATTGACTTGTATCGAATATCGTCCCCAATCTCCTGAAAGAATGCAAGGCACATTTTACGATGATGCCCTGTATTATTTTCACGGGAAATTATTTGGAGGCATGGCAAATGGCAGATAAGGAAACCGGGCACGAGGAAATGAATTTTGAAAGCGCCCTTGAAAACTACCTTACCCCGGACTTCGGCGATCTGGAGGAAGTCTCCATAACCAAAGGCACAATTGTCCGCATAATGGGCGACAATGTTCTTGTCGATGTGAATTTCAAATCCGAGGGCCAGATTCCCGCAGCGGAATTTCTGGACGCCAACGGCAGCCTGACAGTAAAGGAAGGCGACAAGATTGATGTCTTTGTGGTCAAGAAAAACGAGCAGGACGGCTCGATCACTCTTTCCTTCGAGAAAGCCAAACGCATGCAGGTCTTTGACCAGCTTGAGGACGTGCAGGAAAACAACCGGGTTATAAAAGGGCATATCATGCGCCGCATCAAGGGCGGCTATACCGTCGATATCGGCGGCGTGGAAGCCTTTCTGCCCGGATCTCATGTGGATTTGCGGCCAGTGCCCGACATGGACGCCCTGGTCAGCCAGGAATTCGAGTTCCGCGTGCTCAAGATCAACCGCAGAAGAAGCAACGTCATAGTTTCCCGCCGCGTGCTGCTCGAGGAAGAGCGCGACGCGAGGCGCCAGGACCTTTTGCGCACCCTGGAGGAAGGCCAGATTGTGCAAGGCAAGGCCAAGAACATCACGGAATATGGCGTATTTGTCGATCTGGGCGGTCTTGACGGACTTTTGCATATTACGGACATGAGCTGGAAGCGCATCCGCCATCCGCGCGAAATGATCCAGATGGGCCAGGACCTCACCCTGAAGGTACTCTCCTTTGACCGCGAAAACAACAAGGTTTCGCTTGGCCTGAAACAGCTTGTTCCAGATCCGTGGCAGGACATCCAGGCCCGCTTCCCCGAAGGCGCGCACATCAAGGGCAAGGTTACCAATCTTGTCGATTACGGCGCCTTTGTCGAGCTTGAACCCGGCGTGGAAGGCCTTGTGCATATTTCCGAAATGTCCTGGACCAGGAAGCTGCGCCATCCATCCCAGATGGTGCATTCCGGCGATGAGGTGGAAGTTGTCATCCTGGGGGTGGATGGAGACAAAAAGCGCATCAGCCTCGGCATGAAGCAGGTTCGTCCCAATCCCTGGGAACTGGTTGCGGAACGCTATCCGGAAGGCACAATTCTTGAGGGCGTTATCAAGAACATTACCGAATTCGGCATGTTCATCGGCATCGAGGATGGCATTGACGGTCTGATCCATGTCTCCGATATTTCCTGGACCAAGAAAATTCGCCATCCAAACGAAGTGTTCAAGGTGGGCGACGTCGTGCAGGCCAAGGTTCTGACCGTTGACCAGGAAAACGAGAAATTCACTCTCGGCATCAAGCAGCTCAACGACGATCCCTGGGCTCATGTGCCCACAACCTATCCCGTTGGCTGCAATGTCAAGGGCAAGATCACCAACATAACGGATTTCGGCCTCTTTGTGGAAGTCGAGGAAGGCATTGAAGGCCTTGTCCACGTTTCCGAGCTTGCCGGCAAAAAAGGCAAGCCCACTGCCGAAAACTTCCAGGAAGGCCAGGAAATCATGGCCAAGGTTATCCACGTCAGCGGCGACGAGCGCCGCCTTGGCCTTTCAATCAAGGCCATCCGCGACGAGGAAAGCCGCAAGCCCAAGGAATTCCATGCCGGCCCGCAGGAAGCAGGCCAGAGCCTTGGCGACTTGCTGAAAGCCGCCCAGGAAAGCAGCGAAAGCGGCGAAGAAGCCAGCAAGGAATAATCTTTCAATCCAGATCGAAATCAAAAGCAAAAACCGGGCGCCCTGGCGCCCATTTTTTGCTTTTGGCAAAATATACCATTCTGCCGCCGGCAAGAAAAGCCCTTCAGGGCTTTGCGTCTTGCTCCAGGGATGGGTTTGAGCCCCCTCCCAGGCTAACCGGCCGCGTCTGATACCCGGCCCAAGAGTGCGGGGTGCGGGCTTATTCGCCCTTAAGGACGAGGGCTCAAACCACAAAGGAACTTGCGGATGAATTCAAATGCAAAAATGCGCGTAAACGGCCCCAAAGGCCGCTTCCGCGCGCTTGTGAAATTTTCGTCAAAACAGCTATTGCGGCATGAAGTCTATGCTGCCGAGCAAATTGTCCAGATTGAGCAGAATCAGCAGGCGGTTATCGAGCTTGCCGATGCCGCGTATATATTCGGAGCCAATGCCGGCAACAACAGGCGGCGGATCCTCGACCGTGCTTTCGGGAATGCGCAGCACCTCGGACACGCCATCCACCAGGAAGCCGACAATCTTGTTTTCCAGCTCCATGACCACAATACGCGTATTGCTGTCCTGATCCAGGGCCGGCTTGTTGAAGCGGGTGCGCATATTGATGACAGGAATGACCTTGCCGCGCAGATTTATGACGCCCTCAATAAATTCGGGCGCCCGGGGCACCATGGTAATCTGCATCATCCGGATAATTTCCTGCACGGCAAGGATATCCACCCCAAATTCTTCCTCGCCGATGCGAAATGTAACTAGCTGGATCAGGTCGTCATCGTGCGGATCATGGCTTTTGCCGATCGCCGGAGTCTGACTCATTTCAACCTCCCTGCAGTATGGCCGATGAAAAGGCCAGGCAATTTCATTTGCCTTTCACTATATAACAATCAAATCCTGAATCTCGGCACCTTCTGATAACATATCGGACGTTCCGGATGTGGCAACAGGGGAACAGGAAAAATCTTACAGCCAATTCCGCTTTGGCTCAACCTGTTTCAGAGGCTTAAAGCCGGTTTATTTCAAATTCAGCAGTTTTCGCCAGGCGGGCAGCCGTGGATCAAGATCCAGATAATTTTCCGGCAGTTCTACAGCTTCAAGGCCTGGCAGCTCTTTTTTGAAATCATCAATCCCTGTTATGCGCACAAGTCCGGGCGCGTCCTGAATAGGGCACAGGTCAAAATCATCGGTCGCCTGCATGACCATCAGCGGCAGGTCAAGAATTGCCGCCTCCAGGGCCGCTGTTGTCGAATTGGCGGCCAGCACGGTGACGCCAGGCTTGAGCTCAAGGGCCAAGGGGCCATCCGCAAAACGAATTTTATTTATTTTTGGCCCCAGAAGATCAGTCAAGCGATCCACCACAGGCAAATAGGGATGCGGCTTTACAGTTATGGCCCAGTCATCCAGCAGGCCCGAATTTATGGCCGTGGCAAGCACCCGGCAAAGATTTTCCGTCTCGCCCCGGAAAAAGCTGGCCAGCACGAGCAGCTTTTTTTCCGGCCCGTCGGCAAGCGGCTCGCCGGGCTCCTGCGGAATGGCATTGATGGGATTCGCTGCCTCCTTTTTTCTGTCGGCCAGGTATAGATAGCGCAGGGCCTCGACTTCTCGCAGCCTCTGTTCGGGCATGCCAAAATCCAGCCATTGCCTGCAGGCGGACTCACCGTTGCCGCAAAAATAATCCGGCTGGAAAGCCGCGCACTCGGGTGTGGAAAATGTGGCCCGATCGTCAAAATACCTGAAATCCGTCGGCCTGATGCTCGAGTGCTGGGCGCCAATGACCGGGCCATTGGCAGGCACCGTTCTTGCCGCCACGGTCAACATTCTCTCCCAGGGACAATTCTCCAACGGAAAGAGATTGAAGCGCATTGCGCCAGTTTTCCTGGCATGGCGCGCAAAGGCCAGGTATTGCAGCGCGCGCTCGAGGCAGCGCCATCCCCTGAAGGATTCGGCCCAGTCCTTTTTGGCATAAAGCCAGAAATTCATCTTCGAGCCCGCAAGGCAAAAAGCCTGCCGAACCTTTTTTTCCGCTCCAAGGCTGGTCACGCAAAGCCCAAACCAGCGCCCAAGGCCGCGCCATAGATCTCCGTGCGCCAAATATTCCTCAAGATAATCAAAGCTTGCGCCATCCTCGCCTTTCTTGCGAAAGGAATCACGCAGGCTTATACATTGATCCAGGGAAAGGCCGGGCTGGGGAAAACGGATAAAGAGCCAGCGTACAAAATGGCCGCCTTCCCGCCTGGCTTCCTCATTCAGGACATCGTGCAGGCTTTCCCAGTAACGGGAACGGAAACGGCCGCGGCTTGCCGCCTCAAGATCGATATTTGGAAAATATGTTACAATCAGGGCCGGCTTTTTGCAGCTTTTCCCTGTTTCTTTTTTATAGGGCAATTTGCGCCGCACGGTAAAGAGCCAGTGCCCAAAACGGAACAGGGCGCGTAGCGGAGCCGGCATCGCATGATAAATCCTGGGAACCAGCGGCCTGGGGGCCTCTGAATTTCTTGCATTTTCATGCCAGGCAAAAGCCACGCCCGCGGCCGCGCAGTAATTTTCCAGCGTTTTGCCCAAAACCGCATCGCCGCCTTCCAGAACAATGGCATCCACTCCCTTTCTCAGGCACAAGAGCTCAAGGCAACGCAATTTGTAAATGTTGTAAAGCCCGGGCGTCATCCTTGGATGGCGCTCGTAAAGCAGTGATGTCCACCACATTGAAAGCGTGGCCCCGCAACGCAATTTGTCCGCCAATTCATGGCCGCCAATCTTGAAAAAGCCCATATTATAGGCCCAGGCAGCGTGTTCCGCGCGAATCCGCAAAAGATCGGCGTGCACGGCAAGCGGCATGGAAATATCCCCCACCGGGACATCAGTCCTGTCCCAGTGAACCACCAGCCCGGCTTCGGCAGCCGGCCTTTCGGCATCACCCGTCAAAAGCAGGAGCTTCACTTCCACACCCCTTTGAATATCCGGGAAATACTTTCCCCATACGGCGGCCGCAACACGCCGCGTTCGGTGATTATGCCCGCTATAAGCGCGGCTGGCGTTACATCAAAAGCAAAATTCAGGGCTTTTACACCCTCTGGCGCGACTCTTTTGCCATTTATGGCACAAACCTCGTCTGTTTGCCGGCTCTCGATTGGAATCTGGCTGCCGTTTTCAAGAGAAGGATCGATTGTTGAAAGCGGCGCGGCAATATAGAAGGGAATATCAAAATGCCGCGCGAGAATGGCCACCCCGCAGGTGCCGATTTTATTGGCCGTATCGCCATTTGCGGCTATTCTGTCCGCGCCGGTAACGACTTTTTGCGCCAGGCCGCGGCCCATCACCAGGGCGCAGGCATTGTCGCAGGCAATGGTTACAGGTATGCCCAGCTGCCTGAGTTCCCAGGCGGTTAGCCTTGCGCCCTGCAAAAGCGGCCGCGTTTCGTCCGCGATGACGCTGATTTTTTTACCCGCTTCCCAGGCCGCCCGAATCACGCCAAGCGCGGTGCCGTAGCCGCCTGTTGCCAGCGCGCCGGCATTGCAGTGCGTAAGCACGCAGTCGCCATCGTCTATCAACTCGGCCCCGTAACGGCCAATGGCCCGGCAGGCCTCAATGTCGGCCTGGTGAATCGCAATGGCTTCCGCCATGAATATTTGGGCGGCTTCTTCAAGCGGCGTTCCGGGCTGCCAGAGAGCGCGCATTTTTCGCACGGCCCAGGAAAGATTGACGGCAGTTGGCCGGGCATTTTCCAGATCATGCAAAAGACGTTCAAGATCAGCCTCGTCTTTCGCCTCACGGGCCGCAAGCACGCAGCCGTATGCCGCAGCCACGCCAATGGCCGGCGCGCCGCGCACGGCCATGCTTTTGATGGCCTTGATCAGGGATTCAACATTATCGCATGGCAGGCGTTTTGCCTCGAGAGGCAATAGCCGCTGGTCAAGCAGATCAAGAACTTCGCCGCGAAAAACAATATGGTCATCTTTCATTGGGCACCGCGCGCGGATATTTTACTCATATTGGCAGGGGCCGGAAAATCCGGCCCCCAAATACTATTAATACAGTCGTAACTTCGTCTTGGGGCTGCCGCCCCAAACCCTGCGCAGGGCGCTGCCCTGCACCCGCTGGGGGTATGATACCCCAGCCCCCCATTAATTGGGATTTAAAAGTAAAAAATTGGCGTTTTTACAATTTGCAACCGTAATACTATTTCTTGCCGACCTTTAAATTCCGCAGGGGCGCCATTCTGGGGTCTTCCTCTTCCTTGTGGCAATCGCAGGCTTCCAGATTGAGATTTGCGCCGCAAATCGGGCAAAGCCCCTTGCAGTCCGGCCGGCAAAGAGGATTGACCGGCATGGCCAGCATGAACTGTTCCCAGGCAACGCCGCCCAAATCCAGCATTGGCGCATGCCTTTCATAGACAACATGGCTTTCGCCCTCGCCATGCTCCTTGTGCAGGGCGCTTTCGAGCGGGATTTCCTCGAATTCGTCAAAGTGGGCATTGATGCCAATCCGGGCATTTTCCGCGCAGCGGTTGCAGGGCGCCACAACCTCGCCGCCAATCGCGCCGCGCACCAGGCAGCCGTCCTCTGCCGGCTGCACGCTGATTGTGGCTTCAAGCGGCTTTTCAATTCTGCAGTCCATCTTGAATTCCCGGATCGGATCCAGCCAGATTTCCTGATCGGTCAGGTTGAAACTTTTGCCGTCCGGTGGCAGATCGTTGATTGAAACCAGATACTTGGCCATGGAAATTCCTCCTGGTTTTTTACTTTTCCGCAAGGATCAGGGCCAAAGCAAGGCCCACAAAAATCATGGCGGCCACCTTGTGGATCATGACCTGGGCCCGCTCGCTCTTTTTGAGCCAGCCGGCCAGTTTTCCGCCAAGGATGGATACGGCGAAAAAAACAATCGCCGTCGCCAGAATGAACAAAAGCCCCAGGAAAATTATCTGTCCGAACATTGTTCCCTTTGCGGGGTCGCAAAACTGGGGCAAAAAGGCCCAAAAAAATATGCAGACCTTGGGATTGGTGATATTCATGATTATGCCGCGCCGGAATAGCGCGCCATAGCCGCAAAAGGCAGTCTTGCCGCGCACGGAAGCATGGGCCGCGCCAGAGCGCCATTCCAGCCAGGCAAGCCATAAAAGATAGGCGCAGCCCGCGAACTTGAGTAGATTGAAGGCCAGGGCCGATGTCTGGAAAATAACGGCCACCCCTGCCGCGACAGCCAGGGTCTGGATGCAGAGTCCCGTCATCAGGCCAAGGGTGGTCATGATGCCGGCCATTGCGCCATGCAGGGCGGCCTGGGCAAGAACAAAAATATTATCGGGCCCGGGAGCGAGCCCAAGAAGAAATGACGCCCCGAAAAAGGCGAGAATTACATCAAATCCGGGCATGAATATGATCCCAGCAAATAATCAAGTTTTTGGCGGCCATCCTTTTTGGCCTTGACTCTGGCTTCAAGTTTCAGTGCCAGGCTTTTGCAGGCGCAAGGCACGCTGGCCACAAGCGAGACAGGACGCCGCCCGCGCGTGTAGCGCGCTCCGCCGGCCACAAGGCCGTTGTGCTGGGCGAGGCGCCTTTCCAGATTGCTGGTTATGCCGCAATAAAGGCTGCCATCGCGGCAACGCAGCAAATACACATGCCAGATCAATCCGAAAATCCGCCGGCCAGCCAGACAGTAAGCAAGAATGAAAAAAGCCAGTTGCCCAGCCTCCAGAGCCAGATATTGAAAACTTCTCCGGTCATCATCCGGCTTGTGGCCTGCACGCTGCCAAGAACGCCAAAAAGCACGTGAAAAAAAACAAAGCCAAGCGCGGCCAGAAATCCGAACTGGAAAAGACAGACCAGGAAAAGGATCAGGGTAATTACTGGCGCCAGGCAGGCGTTCTGGTCCACACTGGTCATAGGCCAGCCATAGCTTTGAAAATATTTTATTCTTCTCTGCCTGTAAGGGCCGTTACCGTACTGCCCGCTACCGTAGGGTCCGTTGCCATATTGGCCATTGCCGCAGGAGCCCTGGGGGCGTCCATCATTTTCGGGGCCAAGCACTTCGGGGGTTATAACCCGTCTTTCCCCGTTATTGCCGTTATCGTGCTGATCATTGCTCATGCCGCAACTCCGGTGATTGTTGTATGCCGAATAATTGCACCTGCGGCGATTTTTGCCAAGTGAGAAAAAACCCTTTTCCCCGTTATTTGGCCGCCTTTGCAAGTTCCTGGTTAATAGCCTCCCTGAGGCCGGGAGAGATGTCGGGAGCAGCGAGGCCTTTCCTGAAATTTTCGATGCCTTTTTGCCTGTCGCCCAGAAAATGGGTATAAAGCACGCCCAGGCTGTAGCGCGCGCCGGGATTTTCCTCCCGCGCAACCGATTTTTCCAGAAATTCCGCGGCCTTTTGATGTTCGCCCTGCTGGTGATTTATCACGCCAATCAAATGCAGGGCGCGGGCGTTTTCGTCATTCAGGGCCAGCGCGCGCCGGGCAAATTCGCCGGCAGCCCGAGCCTGGCCCTGGCCAAGCAGCCCTTCCGCGACCTTCAAAAGCACGGCCTGGTCGTCAGGATGTTGACCGGCCTCGTTCATCAAGCGCCCTATTGCCGACATTTCGGGTTCTGGCGCCGGCACCTGGGCCCGTCCAAAGCTGCTCACCACAAGTGAAGGCTCGGCTATCCTTTTGACCAGAGATGTCAGCACAATCACGGTAAAAAGCGCCAGCAGTACTGCAATCAAAAATTTCTGGCGCGATCCTGGCTCAGTCCTCGTGTTCATCTTGCGCAATCTCCAGTTGGCGGACGCTTTTGGCAAGGCTGTTCTGCCGAAGGCCCAAAAAAACAAGATAGGCGCCAATGCCAAGCCAGACGGCGGCATTGGCGATAATCAGCCACCACATTATATCCATCGTCAATTCTCCGGTGCAAACAGCAGGCTGTCAACAGCATGGATTTGCTCAAGCTGCCTTTTGCGCAGGCAGACAATTGTCCACCATATAAAGCCCATTGCCGCAACGCAGCAAATGGCGCAAATTTTCATTTCCAGGGGCAGGCCGCCTTCCCGGGATGCGAAAACGGCCGGGTGTATCGAACGCCAGATGCGGGCAGAGATAAAAACAAGCGGCACATCAAGAAAAGCGACAATGCCGACAACAGCGCACGTCAGGCGCTTTCGGGCCGACCCCATTTCCAGCCCGCGCAGGACAAGGTAGCCGGCATACACAAACCAGAGGACTATTGTTGTGGTCAGGCGCGGGTCCCATGTCCACCACACGCCCCAGGATCGCTTTGCCCATAAGCAGCCTGTTACAAGCGCCAGGCCGCAAAACAGCAGGCCGACTTCCGCGGCGACGGCCGCCAGGCGATCCCAGGCGGGATTCCTGCGCAGAAGATAGGCTATGGAAGCGATAAAAACCACAAAAAAGCTGATCAGCGCCCACCAGGAAAGCGGCAGGTGAATGTAAAATATCTTCTGGGCCAGGCCCATTGCGGCTTCGGTTGGCGCCCAGGCATAGATGAGCCATTGGCAAAAAGCCATGCCCAGCGCGCCCAAAAATCCCGTAACAAACAGCATCAATCTTCCTCCGAATAGAGAAAACCAAAAAGCAAAAGCCCCGCCCCCAAAAAAACAGCGTCAAAGGCGCAGGCAAGGCCAAGCCAGCCCCCCGTGCCACCCGGGGCCGGCGCGCCGAAAACATGGGCGCCCGCCGCTGTTCCCGCCAGCAAAAGGGGCATGAGCAACGGAAAAAGAATTATGCTCAAAACAGATTCCTTGCCCGATGCCGCCTGGCTCAGCGCCCCCAGGAGAGAACCGGCGGCGCAAAGGCCCAGATCGACCAGAAAAACCATGGCAAGTCCGTTCAGATCCGGGTTTACAAAATTCTGGCCAAGAAAAACGACAGCGGCCGGCAGAAAAACAGCCTGCAGAAGCAGCAAAAGCAGATAACCGGCCAGGGCCTTGCCGAGCCATACGCCCTGGACAGGAAAAGGCACAAGCCACAGGCCCAGCCGCGAGAGATTTGCCTCCTCGAAGGCGTATAGCTGATTGAAGATCAGGACCTGGCAAAAAACGGAAGCCAGCCAGAAAATCGCAGCCGCCGCTTCCGCCGGCAAAATGCCGGCAGGGCCGCGGGCCAGGCTGAATGTGAAAACGAGCAATAGCCCCAGCAGCAATGCCTGCAAAAGGCCGTTGCTCCGCAAAAGCGAGAGGCGCAAATCCTTGCGGAAAACCGCGAAAGCAAGGCGGATCATGCTTCCTCCAGCCTGCCCTTGCGGATTGCGAGAACATGGTCGGCAATGGCCGCGTCGTCCTCATCGTGGCTGACCATCAGGATACAGGCGCCGGCTTTGGCCGCCCGTCCGATTTCTTCCTGCAAAAATGTCCGCGACTGGACATCCAGCCCGGTTGCGGGCTCGTCCAGAAGCAGGATATCGGGGCCCAGCATCAGGATTCGCGCCAGGTTGAGCCTCTGGGCCATGCCGCGCGAAAACACGCGCACACGCTCATGGGCTGATTTTTCCAGGCCAACGCGCGCGAGCAGCCCGTCAAGATCCACGTTGCCAAGGCCGTGGCCTCCTGCCCAGAATGCAAGGTTTTCCCGCGCGGTAAGACCGGGATAGAGAAAGGTGGCATGCGCCAGATAGCCCACAGTGCCAAAAAGACTAACCGTGCCCGCATCCGGGCGGCACAGGCCGGCAATAATGCGCAGGAGCGTTGACTTGCCCGCGCCATTTGCGCCGGTAATCAGGGTAATTCCCGAAAATTCGCGGCTTATGTCGCGCAATACAGGCTTGCGGCCATAAAACTTGCCCAGCCGGCTCAGGGAGATTTTTGGTGTCATTGCGCGATTCTGGCTGGCCGGCGCCGCCAAAGCCCCAGAAGCGGCAAAAGACACATCAGCCAGCCGCCCAGCCAGATCCAGCTGACCATGGGCTCGAGGCTGACGCGCACAAGCACCTTCAGATCCTCGTCAAGACCAAGCAGGGAGGCATAGATATCGCCGCCAGGACCTGTGGCCACGTCCACTTCCGAAAACTGCATTGCGCCGAATTTTTCATAGACCCGGCGTTCGGGGCCAAGGCTGGCCACGACTTCGCCGCCCTTTTCAAAGACAAGGTCGGCTTTCAACCAGTCATAGCCAGCCCCCTGGCCATCGCGCAAATCCTTGAGCGTTACCTTGTACGAGCCGATATTCTCGCTCTGCCCCGGCGCCAGGAGCATGTCTTTTTCCGTAGTGTAGGCGCCGGAAAAAGCTGCGCCAATGGCCATGATGGCAAGGCCAAAATGCGCGCAGGCGGAAGCCAGCGCGCGCGGATTTTGCCGCACGGCCTTTTTGGCCAGCAAAAAGATGATATTGCACAAAACGGCAATGGCGCAGGCGGTTACAACCAGGGGCAGAGGCTTCTGGTAGCCCAGAAGCCAGATCACGGCCCCGCCGGCCAACATGGAAAGCAGGGCGCCGATCAGCGGAGATCTGGAGCGGATGCCTGCAATGCCCTTGTCCCATGAAAGCCAGGGGCAAAATGCCAGAACAAGGAGCAGAAGCGCCAGAAGCGGCAGGCAGACACGATTGTAGAAACCGGCCTCAAGCCCCTGTGGGGAAGGACTCCAGATTGCGCTCAATACCGGCCACATTGTGGCCATGGCTATAATCAGGGCGAGAGCTACAAATATCCAGGCCGCAAGCACAAGCGCGCCCTGGCGGCTGTCGATGGCATCCAGGGCGGCGCCTGTTTTGGGCGCGCAAATGGTGGCCAGCAAGCAAATTGCAAGGAGGCAGACCAGAAAAACAGCCAGGGGCAGTCCTACGCCTCCATCGCCAAAGGCATGCACGGACTGGATGATGCCGCTGCGTGTAAGCCAGGTGGCAAACCAGGCGCTCAAAAGCGTAAGGCTCATGAACAGGGCGGCCATTCTCGAAAGCTTGCCCGTGGCCCGCTCGATGGCCAGGATATGCAGGGCGGCTGTTGCGAAAAGCCAGGGCAGAAGAGAGGCGTTCTCAACAGGATCCCAGCCCCAGTAGCCGCCCCAGCCCAGTTCCATGTAAGCCCACCAGCCGCCAAGAATGATGCCGGCCGAAAGCAGCAGCCACGAAACAAGAATAAAGGAGCGCGTGGCCGCGAACCAGGGCAGCCCATCACTCTCGCCGCTTGTTGAGGAGGCCAGGGCAAGGCAGCCAGGTATGCCAAGCCCGGCATAGCCCATGAAGAGCAGCGGCGGATGGAAAATCATGCCGGGATTTTGCAACAGCGGATTGAGCCCGTTGCCGTCCACGGGCACAGGCTCGCGCATGATAAAGGGATTGCTGTAACCAGCCAGCAAAAGGCAAAAAAAGGCCATGTTGAGATAAAAATAGGCCCAGAACCACAATTTTGTGCGCGGCGCGCAAGCCTTGTAGGATTTTGTGAGCAAGAAAAGCAGGCCACAAAGGGCGGCGCAAAGCGCCCAAAAGAGCATGGAACCCGGCTGGCCGGCCCAGAATGCCGTCAGCCTGTAAAAGACAGGCAGAAAACTGTCGGTATAGGATGCCACATAATCAAGCCTGTAATCCTGCCAATACAGGCCGTGCAAAAGCGCCGCGCCAGCAAGCAGCAGGGCGCCGGCTACCGCGATGGCCGATTTTTCGGCAAATGAGGCGCTGAAATCCCCTGGCTTCCATAGTCTGAGCAGGGCAAAGCTTCCTCCGGCCGCGGAAAAGACCAGGGCGAGCAGAAGACAGATATAGCCGAAAATATACATTGCTTCAGATCTTGCGGTTTTCTTTCTGGTATTTGGAAGGGCACTTGGTCATCAGGGATTTGGCCGAAAAATGACCTTCTGGCGTAATGCCGCCCTCGACGATAACTTCCGCGCCAGGCTTGAACGTGTCCGGCAGAATGCCGCGGTAAACAACGGAAATGATTTCCCGCGGGTTATCCTTGTCCTGAAGCTGGAAGGCAAGTTCCCGGCCCTGGTGGCTCAGGCCGTTTTCGCCAACCGTGCCGAAAAGCCTGGCCTGGGCCAGCTTGTCCGGCTCCGCGGCCCTGGCTTCGCTGACATTGAGAAAATAGACGCTGTTTTCGGAAAGCCCCGAATATACCAGATAGCCGATACCGCCCGCGAAAAGCAAAAAAGCGGCGATATACACCGGCAGGTTCTTTTTCCTGTTCATGCCCGCTCCGCAGCTTATAATAAAATGATAATGGCTACTGATAAACTTTTTAACGCGCCCGCGCAAGACAGATTTTGCCAAATCTTGCGCGCGATGACCATGAATTTTTTGCGGGCCTCTTCGACCACCATAAAATCCGGGATTACTGTTTTTTGTCTTGACCCAAAATAGTGTAGAACTTATCGCTACAACAAGGAGCGGAAGCAATGGAAACAATGACTGGCAGGGAATTCAATCAGGCTTCAAGTGAGGCGCGCAGGCTTGTGAATGATGCGCCCCTGTTCATAACAGACCGGGGCAGGCCGGCATTTTTCGGCAGGATACTGGCTGTGGACGAAAAAGTGGCCCTGCGCTGCGCAGGCTTGCATGTGCCTGATCGCAGGCCTTTTTTGGACAGTCTTGTCGCGGCCACGGCCCTGGCGCATGATTTGACGCCTGTCACGAGGCATGTCAGGGATTTTGAGGGAACCGGAGGCAAGCTCATTGATCCGTGGAAACCCAATTGTTGATTGCGGCCTGGACAGGATCAGACAAGTCCATCTGTTGGCAATCCCTTGCAAAAAGAGTAAAATGCCGGCAATGAAAAACATCAACGATAACAAAGCAATGGTTGAAAACAAAAATTTAAGGAATGTCGCCATTATAGCCCATGTTGACCACGGCAAAACGACACTGGTGGACGGGCTTTTCCGGCAAAGCGGCGTTTTCCGCGCGGATCAGCGCGTGGATGACCGCGTGATGGACACCATGGACCTTGAGCGCGAACGCGGCATCACAATTGCCGCAAAAAACTGCGCCGTGCGCTGGAACGGGGTAAAGATCAATATCATTGACACTCCCGGCCACGCCGACTTTGGCGGGGAGGTCGAACGTTCGCTTTCAATGGCCAGCGGGGCGATTTTGCTGGTTGACGCCAGCGAAGGCCCCCTGCCCCAGACGCGTTTTGTGCTGCGCAAGACGCTGGAAGCCGGACTTCCCGTCATTGTGGTCATCAACAAGATTGACCGCAGGGACGCCCGCCCGCAGGAAGTGCTTGACGAGGTTTACGATCTTTTTATCGATCTTGGCGCAAACGAGGATCAGCTTGAGTTCCCCGTGCTTTACGCCATTGGCCGCGATGGCGTGGCCATGGAGGAGCCTGGCGGCGAGCGCAAGGATCTCGGGCCACTTTTCCAGACCATCCTCGATAAAATTCCCGGCCCTGCTTTCAATCCCGACGAACCTTTCCAGATGCTGGTTGCGGATCTGGACTATTCGGACTATCTGGGGCGCCTGGCTGTGGGCCGCATCATGCATGGCAGCGTGCATTCAAAGGAAGCCCTGGCCTGCGTTGGGGAAGACGGCGCGCCGCGTCCATTGCGCGTAAGCCAGCTGCAGGTTTATGAAGGCCCGCGCCTTGCGGAAGTCGAAACGGCGCAGCCGGGCGATATTGTGGTCCTGGCCGGCATTGAGGATGTCAAGATAGGCGACACAATCTGCACGCGGCAAAGACCTGCCGCCCTGCCGCGCATTCGGGTGGACGAGCCCACAGTCTCCATGCGTTTCGGCATCAACACATCTCCCCTCGCTGGCCGCGAGGGCAAACTTGTCCAGAGCAGGGCCATCGAGGAAAGACTGCTTCGTGAAACCCTGCGCAATGTGGCCATCAAGGTGGAGAACGGGCCTGACAAGGATGCCTTTGTCGTCAAGGGACGCGGCGAGTTCCAGATGGCCATCCTGATCGAGACCATGCGCAGGGAAGGCTTTGAGCTTTCTGTTGGCCGCCCGGAAGTCATCCTGAAAAAGGACGCCGATGGCAAGACCCTGGAACCCATGGAACATCTTTATGTCGATTGCGACGAAACATTCATGGGCATTGTAACCGACAAGCTGGCCCAGAGAAAGGGGCGCCTGCTGACTTGCGCAAATGCCGGCACAGGCCGCGTGCGCCTGGAATTTTCCGTGCCTTCCCGGGGCCTTATCGGCTACCGGGACGAATTCTTGACCGACACCAGGGGCACGGGCATCATGAATTCCTATCTGGAAGGCTATGGCGAATGGCGCGGCGATTTTCCCAGCCGCTTTTCAGGCTCCATTGTGGCCGACCGGGCCGGTTCCGCCGTTCCCTACGCACTTTTCAACCTCGAACCGCGTGGCACGCTTTTTGTCGAGCCCGGCGACCCCGTCTATGAGGGCATGATTGTCGGAGAACACAACAGGGAAAACGACATAGACGTCAATCCGACCAAGGAAAAGAAACTTACCAACCTGCGCGCGGCAGGCAAGGATGAAAACGTCATCCTTACCCCCGTCAAGCACATTACCCTGGAACGCGCCCTGCATTTTGTGCGCCCGGACGAGCTGGTGGAGGTAACGCCAAAATCGATTCGCCTGCGCAAGGCCGAACTTTCCGCCCAAAAACGCTACCAGACAGCGGGACGGGCGGCCAAGGGCAAAGGATAACCCCAACAAGGAGCAATGCCATGATCCGTCATATCGTATGGTGGACATTGAAACCGGAAGCGGAAGGCTGCGGAGCCGAGGAAAACGCCAGGCAGATTGTCGAAAGATCCGCCGCAATGCAGGGCCTTTCCTGCCTTGACTCCCTGGAAGTTTCCCGCAATGTGCTGCAAAGTTCCACCGTGCCGGCGCAAGTGGTGCTCACTTCCACGCATAATACACAGGAAGACTTCCTCGCCTACCGAGATCACCCCGTACACAGGGAATTCGCGGCCTTTCTCGGCAAAAGGGCCGAAAAACGCTATTGCATAGATTTCGCCCTGGAAGATCCGAAAAATTAAATAGTCGCAGAAAAAGCTGCCGGACAAAAATCCGGCAGCTTTTTCAATATAGCATTTCTTGAATGAAAATATCCATTTTCAGGGGCATTTTCATTCATCCGCAAGTTCCTTTGTGGTTTGAGAGCCGTCAGGCCGAACAGGCCCGCACCCTCGGGCGCGGTATTCAGACTCGGGCGGTTAGCCTGTGAGGGGTCTCAAACCCCTCTCAGGCGCAAGAGGCAATGCCCTGATGGGCTTTGCTGCCAATTTTGTTTTGCGCTGTCGTCAATTCAACCGCAGGCAAGCTCCGGCTTCATTAGCTCTGCTGTCCATTTGCGTAAGCCGGCAAAGCTGGCAGGCAGAAACAGCCTGCGGCCGCCCACAGGGCTCACTGGCAGACTTGCGCCGCCACGCGGCGCGCCGGGCCGCGCCCAACGTACTGATGATTTGGCAAATCATCAGTAATTCTTCTTTTGGGGAACAATCTCCTCCATCCCCCGATTGCCCGGGCAGGCCGCGCCATCGCAGGCACCCTTGCCCATCTTGTCGCAATTGCAGGCGCAACCGCCCTTGTTCCTTATTATGCGGTAAAGCCTGCGGCCCATGAACAGCGCGGCCAGCGCCACAATCACTATTACAAATATTATATCCCAACCCATAATGGCATCTCCTGTTGCCAAGAAAGGTCATTAATATAGTTGAAAATGAATGTCAATTTTTATCGGCCTGATTTTTGCCGTTCCCGCGGCATTGCGAGCAATAGCCATACAGATTGTGAAGATGGCCGGTCAGGGTATAGCCATGCTTTTCGGCAAGATCTTTCTGCAGCTTTTCGATGCGCGGGTCAAGAATTTCCTCGATCCGGCCGCATTTGAGACAAACAAGGTGATCGTGATGGCTATTTGGGTGCGCCACTTCATAACGGGTTATATTGTCCGCAAACTGGATTTCGGAAGCAACACCGGCATCGCAAAGCAGTTTTAGCGTGCGATAGACGGTGGTCTGGCCAATGCCCGGATCTTTTGCGGAAACATGGCGATAAAACTCATCGAGGGAATGGTGCCCAGGAAACTCGAAAAACGATTCCGCTATTACCTTGCGCTGGGCAGTCGTGTTCAGGCCGCGACTGTTCATGAACTCCAGAAATGTGTCCAGCGGTTGTTTGTTTTCCATAAGAGCCCCGGAGTTTTATGGGAATGATTGTAGAGAACGAAATCGTTCTCTATACAAAATCCGTCAGGATTTTGCGCCGCGCAACGGCGTAAGCCAGGCAAAAACCGCGCTTTTTGCCTGGCGGTCTCCGCCATTGAAATGTTTGGATTTCAATGCCGACATCTATGATTAGAGCGTTTGCGTAATGAAATCAGGCAAACGCTCTGGTGGCTGCGATAGTGCAATGAAGGCGGCCCCCCTGCTTTTATTCAATATTGGCCCTGAATTCGGTTATGCAGCGCATCAGGTTGTCCGGCTCGCCAGGTTTTCGGATATCAGGATACAACAGGGCGGACATATAAAAAACGGAATCCAGCTCCAGGGCTTTACTCGCGCCGCCCGCAAAGGCCGCAAGCCTGTCGGCCAGGCCATTGCCCAGTTCTGGTGGCAAGGCCGCAAGCATTTTTTCGGCATCTCTGGCAATGGTGGAAAGATTTTCGGCCTTTTCCCGCATTTTTGCCCTGTAGGCGTCAATGTCGCCTGCGTCCATAAAGGCGTAGGCCTCTTTTTCACAGTCCATGATGGCGGCATGGCGTTTTTCCAGCCAGTCCAGCATTGCCGCGCAGGCAGCCTTGTTGTCATCGGTCATAAGCCCTCCAGTTGGAAGCTTTTTCAGGAGAACATCTGTTTAATCCCAGTTGCGCTTATCCTCAATAGGCCTGATCTGCGGCGGCAAGCTGCCGGGCGCAAGGATCTTGAGTTCGGGACGCAGCTTGATCTTTTCGCGGAACTGGTGCAGCAGCTCCTCTTCGCGCTTGAAGCCGCTGGTTTCAATGAACAGCGTCATTTCGTCTATGCCGCCGGGATTTGTAACTTCAATCTGCCAGCGCTTGATTTCCTCAAAGCGGCTCATCACCTGCTCGACCTGGTGCGGATAGACAAACATACCCATGATGCGCGCCGTGGTGTCCACCCTGCCGACAATGCTGCCAAGGCGCGGGCTGGTGCGGCCGCATAGGCATGGGCTGCGGTCGATATAGGAAAGATCGCCCGTTGCCAGGCGAATCAGCGGGTAGGTCTTGTTGAAGGCCGTCACCACAATTTCGCCCACCTCGCCATCCTTGAGCGGGATGCCAGTATCGGGATGGCAGATTTCCACATAGCAGCGGTTTGCTATATGCAGGCCGTTCTTGTGGAAACATTCGTAGCCTATGCAGCCCACATCGGCCGTGCCATAACCCTGGCGCATGATGAGGTCGAATTTTTTCTCCATCTGGGAACGCATTTTCTCGGAAAGACGCTCGCCGGTAACGAAAGCGACTTCCAAAAAAAGATCCTTGCGCAGATTGAGGCCCTTTTCCTCGGCTTTTTGGGCCAGGTGCATGAGAAAGCTTGGCGTTCCCACATAACCGGAAATGCGCAGCTTCTGCAAAATGTCCAGCTGGGTGGCCGCATCCGTCGGGCCTGCGGGAATGACCGCGCAGCCCAGGTTGCGCAGGGGTTCCTCAAACATCAGGCCGGCCGGCGTAAGCTGGTAATTGAATGTGTTCTGGACGGCATCGCCAGGCCTGAAGCCCACGGAATAAAAAGCTTCCGTATAGCCCCAATAATCCTCACCCCTGTCTTCCGGATCGAAAATCGGGCCGGGAGAAAGAAAAATGCGTTTCAATTCCCCGATATCCTTGGTCAGCAAGCCCCCAAGCCGTGGCCCCATGGCCTGCAGAAAGATAAGCTCCTTCTTTTTCAATATGGGAATGTGCTTGATATCCGTAAGCGTCTTGAACTTCTCCACATTGAACTGGGCCCGGTCAAAACGCTTTTTAACATCCTCGGAATAGCGGTAGGCATAGGAAAGCAAATCTTTCAGCTGAATAAGGCAGTACTGGCGGCGTTCGCTCTCGTCCAGCACCTCGCGCCGGCTGAAAATGCCCTCCGTGCGGTCCTTGCGGGTCATCTATTCCCCCCTGAAAATAAGATATGGTCTTGCAAAGTTAGGCATTTCAATACAAAAATGCAAGCATTTTATTATTTTTACCGTTATTTCAAGCAATTATGAAACTTTTGCGGCCAGGCGGGCAAGCCGCCGCCGCCCAAGGTGGCAAATGGCCACAGCCAGGGCATCTGTCGTATCCAGGGCAAGCCTCTGCTGCCCCAGATTCAGCATGCGGCGAACCATAAAGGCCACCTGTTCCTTGTCCGCGCTGCCAACGCCGGTCAGTGAATTTTTTACAAGCCTGGGCTCGTAATCGGAAACATCCAGGCCATGGGCCGCGCAGGCGGCCACTGCCACGCCCCTGGCCTGGCCAAGCTTGAGGGCGCTTGCGGCATTTTTGGCCGTAAAAACCTGTTCCATTGCCGCTTCATCGGGATTGTGAGAGCCAAGAACAGCATTCAGGCCGGAATAAATCCGCGCCAGGCGCGCCGAAAAGCATTTGTTCTTCTGCCCTTCCGAATGCACCAGGCCGCAATCCACCAGACTCAGCACGCCAGAGGCTTCCCGTACAATTCCCCAGCCCGTGAACCTTGAACCGGGATCAATCCCGATAACGGTCAGATCCGCCATAATTGCTATTCTACCGCCATATCATCGGGGAAATCCGCATTGGCGTATACATTCTGCACGTCGTCATTGTCATCGAGGGCATCCATAAGGCGCAGCAGTTTCGCGCCGGTTTCCGCGTCCACAGCGACAAGATTTGCGGGCACCATGGCCAGTTCAGCCGACTGCATGGCAACATTGGCTGCTTCCAGGGCATCGCGCACGGCCGCGAAATCGGCCATGGCTGTCTGGATTGTCCAGGTTTCGCCTTCGTCCAGCACGTCGTCGGCGCCGGCATCAAGAGCCGCTTCCATAATGGCGTCCTCAGTGTAGGCGTTTCTGTCAACTTCTATAACGCCCTTGCGCTCGAACATCCAGGCCACGCTGCCGTTTTCGCCCATCTGGCCGCCGTGCTTGGTAAAGAGATGGCGCACATCCGCAACCGTGCGATTTTTATTGTCTGTGGCTACTTCAACCATGATCGCAATGCCGCCGGGTCCGTAACCTTCGTAAAAAGCTTCGGTGAAATCGCCGCCCGCGTCTTCTCCCGTGCCCTTGCGGATTGCGGCCTCAATCTTGTCCTTGGGCAGGTTCACGGCCTTGGCCGCGGCTATTGCGGCCCGAAGCCGCGGATTGCCCGCCGGGTCGCCCCCGCTCTTGGCCGCGATAATGATTTCCTTGGCGGCCTTGGTGAAGACCTTGCCGCGTTTGGCATCCTGCCTTCCCTTGCGGTGCTGGATATTTGCCCATTTGCTATGACCTGACATATATTGTTCCTCCTGCTATGAGCATTTGTTAAGGCCGGCCAGCGCGGCTGCGCGGCCGATAAAAAATTATTGCGAAGGCTGGCGCCCCTTGTAGGCCACGCCGACATAAAAGGTTTCCTTGCTCTCCGCGCGCGAGCTTTTCGGTTTCAGGGTCTTGACGCTGGCAAAGGATTTGCGCATCGGCTCAAGCAAATTTCCTGTATCCGGCCCCATAAAAATCTTGACCACAAGGCTGCCTCCCGGCGCAAGATTGGCCAGCGCGGATTCGTAAGCCGCAAGTGCAAGATCGAGGGAGCGCGCCTGGTCCGTCATCTTTATGCCAGTCGTGGCAGGCGCCATGTCGCTCATCACCACGTCGAAGGGGCCGAGCTTTTCGAGGGCCTCCGCAAGCTCCGCGGAAGGTGAAAAAACATCCTCGCGCATAAAGCTTACCGTTGGGGGAAAAACCGTATCTGTTTCCTTGATGTCCACGGCCAGCACCTGCCCTTCCGGCGCGACTTTTTTGGCCGCGTAAAGGCTCCAGGAGCCGGGGGCCGCGCCCAGGTCAAGCACCTTCATGCCCTTCTTGAACAGCCCGAATTTTTTATCCAGTTCCTGCAATTTGTAAACAGATCTTGCCGGATAATTTTCTGCCTTGGCCTTGCAAAAGTAATGGTCGCGGTATTTTTTCAAAGCAGCTCCGCTATCTCGTCATCAGTGAGCGCCCTTGTATTGCCTGGCGCAAGGCGCCCCAGTTCCAGCGGCCCCTGTGAAATCCTTTCCAGTTTAAGGATAACAAGGCAGAGATCAGCGCACATCCGGCGAATCTGGCGATTCAGCCCCTGGCGCAGGGTCAGGCGCAATAATGTGTTTTGGCCGCGCTTTTGCATTTCGGCCCCAACCGGCAAAAGCTCGGTGCCGTCTTCAAGCCTCATGCCTCGGCGCATCTCGACCAGGGCGGCTTCCGGCACATTGCCCCGCACAAGCACCTCGTAGGTTTTGGGATGCTCGTAACGGGGATGGGCCAATTTGAGGGCGAGATCGCCGTCATTGGTCAGGAGCAAAAGCCCCTGGGAAAAAAAATCCAGCCGTCCAACGGGATAGAGCCGGCAGCCCCGCAGTTCGGGCGGCACAAAATCCATCACGCTGGGGCGCCCCTCGGGATCCTTCACCGTGCTGACCACGCCGGCGGGCTTGTTGAGGATGAGGCAGACGCGCTTTTGCGCGCCGGCAAGAGGCTTGCCGTCAAAAGCAAGCGCATCCTGCGGAAAAACGCGCCTTGCGGGATTTGTCTCCACTTCCCCATTGACCGAAACGCGGCCGGCAAAGATCAGTTCATCGGCCTTGCGCCGGGCGCAAAGGCCGCTTCCGGCCACTGCCTTGTTCAGGCGCGTTCCGGAAGCGGCATTATTTTGCGGCGCGGAAACTTCGGGTTCCGATTTGCGCCCGGGCCGGTCAATCATTTTTTTTAAGCAGGGCTTCGAGAAAATCAACCGCGTCTTTCTGAACTTTTACCAAAAAGTCCTCGCCCCTGAAGCTTTCCGTATAGACCTTGCAGATGGCTTCGGTGCCGGATGGGCGCACGGCAAACCAGCCGTCCTGGCAGCTGATCTTGACGCGTCCAATAAGCTCGTCATTGCCGGGGGCCCTGGTTTCGACGCTGCTTACAGGTTCGCCGCCAAGCATTTTCAA
>VSMX01000049.1 GCA_009773975.1 Desulfovibrio sp. | reverse complement strand
TTCTTACGCCCGAATAGCGTAAAATAAAGACCATTGAATTTACCGCGTCGGCGGGAGGGCTTCGTGCAGGATTTAATTCTCACTCTGCATATAATTGTTTGCGTACTTCTGGTTATCCTCATTCTCCTGCAATCCGGCAAGGAAGGAATGGGGGTCATATTTGGCGGCGGCAACTCGTCGGTATTCGGCAGCTCCGGAGCCGGCGGCATTCTGGCCAAGCTGACTACCCTGATGGCCATCATCTTTGTCATTACCTCGTTGAGTTACACATACGTGACCAGCAGCCGCCCGACTGTCGAATCCAGCATCCTTGATGTCAAGATCGAGGATGTTCCCGCAAAGCCGGCGGAACCGGCAAACAATAGTGCGCCGGCCAGTCCCGCCAACGAAACCAGTTCACCTACCGCGCCAGCGGATCAGCCAAAGGCCGGACAGGCCCCTGCGGACAATCCGGAAAAAGCCGCTCCACCCGCGACCGAAAAACCGGCAGACAACAAGAAATAATTTCCAAAGCCGCCCCGGGGCGGCTTTTTTGCAGGTGGTCATGGCAGAGGACGAAGGCTTCTCCAACAAGCCATTTGCCGGGCTTGCGGCAAGAAGAAAGGCAAGATCCCGGGAAATAGCGAAACAAAAAAGGGATCACGAGCTTTTTCTTGCCGCCATTGAGCGCATTGTTCCCGAAAGCCCCAAACCCGGGGGCTTTGCCCTCGAAGTTCTTTGCCAGGCCTGGCCCCAAAGCCCGACAAGCGGAATGAGCAAACGCAAACAAAAAAAGAAAAAGCCAGAGACAGAAAAGCCCCAAACTCCGCCTGCCGGGCAGAATGCGGCCCCGGCCGAACCCGTTCTTCCGCAAGCGACGGAAGAGGATGAATTTCTCGTTGCCATGCGCTCTGTAACCCCGCTTGAAGGCAAGGGCCGTTCCATCGCGCTCAAGCCTGCCCAAAAGAAATCCCCGGTTGAGGAAATCCGGAGCTTTGAGGAAAGCGTGGAAAAAAGCATGGAATTTGCGCTTTTTTCCTCGGATGAATATCTGGAAGGCCATGTAGTCGGACTGGATGAGCTTGTCATCAACAGACTGAAAGAAGGACATTTCAGCCCCGAGGATCATCTTGACCTTCACGGCCTGAACGCCGAACAGGCCTGGGAGGCGCTCAGGGTATTCATTCGCCAGGCCTGGTTCAAGGGCCTGCGCTGTGTGCTGCTTGTGCCTGGCCGGGGCCGCAATTCCCCGCTTGGCCAGGGCGTTTTGCGCGGCAAGCTGCAAACCTGGCTCACCCAGGAGCCGTTCAAGCGCGTTGTGCTGGCCTTCTGCACAGCCAGACCGCATGATGGCGGCGCGGGCGGCGTTTATGCCCTCCTGCGCCGTTCACGCAAAAAGGGCCGAATCCATTGGGAGCGCCTGCCCTCCGACGCGGATCTGTATAATTTTTAATATTCCTTGCAATTTGCCGGCTTGACGGCAAAATCCCCAAAAAATGGCGCGGTAGTGTCCAGAATTTTTCGCACTTTTCGTGGATGCAGCTCGGTGTTTTTAGCAATATTCTCCATTTGAAATTTTTCGCAGAGCCGCATCGCAGTTCCATAATGCAACAGCCTGCCGAATAAAGGTCAAGGCCGCGCCTTAGCGCCGGCGAAGCAGGTTGACTTGACCGACATGAGCGGCTGCCGCAAAAAAGGAACAAGATCGACACTGGGAAATTTCCATTGCTGTGTGTTGCCTCCCTTAACTTGCTTTGTTTTATTTTTTCATACCCATATAACGTTCAGTGCCCCATTTTTGCAATGCAACATACCGTAGTCTTGCACAAACCAGCATCAGGGCAGAATGTCCATCCGGAAAACTGCCCACTGCATTTGTACGCCTCCTGATTTCCCGGTTCAGGCGCTCAGGCGGACTATTTGGGATAGTTTCCTTCTCGCTGGCCTTTCAATGCCATTCAACCAATCTCTGCCCAGCGTAATGAAAAATTTTTCCACATATCGGGATTTCCGTTAATTTCATCAATTACAAAATCGGGACCTGGCATACTTCTCTTTCCTACATCCAGTCCACATCCATCGGCAGGCCGTCCATGATTCTGCGCGCCATGTCCAGGGCGTGGCTCGTGGCCCGGCGGCGGATTTGCTCCCTGCCGGGATAACGCCCCAGCGGTCGCATGACACGCATGAATGTGTCATTTTTTGTGGCCACGCAAATATAAACCAGGCCAACAGGCTTTTCCCGGCTTCCGCCGCCAGGGCCCGCAATGCCGGTGATGCCGACGCCAAAATCGCTTGCCGCCAGCTTGCGGACGTTTTCGGCCATGCATTTGCCCACTTCCGGGCTTACCGCGCCAACACGCGCAAGCATTTCCTCCGGCACGGCCAGCAATTCCGTCTTGATGCGATTGGCGTAGGTTACGAGGCCCATTTCAAAAACATTTGACGATCCGGGAACAGCCGTAATGCGCCCGGCAAGCAGGCCGCCCGTGCAGGATTCCGCCGTGGCGATGCTCTGGCCGGATTTTTCCAGCCTTGCGACGACGACGTGTTCAAGCGAGGGCACGTCAATTCCATAAACGACAGGGCCAAGCTTTTCACAAATAGCGTTCTGCAGCGGCAAGGCCATTTGCCGCGCTTTTTCCGGATTTTCCGCGCGTGAGGAAACGCGCACAAAAAGCTCGCCGTCGCCCGCGTAGGTCGCGGCTGTGGGATTGGCGCCATCCAGCAGGGGCCCCAATACCTGGGCAACCTTGCCCTCCCCCATGCCGAAAACACGGATAATGCCGGTGTAAAGCGAAAAATGGCCCAGATTTGCCAGAAAAGGCCGCACGGAATTCTCAAGCATGGGCAAAAGCTCGCGCGGCGGCCCTGGGAGCATGATGATGATCTTGCCCCCCTTGCAGGACACGGCGCAGCCAGGAGCCGTGCCCTGGGGATTGGGAAAGACCGTGGATCCTTGCGGAAAAAAGCATTGCTTTTTCTGGTTTTCCGTCATTTCGCGGCTGCCAAAATATTCGGCAAGGCTTGCGGCGCTGGCCGCGTCTTCCACAAGCGGACTTTCAGCCACAAGAGCAATGGTTTCCTTTGTAAGATCATCCCCTGTAGGGCCAAGTCCGCCGGTTGTGACAACTATGTCGCTGCGATCCAGCGATTCGCGCAGGGCTTTTTCCAGACGCCCGGGATTGTCGCCCACAACCTGCGAATGAAAAACGTTGATGCCCAGGGCGGCCAGTTCGCGCGCCACATAGGCGGCATCGGAATTTATGGTGTGGCCGAGCAAAAGCTCCGTGCCCACTCCTATTATTTCGGCGTTCATGTGTTTATCTCTTTATCAAATCGTGCCAGAAGACCTCTGCATTAATGACAATGAATATTGTCACTTGGCGTTGGGTATTATAGAGAACGAAATCGTTCTCTATACAAAATCCGTCAGGATTTTGCGCCGGGAAGCTTCGTAAGCCAGACAAAAGCCACGCTTTTTGCCTGGCGGTCTTCGGCATTGAAATTTTTGGATTTCAATGCCGACATCTATAAATTATAAATTGTAAACGGCCAGAATTGCAACGCCAGGGCCAGGCAGGTAAAGCCATACACCTGTCATGTCTATTCTTCTTTTGATTTCAATGGAATACTGCCCCAGTCCTGCGGGGCATCCGGCAAAAGCTGGCGTTCCAGGCGGTTCAGCAGGCTTTGCAGGCCCTCCCCGGTAATGGCCGAAACCTGGATGGCACGCGGCCAGGCCTGGGCAAGCTCCTCCTTCTGCAAGGGCGTCAGCGAATCGCACTTGTTCAGGACCAGGATGCGGGGAATTTTCGTCAGTTCAAGGTCTTCCAGCACGGTTTCCACCGCTTCCATCTGCTGGACCAGATCCTTGTGGCCGGCATCCGCCACATGAATGAGCAGATTCGCCGCTTCCAGCTCCTCCAGGGTGGCCTTGAAGGATTCCAGCAATTCTTTTGGCAGGTTGCGGATAAAACCGACTGTATCGGCCAGGACAAGCTCGCGCTCTTTGGGAAAGCGCAGCCTGCGCGTTGTAGGGTCCAGGGTGGCAAAAAGCCTGTCGCCGACAATGGTTTCGGAATTGGTCAGACGATTGAGAAGAGTCGATTTTCCCGCATTCGTGTAGCCCACAAGGGCGGCCACAGGCATACTGTTGCGCGCCCGGCGCCCGCGGGCAAAGGCGCGCTGGCGCCTTATATCGTCCAGTTCCCTGCTCAGGTGGGCCATGCGTTCGCGGTTCTTGCGCCTGTCCATTTCGAGTTTGGTTTCGCCAAGGCCGCGCCCGCCTATGCCGCCGGCCAGCCTGTCCATGCTCCTGTTCCTGCCGGCGAGGCGCGGCTGGACGTAGGCAAGTCTGGCCAGTTCAACCTGGAGCTTGCCGGCGCGCGATGTGGCGTGCTTCGCAAAAATATCCAGAATAAGCTGGGTGCGGTCCAGCACCTTGCGTTCGGTAACATCCGCGAGATTGTGAAGCTGGGCTGGCGAAAGCTCCCCGTCAAAGACAAGAATGTCCGCGCCGGCCGAAAGAGCCTGCACTTCCAGCTCGGCCAGCTTGCCCTTGCCCAGAATGAAACGCGGATTTGGAGAAGGCACGCGCTGAATCATGCGGCCAGCCACATCCAGGCCGGCTGTGGAAGCGAGCGCCGCAAGCTCGTCCAGATTGGATTCCTGAATCTGGCGCGGCTTTTCGGAAACCGATACGAGCAGGGCCCTTTCCTGGCCTATTTCCTTGCTGCTGCCCTCCCCTGTTCTGCCAAGCTCGTCCTCCAGGGCTTCCGCGTCCGCAATCAGGTCGGCTTCGGCCTGATTCCAGGGATACGGGCCGACTGTAAGCGTAGGCGTTTCGTTGCCGCCCGGCAAAAGCCTGGCGGCCTCCCACTGCATGGGAAAGCCGGCTTCATCCACTGTCAGGACGATAATGGCGTCCAGGCGAAGGAAAAGCAAATCCATCCTGTCTTCATCGCTCAGCCTCTGGGGACCTAGGTGGGTATGCAAAAGACGCAGGCCCCGCAGACGGCCGCCACCGCTCCTTTCGCGGGGCAATTCTGGAATCATGAGCGAATTGGCATCGCCCACAATAGCCATTTCCACCCGCCCGGCGCGGTCAATCAGCAACCCTGTCTGCCGGCCTATGGAACGGGAAAGCAGTGCGAGTTCCCGCGCCTGCTCCTGGGTAAAAACCTCACTCCTGGGAAAGCGCCGCCGGAAAAAACGCTGCAGGGCCGTAAGCTGGCTTTTTTTCAGCCCCGCAAGATTGCCTTCAAGTTTCGGCATATCTATAGTTTGGCAAACCAGGAAGCAACCAGGCCATCGTAGCGGGCCGTGGACTCAAAGGCGCGGCGCGCCATTTGCCTGCGCAAGTCCAGGGGCGCGCGCATATTGTTTTCGGCGAGTTCTTTAATCACAAGCGGATAATATTCCGGATCGGGCACCACCAGGACGCTGGCAAAATTCTTGGCCGCCGCGCGCAAAAGGCACGGGCCGCCAATGTCGATCTGCTCAACAGTCGCCGCTTCATCCAGGTTTTTGGCAAGTGCGCCGGCAAAATCGTAAAGATTGACCACAATCATGTCGTATGGCCGGATTTCGGCCCGGGCGAGAGCCTCCGTATGCGCCGGATTATCCTTGTCGGCCAGGATGCCCCCATGGATACGGGGGTGCAGGGTTTTCACCCGGCCGTCAAGCATTTCGGGAAAGCCTGTAACCTCGCTAACGGACGTAACTTTCAGGCCGGCATCCAGCAGAACCTTCCGCGTGCCGCCCGTGCTGGTCAGCTCCACGCCGGCGCCAGCCAGGAAACAGGCAAGATCCACCAGGCCGCTTTTATCTGTAACGCTAAGCAATGCGCGCTTTATTGGCAGCAATTCCATCATGTTCTCCATTATGCGTTGAAAAACAGTTTCCTATCCCAAAAAAACAACTTCGGCAACAGTACGCGGCCAGCCGCAGCAGCCCTGGCTTTATTGCGCATACACAATTTTACAAAATTAAAAAAATTCCATCCATTGCCCCGTGCGTCACATCATGTTCACCGGATCAAGATCCAGCAAAATGCGCAGGCTGGACGCGGCCGGATGCTTTTTGGCAAAGTTGGCCAGTTCCCGTATTGTTTGCCAGTCTTTGGCCTTGATGAGGCATTGAAAGCGTTTTCTGCCCCGCAGCAGGGGCAGGGGGCAAGGGGCCGGTCCGAGCAGGGTAAGGCCCAGTTCCCTGGCCTGGGGTTTCAAATCCCGCGCAAGGCAATCCAGGGCCGCCCGGGCGCCCTCATCTCCATTTTCAAACGAAAAGCGCAACAGGGCAAGGCGAGTGAATGGCGGATAAAGCCGCTTTTTTCTCCTGCCAAGCTCTTCATGGTAAAAGCCCTCATAATCGTTTGCCAGAAGATACTTCCAGCAATAATGATTTGGGTCGCGTGTCTGGATGAGCACCCGTCCCGGTTTTTCTCCGCGTCCCGCCCGCCCTGCTGCCTGGAGCAGAAGCTGGAATGTCCTTTCCGATGCCCTGTAATCCGGAAGATTCAGGCCAAGATCGCCATCGGCCACAATGGCCAGGGTTACATTGGGAAAATGGTGCCCCTTCGAAAGCATTTGCGTGCCAACAAGAACAGGCGATTTCTGGGCTGCAAAATCTTCGAGAATTTCCTCGATCTTGCCAGGGCGACGTGTATTGTCGCGATCCAGGCGCAAAACAGGCTGGCCCGCAAGGATGCCCAGCTGCTCGGCAAGTTTTTCCGTGCCTTCCCCCAGTGGCAGAAAATTGAGGCTGCCACATTCCGGGCAGGGCGAAGGGTGGGGCGCGGCATGGCCGCAGTAGTGGCAAACCAGCTTCTGGCGCGCCTTGTGGAAAGCCAGGCCTATTCCGCAATTCGGGCAGGTGACAGTCTTGCCGCAGTCCAGGCAGTACATTAGCGGGGCATAGCCGCGTCTGTTGAGCAGAACCACAACTTGCTCACCCTTTTTGATGGTTGAAAGGATGGCTTCTTCGCAAGTTTTGGAAAGCAGGCTGACGGCGTTTTTGCCGCTTGTGTCAAAGCCGCTTTTCAGGCCGATCCTGACCAGTTCTATGGGCGGCAACCCCTTGCCGCTGGCTCTTTGCGACAGGCAAAGCATGGGTATCTGCCCATTCTGGCTGGCGTAAAATGTCTTTATGTCTGGTGTTGCCGAACCCAGAACAAGGAGGCCGCCCAATTTGCCCATCCTGTACCAGGCCGCTTCCTTGGCATTATAGGGCAGGGTTTCATCCTGCTTGAAGGAGGCGTCATGCTCTTCATCAATAATGATGCAGCCCGGATTGGGCAGGGGTAAAAAAAGGGAGGAGCGGGTGCCGATTACCACGCAGGGGGAGGTTCTTGCGGCCAGAAGCCTGAATAGCCGCTCCCTTTTTTGCGGGGACTGATAACCGTTATAAAGAAAGACCGGCACATGCGGAATCTGGATTTTGGCGTCGCGCAGCAGCTTTTGGGCCAGGGCGACTTCCGGGGCCAGCAAAAGCGCGCTTTGGCCCCTTTCAAACACAGCCCGCGCCAATTCCAGATAGACTGCTGTTTTTCCGCTGCCTGTCACGCCATAGAGCAGCCGCGTTTCCGCTCCCGGCGACTTCAACGCTTCCCCTAGCTCCCGCAAAGCTTTCTTTTGGGCCGGATTTAGTTCAAATGGGGGAGATGGCGGCGGCATAAGCCCGGGGGCCGTTTCATCGGCCGCTGTATCGACCTCGATCTTGATCAGTCCCTGGCCAACAAGATTTTTCAGGACATCGACTGTGATATTCAGGCTTTTCATCAGCCAGCGGCGACTGGCTGAGCCGTTATTGGCCAAAAAATCGAGCACGGCCAATTGACGTTTTGCCGCCGGCCGCACAGGCCATGGCGGGTCAACCTGTAAAACGCAGTATTCGCTTGCGGCCGCGTCAATTCCAGGAGGCAAAATATCAACCAGGCCATTGGCGAAATTTTTTGCCCACGTTTCGTATTCTTCCGGCGGGCAATTTTTCAGTTTGCGGATGTCGATCATCTGTTCCTGGCCGCGCAGCCTGCAAGCCGGCTGCCGCAAGCCATTTGGCAGGACATGGCCCAGGACAAAGCCCGGGCTTGTGCCCTGGCGCACGGCCATGTCGTTTGCAAGGTCAAAAAGATCGTCCGTCAGAAGCGGAGCCTTTTCGAGCGGCCAGAAGATATCCTTGAGCCGCATTTCACCGCTGTATTCTTCAAGAGACAGGATAACACCGACACGCAGGCTGTTCCTGCCAAGGGGAACAATGACCCTCATGCCCCTGGCAAGGACATTGCCGGAGAATATTTGCGGAACGGAATAGGCAAGTGTGGACCAGGGAGGTGAGCAAAGCGCAATTTGCGCGCAAAACGCCATGGCAAAAAAGGCCGCCGAAGCGGCCCCTGTTTTTATTGGAATTGCACGAAGTTTTTGAGCAGGCCCAGCAGTTCGTAACGAAGATCCTCATCCTGCAGGGCAAAGTAGATATTTGCGGTAAGATATTCGGCCCAGTCGCCAGCGTCGAAACGCATTCCGGCCATGCGCACGGCCATCATTCCGCGATCCTTGGCCAGCATCTGCATGGCGTCGGTCAGCTGGATTTCGCCGCCCTGGCCAGGCTCAACCTTGTCAAGATATTCAAAAATGTCTGGCGTAAGGACATAACGGCCAACGATTGCAAGACGCGAAGGCGCGTCCTCGCGTTTTGGCTTTTCGACCATATCCTTTACGCGGAATACGCCGGGGGCGACTTCTTCCCCGTCAATTATGCCGTATTTGCTTACCTTTTCCCACGGCACTTCCATTACGCCGACAACAGGCATCTTTTCGCTCAGGGCAACGTCAATCAGCTGGCCAATGCCGGGCACGCCCCCGAACATCAGGTCGTCGCCCACCATGATCGCGAAAGGATCATCGCGCACAAGCTCCCTGGCGCACATGATGGCGTGGCCAAGGCCAAGCTGCTTTTTCTGGCGCACGGACATGATGTTGACCATTTCCGCAACATCGCGGATGGTCTGCAGCTTGTCGAGTTTGCCGGCCCGTTCCAGCACGCCTTCCAGTTGCAGATTGTAGTCGAAATGATCTTCGATAACGCTTTTATCACGATTTGTTACAAAAATAACATCCCGGATTTTCGCGCGGATAGCCTCCTCGACAACGTACTGGATAACTGGCTTGTTGTAGATGGGCAGCATTTCTTTTGGGATGTTTTTGGTTGCAGGCAAGGAACGGGTGCCCCAACCAGCCACAGGAATAATAACCTTGCGAATATCCTTCATTTATGCCTCCATCTTGGAAAAAAAAATTTAATAATGCCAACTTCGGGAATCCAAAACTCCAACCTCCATAACTGCATCTATATTCTGCCAAAACAAGTGCAAGCGCAAGTGAAAAAAAAGCATGCGCCATTGAAATTTGCAAATGATGGAGAGGGTTCTGCCTGTTATTTTTGTGAAATTTTGTGAAATTTCACACAATTCTAAAAGTGCCCCTTATTAATTCAATTCAGTGGCCACAACATCCGCCAGTTCCCTGGCATAAAGCCTGACCTTGTCGGGATTTTCGCCTTCGACCATCACCCTGCAAAGCGCTTCCGTGCCGGAATAGCGCAATAAAACCCGGCCCCTCTCGCCAAGTTCCTGTTCCACTTTCCCAACAGCTTTGCCGATTTCCGGCTTTTCCTCAAAGGGCAGGCGTTTTTTTACCCGCACATTGACCAGTTCCTGCGGAAACGGGGCAAGCAGGCCGGCAAGCTCGGAAAGTGGCTTTTCCTTTTCGCGCATGATGCGCAATATCTGCAGCGCGGCCAAAAGGCCATCCCCTGTGGTGGAATACTGGCGAAAAATAAGATGCCCGGATTGTTCTCCACCCAGCATGGCGCCCCTTTGCCGCATTGCCTCGACAACATAGCGGTCCCCGACCCTGGTGCGCAAGAGTTCGCCGCCATGTTCGCGCATGAAAATTTCCAGGGCCAGATTGCTCATCACCGTGCCGACCAGAAGATTGTCCGGCAGTTCGCCGCGGGCCATCATGGCCTGGGCGCAAAGGGCCATGAGCTGATCGCCATCCAGGATGGCGCCATGCTCGTCAACCACGATGAGGCGGTCCGCGTCCCCATCCAGGGCCAGGCCCACGTCCGCCCTCAGTTCCCTGACCCTGGCGGAAACGACTTCCGGATAAAGGGAACCGCAATGATCATTGATATTGAGGCCGTTCGGCTCGCAGCCAATCCTGAAAACTTCCGCGCCCAGTTCTTCCAGTGCAAGGGGGGCCGCCTTGTAGCTTGCGCCATTTGCGCAATCTATGACGATTCGCAGCCCGGATAGCATAAGCTGGGGCGGAAAACAGCTTTTGGTATAGACTATGTAGCGGCCGCCGGCATCTTCAATCTTGGTTGCGCGCCCTATCTGGTCAGAAGGCGGATAGGGCCATTTGAAGGAATAATCCTCCGTCATGGCGGCAATTTCATCTTCCGTGGTGTCGGGCAGCTTGAAGCCGTCCGCGTCGAAAAACTTGATGCCGTTGTCATAGTATGGATTGTGGGACGCGGAAATCACAACTCCAAGATCGGCGCGCATATTGCGGGTCAGAAAGGAAATTGCCGGCGTTGGCAGCGGGCCTGTCATGATCACATGCATGCCGGCCGCGCACAGGCCGGCCGTGAGCGCGGATTCGAACATATAGCCCGAAAGGCGCGTGTCCTTGCCTATGACAACCCTGTGCTTGTGATTGCCGCTCCTGAAGCGGATGCCGGCCGCCAGGCCAAGCCTGAGGGCCGCATCAACAGTCATGGGCCACTGGTTTACAGTGCCGCGCATTCCATCCGTGCCAAATAGTCTTTGCCTGGACATCTTGTCTCCAGTTCATGTAATTATACAAAAGCCTTGTCTTGCCCGCTTCCGCGATGTGCGGAATTTATCTCAAATACCCTTGTGGCATGAAACTGCGGACAGAAGGCGGAACAGGCCAGTTCTCCCCATTCCCGGACCTCGTCATCAATTGGATTTTTTACCCCTTGTAACGGTAATTTCCTCGTCAGTCGGGTTGAGCACGGTCATGCCGTCCGGCAATTTCAGCCGCGCCCTGACCTTTTTGCTCTCGCCAATTTCCATGTCCGGTGGCAGGACAGTAATTTCAAGCTGCTTGAGGTACTGGGTATTTTTGGCCAGCGCTTCCGGCACTTCGACCATCAGGTTCATTTCCCGTGGGGAAGTGTTGTATTGATGGCTGTTGTCCCCGATGACAACAATCGGGCAGCGGCGCGAGACAATGGTGCGCCCGCTCGTGATTGTATAACGCACGCGCACTGTCGTGGGATTGGCCGTTACCAGGCTTGGCGTGTCGAGGGTTACATTTTGTTCGACCGTCGTGCCCGCGGCTTTCGGGTCCAGCACAATTGTCAGGGGCAGGCTTGTGATACGCGAAATCACTTCCTCCGGGCCGCGCAAGATGGATGTGGCCGGCGAGACGCTCACGTTTTCAACAGTCAGCGCTCCCCCCCTCAGGGGCGAATCCACAATCGTGCGCAGGGGCACATTGCGTTCCATCAGGGTGTCCGCCTTGACCACAATGCGCGGCGGCTGAATATCCACAACATCAAAAGCCCTGAACGCCGGCCCAAGCCCCTCGCTGGCAAGCGGCACAACCGTTACGCCCTTCTTTATTCCCGAAAGATTGATAGCCTGGACAAGCCTTTCCCTGGGGATCGAGCGCAAGAGGGTTTCCGGTCCCTTCAGGCGCACCTGGATCTTGCTGACAAGGCCGTCTGTAACCACCAGGTTTGCGGGAATGTCGTAATAGTCGACATTTATTTCCACCTGCGCTTCCAGCCGGTCACGCACGCTCACCAGATACCACATTGCCATGGCCACCAGAATTGCGACAAGCATGGAGCCCAGATCGGGCAGATAGCTCATGAGCGATTTCTTTTCGTCAGAGGACTTCATTGAGCACCTGCTTCAAACGGGCGGCATCCAGGGAACGCACCAGTTCCCCCTTGACCGCGACAGAAATTTCGCCACGCTCTTCCGAAACAACAATGGCCACAGCGTCGCTTTCATTGGTTATGCCAAGGGCGGCCCTGTGCCGGGTGCCGAAATTTTGCCCCCTGGCCACGGCAAGCGGCAAAATACAGCCGGCCGCCATTATCCTGCCCGAACTGATTACCACAGCTCCATCGTGCAGGGGCGCCTTGGGATAGAAAATATTCATCAAAAGCTGCCTGCTCAGGAGCGCGTCCAGCCGCACGCCCTCCCTTTTGATCATGTCGCCAAGGCGCATGCTGCGCTCAACCACAATCAGCGCGCCAACCCTTAGCCTGGCCATTTCAACACAGGCCTCGATAACTTCCTCGATGCCGGATTTTTTCAGCTCGTTGCGCCTGAAAAGCCGGTTGGCGCCCATTTCGCCAAGAGCCTGGCGAATATCGGCCTGAAAGATAACGACAATCAGGATGAAGATGGAACTGAATATGTATTGCAGTAGCCAGGACATGGTATAAAGCCCCAGCTGCCGGGAAACAAAGTACAGCACAGTCAGCAGGCCAAGGCCAGTTAGTACGGCCAGGGCGCGGGAACCACGCAAAAGCTGGATGACCTGGTAGATGAGGAGAGCAACCAGGGCAATGTCGAGCGCGTCGCGCCAATTGAAAATTATATGTTCAAAACCGGGCATGGGATTGGATTGAATATTGCGGCCTGCCGCCCAAACGGAAATTGTTCATGAATAGATTTGCGGATCCTTCAGTGATGTGTCCTGTTTTGCGGCCTTCCCGTCGTATGGAATGCGTTCAAAGAGCTTGCGGGTTGGCGTTAATTGAATATGGTAATACTGATTTTGCGGAATATGGATATAGGGCACATCTTCAGTGCGCTGCCGCAAAAAGAGCGAGAGCAGCACGCGGTTGATTGCCTGATGCCCCAGGATGAGGAAGGGGGCATTGCCCGCCAGGAACAGGGCCCGCCTCAGGCCCCGGCGCACTCTTTCCTGCAGGATAGCATAGCTTTCCCCGTTCGGATAGACATAACTGTATTTGTTGGCATTGCGCTGAGCCGTAACTTCCGGCATTTTTTCGCGAATTTCGGAATAGAGCATATTTTCGCAATCGCCGGCCCAGATTTCGTCAAATTCGCGCAAGGCCATCACATGCGCGTCCCTGTGGTTTTCCAGCACGGGCGCGGCCGTTTCATGGGAGCGCATTCTTGTGGATGTGAAAACCCAGTCGAGCCTTTTGCCGGCCAGGTGCCGCGCTAGCGCATCGGCCTGGGCGCGCCCCCTGGCCGTAAGCGGCGGATCGCCGCCAATCCGCCCCTGGACATTGAATTCCGTTTGCCCATGGCGCGCAAGGTACAGGCTTTCTATCCACATGCTGACTACAATTTCACGTATGGCGGGATAGAAGGGCGAACTTTCGCATGGCTGTTCGGCCAGGACGCGGTTCGCCGCCGCGTCCACGCACATCCAGTACTTTTCCTTGCCAATATGATTGTAAATTGTTTCGTAATACTCAATGCGCTTCATGAAGCTTTCAACGGCTTCATCCTTTGTGTATTCGGCATATTCGGGCAAATCGGCCTTGCGCCTGATGAAGGCGTTGAGCAGGAGCGGGTCCTCGTTCATGCACTCGACAAAAAGCACGGGATGGTTTTTAAGGGTATTTTCTATCATCATCCGGCGCTGGCGGCTGACATTGGTGGCATCAAGGATGGCGACTTCCCCATCGCCGTTCAGGTAATCCTGCATCGCCTCCAGATTCCTGCGGCAAATAAGCTCCCTGGCCTCCCGCCCAAAGCTGTTGTCGGGATTATAAAAATCCGGGCTCGTGGATTCCGCGCCCAGCAGCTTCCTGCGCATATCGCCATTATTGAAGATCCTGGCATTGATGCCTTCGGCAGCCAGCCCGTCGCGTATCCGGCGCGCCATGGTGGATTTGCCCCGTCCGGGCAAGCCGACCATTGCCACATAGAGCTTATGCATTACTTTCCCCACTATTTTTATAAACAAATCAAGAGAATTGTTTCTGCACCACAATCTGCACCATATTATAAAGCCAGACTCCGATTGAATTGACCGCGGCCAGTCTTTGGGCGTCCTGCAGACGCCCGGTTTCGTTGCTGACGAAAAAGCCGCCAATATCCGGCTTCTGGTAGTACAAATCCTCGCCATCGGCATCGCGGGCAACGGATTTGGCCAGCAGCGGCCTTTCCAGACCAAGATTTTTACGGCAATAATCCTGGTTGGCCAGCAAAAGGATTTCATCCTCGCTCATGAAAGGCAAAATTTTGGTCAGGGCATCAAAAAGCCATTCCTGGATGTTGCTTTCCCCCAGGTCAAAATACGCGGTTTCGCGGCCCAGCTGAGCCTTTTCGGGCAAGACTGCCAGTTTCAGGAAACCCTTTTTGCCGAACTTTACCTGATAGGCGCCAGGGCCAAGGGCCTTTGCCGCATCCTCGTTTTTCTCGCCATTGATGGTCAGGGCGCCTTCCTTGATCCTGGTCTTGGCAAAGCCCATGCTTTTGGCCAGGTGCGAGGCCGCGAGGAAAAACGCGGGCGTGCTTGTTTTGCCCGCAATGCATTCAAATACAGGCGCGTCATCGGGGAAAGCATTGTTGGCGAAGACGGAATTGAAGCCCTGCCTGGCCTTTTGGGCCGCATCCTTGCCGTGGTAAAGGGCAACGATTTCGCTTGCCAGGTCTTCTTTCGCGCTTTTTGGGTGAAACGCGCCCGATTCGACATTCTTGCGCAGCTCCGCGATTTCATCCAGGCTTTTCGCGGAAAGCAGCTCGTAATAATTCCACATCAAGTCATCGGAAATGCTCATGATTTTTCCGAAAATTATTCCCGGCTCCTCGTCTATGCCAATATAATTGCCATAACTCTTGCTCATTTTCCGCACGCCGTCGGTGCCCACCAGCAAGGGCATGGTCAGGAT
>VSMX01000048.1 GCA_009773975.1 Desulfovibrio sp. | reverse complement strand
ATCCTGACGAAGCTTTTCCATATCTGGTGTTGGATGCAAGGTATGAAAAGGTTCGGGAGGGCGGAGCAATAAGGAGTTGTTTGAGGCTGGCCAGGGCTTTGTGCATAGAGACTCACGAGAACTGGATCGAAGCGCACAGGTATCTGGATATGAGTCTTTTACGCGAACACAAAAAACAGGAATTGATGAAACTGGCTGTTTAATTGTGGCGGCAAGGAGGCCGACCTCCGGCGAGCTACCGTTGGGCCCATTCTCGGTCGGCCTCCTTGCCGCTTCTTGTACCCAGATGCCATGAGAGACTAAATTGCAGAACTTGACGCACACAACTGCCGCGCAAACGCGGAGAGATCCGAAATATTCCGGATCTCTCCGCGAACCGTCTTTTCAATCCCTCCCAAAAGTGATACTTGTGACTTTTGTAAATCTCCCCTTGCCAATATCGCAAGACTGCTTATCTTATGCCAACTGGAACCCGGAACATTTCGTCCCCGGCGGGACATCGCGAACGCCTGCGGAAAAAGCTCGAGGCAGATCCCCTGGCCCTTGGCGACCAGGAAATCATGGAACTGTTTCTGGGCCTGTCCATTCTGCGCAGGGATACAAAGCCCATTGCGCGCGAGGTGCTTGCCCGTTTTGGCAGCATCCGCGGCTTTCTTGATGCAAGGCCAGACGAAGTCGAACAGGTTCCCGGTTTCGGATCCGGTCTTTTGAGCCTTTGGAGGCTGATGCGGGAAGTGCTGGCGCGATACGCGGCCGCCCCGCTTTTGCGGCGCGAGGTCCTGGCCACGCCGGACGCCGTTGCCGCGGTTGCCAGGCAAAGACTGGCCGGCTGCCCGCACGAGGAATCCTGGCTTGCCCTGGTCGATTCCCAAAACAGGCTGATTGCCTGGGAAAGACTGCGCACAGGTGACATAGACTCAATCGCAATCGAACCGGCGGATGTTTTCCAGGCCGCCCTGGTGCGCAAGGCCAGCGGAATAATTCTTGTCCACAATCATCCCGGGGGAAATCCCCACCCATCAAAAGCCGACCTCAGACTGACACAAAACCTTGTCGAACTTGCGCCGAAGCTGCATTTGCGCTTCCTGGACCATGTCATAGTCACCGAGGGCGATTGCTACAGCATAAGTCAAAGCAAAATTCTCCGATTTTCAGGGGGAAAAAATGGCGGAAGAAAATAAAATCGAGCAGACGGAAGTCCTGGAAAGCGCAGTCTCCAGGGATTCCGAAGAAGGCATTCAGCCCGGAACCCTGCCTGTCCTGCCGGTCAGGGATGTGGTTGTATTCAATTATATGATTCTGCCGCTCTTTATCGGGCGTGAAAAATCAATCAAGGCCGTGGAGGCCGCCCTCGAAAAGGGGCGCCACCTTCTTGTGCTTTCCCAAAAGCAGGAAGACACCGAGGATCCTGTCCCGGGCGATCTCTATGAAGTTGGCACCGTGGTCCAGATCATGCGCATGCTCAAAACGCACGATTCCCGCATCAAGGTGCTTGTGCAGGGCATTGGCCGCGCAAGAGTCCAGGATTACCAACGTACCGAGCCCTTCCTCGAAGCCAAAATCGAGCCTCTGGAAGAGACTTCGCCCCCGCAGGACGCCACAGTCGAGGCCCTTTTGCGCTCCGTGCGCGAACAGGCCGAAAAGGTGCTTTCCGTGCGCGGCATGGCCTCCCCGGACATCATGGGCGTTTTGCAGAGCGTCGATGACCCCGGGCGCCTGGCCGATCTTATAGCGGCCAACATGCGCATCAAGATTTCGGAAGCCCAGCGCATCCTTGAGGCAGGCGACACACTTGAACGCCTGAAAATCGTCCATGACCTGCTTGGCAGGGAACTCGAGGTCGCCACTGTCCAGGCCAAGATCCAGGGCGCGGCCCGCGAGGGCATGGACAAGGCCCAGAAGGAATATTTCCTGCGCGAGCAGATCAAGGCCATCCGCCACGAGCTTGGCGATGGCGACGAGGACGGGGAAGAGGATCTCGATTCCCTGCGCGAAGCCCTGGACAAGGCCGGGCTGCCAAAAGAGGCCCGCCAGGAGGCTGACAAGCAGCTCCGCCGCCTGGCAACCATGCACGCTGATTCTGCGGAAGCAGGCGTGGCGCGAACCTACCTGGAATGGATGGCCGAGCTGCCCTGGAAAAAAATATCCCGCGACAGGCTGGACATAGTGGAAGCCAGAAAGGTTCTGGACGCGGATCATTGCGGCCTGGACAAGGTCAAGGATCGCATTCTCGAATTCCTGGCCGTGCGCAAGCTCAATCCGCAGTCCAGGGGCAGCATACTCTGCTTCGCGGGCCCTCCAGGAGTGGGCAAGACTTCTCTCGGCAAGTCCATTGCCAGGGCCATGGGCCGCAAATTCCAGCGCCTTTCGCTTGGCGGCATGCACGATGAGGCCGAAATACGCGGCCACCGCCGCACCTACATCGGCGCCATGCCGGGACGCATCATCCAGGCCCTGAAACAGGCCGGCACGCGCAATCCCGTCATCGTTCTCGATGAAGTGGACAAGCTGGGCAACGATTTTCGCGGCGACCCGTCTTCCGCCCTGCTGGAAGCGCTGGACCCGGAACAGAACAACACTTTCAGCGATCACTACCTCAACGTGCCCTTTGATCTTTCAAAGGTCATGTTTATCTGCACGGCCAACCACCTGGAGAGCATACCCGGCCCCTTGCGCGACCGCATGGAGGTCATTTCCCTGCCAGGCTACACCATGCAGGAAAAAGTCGAGATCGCGGATCAGCACCTCTTGCCGAAAACCGTCAAGGACACTGGCCTGAAAGCTGATTCCGTAAAAATCGACAAAAAAACAATCGGGAAGATCGCCAGGGAATACACCCGCGAGGCCGGTGTGCGCAATCTGGAGAGGGAACTGGCCTCGGTTTGCCGCAAATTGGCCCGGGCCATAGCCGAAGGCAGGGAAGGCCCCTTTGAAATCACGGCAAGGGAAGTTGCCAAATACCTCGGGCCGCCGCGTTTTCTCGATGATGAAAATGAAAAGGAACTCGCGCCCGGCATGGCCCTTGGACTTGCCTGGACCCCCGTTGGCGGCGAAGTGCTCACCGTTGAAGTCAATGCCATCAAGGGACGCGGCAAACTGCTCCTTACCGGTCAGCTTGGCGATGTGATGAAAGAAAGCGCCCAGGCCGCGCTCACCTACATCAAAAGCCGCGCCGACGCCCTTGGCGTTGACCCGGCCTTTGCTGCCAGGAGCGATATTCATGTCCATGTTCCGGCTGGCGCAACCCCCAAGGATGGCCCCTCCGCCGGCGTAACCATGACCACAGCGCTCATTTCCGCCCTTTCGGGACGCAAGGCCAGGCCGGATCTGTGCATGACAGGCGAAATCACCCTCCAGGGCCGCGTGCTGCCCGTTGGCGGCATCAAGGAAAAAATCCTGGCCGGCGTGGCCTACGGACTCAAGCATGTCATCATCCCCTGGCAAAACTCCAGGGATCTTGAGGAAGTGCCAAAAGACCTGCTCAGGAAAATAACCGTCCACCCTGTTCGCCATTACGACGAGGTGCTCTCCATCGTCTTTGACCTGGGCACACAAGGGGGCGGTTCCGGCACGCGCACCAAACGCGGAGACAGCAAAACGGCCAAAACCGAAACCGAAACCGGCGTGGCGGCCGCGCCCGAAAAAGCGGCCAGGAAACCACGCCGCAAACCCGCAAGCGAAGCCGGCCGCAATGCGGAAATGTAGGATATAAGGAATGGGGTTGGGTGAAATTGGTGGCGCTGCCCCCAAACCCCCGCTGGGGGCCTGAGGCCCCCAGACCCCCCATATTTTTTATAACTTGCGCTTGAGGCATAAAAGTATGCCTGCGACAATCAGGGAACATTCCCAAAAGGTAACACAGCTTCTTGCAAGGGCCGGGATCGAAAGTCCCGGCCTTTGCGCGCGTGTGCTGGGCGCCCATGTAGCCGGCCTGGATGAAATCGCCTATTTGCTGGCCCAAAATGATTGCCTGGACGCGGCTGCCGCTTCCAGGCTTTATTTTTTGGCGGGCAGGCTTGTTGGCGGAGAACCCCTGGCCCATGTTCTGGGACGCCGCGAATTTTACGGCCGTGATTTTGTGGTGGACAAAAATGTCCTCATTCCACGCCCCGAAACCGAATTGCTGGTTGACCTTGCTCTGGGGCTTTTGCCGGATAAAAAAATTGCTTTTGCCGATCTTGGCTGCGGCACGGGCTGCATCGGCATTTCGCTGGCCCTGGAACGGCCGCAATGGCGCGGGCTGCTGCTCGATAAAAGCCTGGCCGCGCTTGCAGTGGCAAAGGCCAATTGCCAGCTTAATGGAGCAAAGATTAAGTTGATAGCCGGCGACATGTTCGCGCTTGCGCTGGCCCCGCAAAGCCTTGACCTTGTCGTTTCCAATCCGCCCTATATCGGCAAGGATGATGAAGTCATGGACTGCGTGCGCGAGTATGAGCCGGCCTGCGCCCTGTTTTCGGAAAACAACGGCCTTGCCCACCTTGGGGCCATCATCCGCCAGGCCTGGCGCCTCTTGCGCCCAGGGGGCCTCCTGCTGCTCGAACATGGCTGCGGCCAGGGAGAAAAAGTGCTTGAAATGCTGCGGCTGGCAAATTTCACCCGAGTTGAATGTCGAAAAGACCTGGCCGGCCTTGAGCGTTGCTGCCTGGCCTGGAAAGGACAAAAGCCAATGGCTGTTGACAAGAGACGCGAATGCCAATAGGGACAAAGGAATTGACGCGCCAGTCATGGCTTTAAAGTTCTGGTTGTTTTACCATCCAGTTTTGCAGCAGATTTTTTAATTTTCCGGATAGCGCAATGAAAAGATTATTCGCGATTCTCGTTCTTTCCCTGGTCATTCTCTGGCCGCAATCCCCGAAGGCCGAATCCTGTTCCGAAATGTTTGCCAGGACCAACTGGAACTCGATAGCGGCCGGAATTTACGGCAATTACATATTTTACAAGACGAGCATGGACAAGCCCAATATTTTCTTTTTCCAGCAGGCAATACGTCAGTGCCTGGGAGATTTGAATGAAGGCCTGCACGGCGGGGAACTGGACTGGCAGGACGCGGCCCTGACCCGCTTCAAAAATCTCGTTGCCATTGCCCTGGTTGGCCTTTATGAAATGAACGCAAGGGCCGCAACCGGGAATTTCACCAGCCAGGCCCTGGAAATTGTGGCCAACTTGCGCGAGGCCTACGCCGCCATGCGCGAAAAGGATATCTTTTCGGCATCCGAAACAGATTTCATGCGCGGCTTCAGAAAGCTTGAGGCATCCGGCATTGTCGCCAAAACCTGCGCAAACGAGCTGGCAAGCAGGAAGTTCCTGGCCGGGAAATCGGCCATCCAGCTGGAATATGTGAAATTCAACGACAATATCCAGCACGCCCTCTTTGCCTCAAAGGCCGGCGCTCGTGGCTGCTCTTGGGCCGGCAACTGCGTTCGCATGTCCGGCAGCCGCATCAAATGCAACGGCACCCTGGGCAGCCAGGGCGGCTTTGAGGCAGTGGAAAAAAACGGCCGCCTTGTCATCAGCGACCAGAACCTGGACGCCCAGTGCGGCTACCCGGCCATGGCCGGGGTGTATGAGCTGAGGTAACTTGCCGGTTTCGGGGAAAATGTCGCAAATGCGGCATGATCATGGCAAAAAATGTGAGCCGCTTACGAAAGTGTGGAGGAGCATTTATGAGTTCCAACTATGACAATGAAGCGCCTGGATATACGCCGGCAACCGTCATGGAAGAAGCGGCGCGCTGTCTGCTGTGCCATGACGCGCCATGCTCGCAGGACTGTCCGGCGGGAACAGATCCTGGCAAATTTATCAGAAGCATCCGTTTTGGCAATGTCAGGGGCGCGGCTGAAACTATAAGGGAAAACAACGCCCTTGGCGCAGTCTGCGCCCGCGTCTGCCCAACGGAAAAATATTGTCAGAAAGGCTGCTCGCGCAGCGGCATTGACCGGCCCATTGATATAGGCGGCATTCAGCGCTATGCCACGGATTTTGAAACCGCGGCGGACATGAAAATTCTGGAAGCCGGCAAATCCAATGGCTTGAGCGTGGCCATTATCGGCAGCGGGCCTTCCGGCCTCCAGGCTGCGGCCACTCTTGCCAGTCTTGGCTATTCCGTCACAATTTTTGAAGAAAAGCAGGAGCCGGGCGGCTATCTGCGTTATGGAATCCCGGAATATCGCCTGCCAGACGCCGTGGTTTCCCGGGAGGTAGGGCGTATTGGCGATCTTGGCGTGGAGATTCGCTGCGGCGTAAAAGTCGCGCCTGACCAGATAGCCGATCTGAAAAAAAAGTATAATGCCATTCTGCTGGCCACCGGCTTTGGGGCCGGCAAAATGCTGCCCATGTTCGAAGGCAACCCGGCAGTGGAAACAGCGGTGGATTTTCTGGCCCGCATCAAGACGCTGAAGGGTTTTGGCGCCGAAAAGGCGCCAAATCATGCAGTTGTTGTAGGAGGCGGCGATGTGGCCATGGATGTGGCCACCACTCTGAAGAAGCTGGGCGTGCCCTACGTCACGGACCTGGCTTATGAAGAATTCAGCGAGTTTCTGGCCTCGAAAAAGGAGCTGGCAGGCGCGCGCCAGGCCGGCGTGACAATTATGGACGGATATGTGCCGGCCTCGGTGGACGGCAATGTTGTAACTTTCAGGCATCGGCATCTTGACGCGCAATTGCTCATCAAGGCGGATAAAATAATCCTTGCCATCGGTCAGAGGCCAGAGATGGAACCCCCCAAAGAAAAGAATTACCGCACGGACGACAAACAGATATTTGTAACGGGGGATCTTGCCGCCGGCGACATGACAGTGGTATGGGCAGTGCGAAAGGGCAAGGGCGCCGCGTTTGCCATCCATGAGTCCCTGAACGCGGGGAGGGACAATTAATGATCAGCAAAAATTTGTCCATGGATTTTCTTGGCGTGCATTTTGAAAATCCTTTTTGTCTTTCCTCGTCGCCAGTGGGCAACTGCCATGAAATGTGCGCCAGGGCCTACGATTCCGGCTGGGGCGGCGTGGTGTTCAAGACTATCGGCCCCAAAGACTTTCCGATTGACGAAGTTTCGCCCAGATTTGACCAGCTGCAAATGGAAGACAAGCCTTTTATCGGCTTCAAGAACATGGAGCAGATTGCCGAGCATCCGCTTGAGCAAAATCTGGATGACCTGGCGAAACTGAAAAAAGATTATCCGGACAAGGTTCTCATCGCCTCCATTATGGGTCCGACCGCAGAACATTGGACAAATCTGGCCAAAATGGTCACGGAAGCAGGCGCGGACATGATCGAGATGAATCTTTCCTGTCCGCAGATGACATCCCATGCCATGGGTTCCGATGTCGGCTCCAGTCCCGAACTTTGCGAGAAGTATTGCCAGGCGGTGAAAAAGGGCTCAAAACTGCCTCTTCTGGCCAAGATGACACCAAATATAACGGACATGGTTCCCGTGGCCAAAGCCTGCCTGGCCGGAGGCGCCGATGGGATAGCCGCCATCAATACCGTCAAGTCCATCGTTGATATTGATCTGGAGCGCAAGGTGGGCTTGCCCATTGTCAATGGCAAGTCTGCCATCTCCGGTTTTTCCGGCAAGGCCGTCAAACCTGTGGCCCTGCGCTTTATCCAGCAGCTGCGCGCGGGCATTCCCGGTTTGCCCGTCTCCGGCATTGGCGGCATTGAAACCTGGCAGGATGCGGCCGAGTTTATTCTGCTTGGCGCTTCCACCCTGCAGGTTACGACTTCCGTCATGCAATACGGCTACCGGATTGTGGAAGACATGAAAAACGGACTCATGCACTATATGGCCGAACAGGGCGTGGATCGTCTGGCCGATCTGGTGGGCCTGGCCAATGCCAGCATTGTGCCCGCGGAAGATCTGAACCGGGATTACATTCTGCATCCGCACCTGGTGGAAGAAAAATGCATAGGCTGCGGACGCTGCCATATTTCCTGTCATGACGGGGCTCACCAGGCCATCATCTGGAATGCGCAAAAACGCCGCCCGTCTTTTGACCGCGACAGATGCGTGGGCTGTATGCTCTGCATGCTTGTTTGCCCTGTCAAGGCCATTATAAAGGGCGATGTCACTCTCAAGCCTGGCCGCCAGGGCAATCCGGCGGCAATGGTTGTGTAGGGCATTGCCGCAACCAAACTGGCAGCAAAGCCCTTCAGGGCATTGCGTCTTGCGCCCGCGTCTGATGCCCCGCCTGGGAGTGCGGGGCGCGGGCCTGTTCGGCCTTCCGGCCGGGGTCTCAAACCGCAAAGGAACATGTTGATGAAGCCAAATCCGGGAAAAGCGGCAATTATCGGCTGCGGGTTCGTGGGCGCAGCAACAGCCTACACGCTGATGCTGGGCAAACTTTTTTCCGAAATAGTCCTGGTTGACGTCAATTATGACAAGGCTGTCGGGGAAGCCGAAGATATTTCGGACGGAATACCATTTACCGAGCAGATGAAAATCTTTGCTGGCGACTATGGCGATCTCGCCGATGCCTGCGTAGCGATAATAACGGCTGGCGCCAATCAGAATCCAGGAGAGAGCCGTCTGAACCTTGTCAATAAAAACGTGTCCATTTTGAAGAGCATTATTCCGGCGATTTCGAAAGCGGGCTTTGAGGGCATTCTCCTGATAGTTGCGAATCCCGTTGACATTCTTACATATGCGGCCTCGAAAATATGCGAGTTGCCGGAAAGGAGGGTAATCGGCTCCGGTACGGTTCTTGATACGGCGCGCCTCAAGCATGATCTGGGCCTGCATCTGGGCGTCGATAGCAGAAGCGTGCACGCTTTTGTTATCGGGGAGCACGGCGACAGCGAAATAGTCGCCTGGAATTGCGCGAATGTTTCCGGCATCCCTATCCGCGACTTCTGCGAAATGCGAGGCTACCGCGATCATGATGAAGAGCTGCGGAAAATCGCCAGGCAGGTGAAAAACAGCGCCTATGACATCATAGCCAAAAAAGGAGCCACATATTACGGTATCGCCATGTCGGTCAAGCGTATTTGCGAATGCATTGTCCATGACGAAAAATCCATCCTCCCGATCTCCACGATGATGCACGGCGAATACGGCATAAGCGGCATTGCCCTCAGCACGCCGGCGATTCTGGGCTCGTCCGGCGTCGAGACCCATGTGCCGATTTGCCTTGACGAAGCGGAGCTGGAGAAATTGCGCAGCTCGGCCAGCATGCTGAGAGACATCGCCGGCAAGTTTGATCTTTGATCCGGAGTTCCCTGGTACTCAGTAACATTGAATACTTCGTTTCAATGTTAAGATCGCATCGCCGAAAGGGATGCCGGCATTGCAATGCAAAGGGAACAATGATTGTTGCGGTCCCCCGGCCTGTCCGGGGCCTTTTGTCGCCGATTTGCCATTTTCCGCCGTAACTGCAACTTGCCAATATCGTGTGTTGCGCTTATATTTTTGGGCGTTCCCAAAAAAGCCCCCACTTTCAAGGCGGATTCCCTTATGCAGCAGTTTTTGCGCAAGTGTCGTTATTTTTTCAAATATGCCTTCTTTTTCAGCTTCTTTATCAATATATTGCAGCTGACCTTTCCAATCTATATGCTCCAGGTCTATGACAAGGTTTTGACCAGTTTTAATATGTCAACGCTCATGGTCATCACCCTTGCGGCCGCGCTGGCCCTGCTGCTGCTGGCCCTGCTGGAATGGATTCGCTCCCGTTTGCTGGTCAGGGCCGGCATCGAGTTCGACCACCTGCTTTCCGGCAACGTCTTGCAGCAAAATCTCCAGGCCGCGGGCGGCCCGGCAGGCGTGCCACAGAACGAGGGCACGCTCAGGGACGTGCAGGTGCTGCGCAATTACCTTGGCGGTAACGCGGTTTTCGCCTTTTTCGACCTGCCCTGGATGCCCATTTACTTCATCCTTATTTTTGTCTTGCATCCGGCCCTTGGCGCAGTTGCCGTTGGAGGTGGCCTTGTGGTCTTCATTCTTGGCGTGATGACCGACAAGCTCACCAGAAAGCGCCTGGAAGTAGCCAACAAGCTCAATTTCCAGTCGTCCAACTTTACGGGCCAGGCCATACGCAATGCCGGCATAGTGCGCTCCATGGGCATGATCAACAATGTTTCCGAACGCTGGAGCAAGATCAATCACGCGGTGATCGCGCTGCAAACCCAGGCCAGCAAGAATGCCGGGCTTTTGCAGTCCATTTCAAAGGCCCTGCGCATGGGCCTGCAGGTTCTGATTTATTGCGTCGGCGCCTGGCTCACGATCGAGCATCTATCCACGGCCGGCATCATGATCGCGGCCTCTATCATCATGGGCCGCGCCCTCATGCCCATAGACCAGGCAATGGCAACCTACAGGCTCTCGCTGGAAGCCGCGGGATCCTACAAAAGGCTCAATGCCCTGCTTGGCAAGGAACAGCCCCAGCCGCGCATGGATCTGCCGGCGCCCGTGGGCGAAATTTCCACGGAAAATCTTTTCTTCGCCCTGCAGGGCAGGCAAATAATCAGGGGCGTGTCCTTTCGCATGCCAGCCGGCCAGTCAATGGCCATAATCGGCCCTTCCGCAGCCGGCAAATCCACGCTTTGCAAGCTTTTGCTCAACCTCTGGCAACCCACGGCGGGCAAGGTGCGCATAGACCGGGCCGACATAGCCAGCTGGGACCCGGAAAAGCTGGGGCCCTATCTTGGCTACCTGCCCCAGGATGTCGAGCTTTTCGCGGGCTCGATAGCCGAAAACATTGCCAGGCTTGGCGCGGTTGATTCCGAAAAGGTCATCCGCGCGGCGCGGCTTGCCGGCGTGCATGAAATGATTCTCAATCTGCCAAAGGGCTATGACACGCAAATGGGCGAACTTGGCGGCGCGCTTTCCGGCGGCCAGCGGCAGCGGGTTGGCCTGGCGCGGGCCTTGTACGGGGATCCCCGCATCATCGTGCTTGACGAGCCCAATTCCAATCTTGACGAGGAAGGCGAAAACCGCCTTGCCCAGGCCATTGGCTTCATGCACCAGCAAAAATCCACCCTGATCATTGTTACCCACAAGCCGCAAATCCTGAATATTGTGGATAATATCATGCTCATGCAGGAGGGCCAGATTGTGCTTTGCGGCCCGCGCGCCCAGGTGCTGGCCGAAATCGCGAAAATGCAGCAGCGCCAGCAGGAAGAAGCCGCAAAGGCCAGAATGGCCCATGAGGAATTGATGGCCAGGCAGGCCGCTCTTGCCCAGCAAGCCAAAAACAACAATATGCCCATAAAGCCAGACGGGAATCCCGCGGAGGGACAGGCCAATGCCTGATGACAAGAAACCAATTGAAACAACAGCCACGCATCCCATTGCAAAGATCAACCCGATCAGAATGCTGGCTTCGGAACCTGGCCGCAAGAAAAAGCCGCAGGAAAACCTGCCCGATATCCCGGATCTGCCCGAAAGCCCCGGCATTGAAAGCCCCAAACATATCGTTCGCCAGGGTTTGTGGCTTATCCTGATTTTCTTCGGCATTTTCGGAATCTGGTCTTTCTTTGGCCATATCAGCGGCGCTGTCGTCGCCCCTGGCACAATCAAGATTGAAAACGAGCGCAAGATTGTGCAGCACCTGGAGGGCGGCATTGTCGAGGACATTCTCGTCCGCGAAGGCGAGGAAGTGAAGGCCGGCCAGCCGCTTGTCGTGCTGGAATCCGTCAGCGTTGACGCCAATACCAATATTACAAGAAAACAGGCACTGGATCTCGAGGCGCGCAGAACGCGCCTCATTGCCGAAAAAGACCATCTGGACAGGCTCGAATGGACACAGGGAGTCCGGGACCAGGCGAATGAACTCAATGCCCTTGACGTGCTTTCCAACGAGGAAAAAGTTTTCGCCACCCGCAGGAACACCCTGAACAACCAGGTTGAGCTGCTCAAAACCCAGCTTGCCCAACTTAAAGCCCAGGAACGGGGTCTGGAAGACCAGCTAAAGGCCGAAGGAGCCATCCTTTCCGCCCTGCGCGAGGAATTGTCGGCCAAAAGGCAGCTTTACAAGGAGCGCTATCTGGAAAAATCGCAGATTCTCGCCCTTGAGCGCGAAGTCGCCGGTCACCAGGGCAGCCAGGGCCGTTTGCGCCAGAGCATTGCGGAATCCCGCCAGAAAGCAGCCGAACTCAATTTGCGCATCGAGGATGTTACCGGGCGCTTTGTCGAGGACGCCACCAGGGAACTGACCCAGGTCGAGAACGAACTTACCCAGGCAAGGGAAAGAATCCGCCCCCTGGCCGATGCCAAGAAACGCCTGCAGATTACCGCCCCTGTCGCCGGCAAGGTCGTTGACCTCAAGATCCATTCCCGCGGCGGCGTCGTGCATCCCGGCGAAACACTTATGGACATAGTGCCCCACGATAATCCCCTGATTATCGAAACCCAGGTGCCGGTCAACAAGATTACGGAAGTTTACGTTGGCCAGCCGGCTATGGTGCAGCTGGACGCTTTCGATACCAATCTTATTCCGCACATGCCCGGCAAGGTCACCTACGTTTCGGCCGACCGTCTGGAGCAGCCTTCCTACGGCGGCAATATGCCCTATTATCTTTGCTATGTGGAAGTTGACCCGGCGGCGCTCAAGGAAAACGATCTCTATCTTTCCCCGGGCATGCCCGCCACAGTATTTATCACCACCACGGAAAAAACCGTAATTTATTACATTTTTGAACCTCTCATCAGAAACTGGGACCGCGCCCTGAGGGAATGACAAAAAACGCCGCGAAATTTTGCATAATCGTGTGGACGGCCATTATCCTGGCCGTCCCGCATTTTGGCCCATTGCCCGCAAATGCGGAAATTCCCGCCGCGGGCAATTGCTATTCCGGGCGCATGCCCCTGAAGTCCGGCGATATAGAGATCAGCCTTTGCCTTTACGACAAATCCTTCTTTATCCTCGGCCAGAGCCAGATGGCAAAGGGCAGGCAGCGCTCCAGGGATCTTTGCGGCAAATGGCGTCTTGTGGGCGGCAATTCCATTTTGCGCCTCTCCAATTCCCATGGTTTCGAGCAAAAGCTGAACATCGGCACTGGCGGCCTGTACGGGGATTTTTTCGCCGGCCAGTCCGCCCTGCCCAAGAGTCTGATTCTGAAAAAAAAATCCTTCGAGAAAATTCCCTTTTCCGGCAGCGGCCTTTTACGGCAAAAAGGAGACAGCCTGAGCCTCGTCGAAGCCGCGTCCGGCAGAACCATTGCATCAAGAATATCCGCCATTGAAAATTTTGCGGAACTTGCCGGGAAAATGAAGGAAAGCCTTGGCGACGGCAAGCCGCTTTTCGCGGAAGCGCGCCTCGCGCCAGAAACAGGCGGCGGCAAAATCCTTGCCCTGCGCCATGTTTCCGACAAATTGCCCGGCATGGTGAAAGACAAGTCAACTGCCAGGGCCGGTTCATTTCGCGAGGATGTGGAAAACGAGGTCTGGAGTGTGGACATACCGGGCACTGGCCAGGCAAGCTGCCGGTTTACACCACTCGCCGGTAAAAGATCCTCCGGCAGCAAGGGCAAGAAAAAGCGCCCTGAAAAAAATGGCGGGGATGAACAGGAAAAAGGCGGCCTGCTCGAAATTTCAGCGCCCGGCTTCCGTCTAGAGGCCCGCTACCATATAAAAAAATCCCGGTTTGACATCAAGATGGACAAGAACGAAATTTCGCGCCTTGCGGCACTCGGGGCGGAAGAATTCGCGCAAGACCTCCTGGCTGTGGAAAGCTGGCAGCTTGAAGACAATGTCCTGGTCTTGAAAGGCGCCAACATACCTGATATTGTGCTGACCAAACTTGGCAAAACCTCCTGAAGCCGCGGGCATTGCCAGCGGGAGTCAAAGCAATATGGGCCGCATCCTGTTTTTGGCATGGATGCTTTTTGCAATAACGAAACTTTCGGATATGGCCATGCGCAAAATTTTCTTTCTGGCAATCATGTGTTTTCTGCTGCCGCGCGCCGCGAATGCTGCGACCTACGATCTGGCCCAGGCTGTCGCCCAGGCCGTGAAGGCCAATCCCGGCATAGAGGCCATCCAGAAACAGCTTGAAACAGCCAAAATGAACATAGGCGTGGCCCAGAGCAATTTCTGGCCGCGGGCCGCGGTTTCCCTGAACACCAACAGGCTGCAGAACGTCAAGAACGCGCAAACCTACAATTCCGACAACCTTTCCAGCTACAACTGGGCCAAGGGCCTGCGCGTTTCCTGGAACCTGTTTTCGGGTCTTGTCCATCTTACATCCCTGCAGCAATCTGTCATCCGAAAGGATATAGCCGCCGAACGCCTGCGCGCGGCCAGGCTTGAGCTTGAGGCCAATGTGCAGCTTCAGTTCCTGGCCCTGCTCAGATCGCGGGAAGACCTGAAAAGCGCGAAGGAATCCATTGCGCGCCTGGAGGAGCAGCTGAAAAGCGCGGAAGCTTTCGTGCGCGAGGGCATGGCCCCCTACCTCAATGTGCTCCAGAACCAGACCGAGCTTGCCAGCGCCCAGCAGCGCCTTATCCGCGTGGAAAACGACATCCGCAACGCGGAAGTGCAGCTGAACCGCTATCTTGGCCTGGCTCCCAATGAAAAGGTCAACTACAGGGGCAATTTGCGCGATTATGCCCATGGCGTGAAATTCAGCGAGGAAGAGGCCATCAAGGCGGCCGAACGCGGCCGGCCCGATCTTGTGATAGCCAAAAAGTCCATCGAAGTGGCCTGGAAGGACATGCAGATCGCAATGGGCCAGTTTTTGCCGCGCATTGACGCCAACTACGACAATATGGGCCAGAGCAAGGATTACGACAACGCCCAGTATGAGGACTACACGCGCACCTATTGGAGCGCGGGCCTGAGCTTCTCGTGGGAATTTTTCTCGGGCGGCAACACCATTTTCCAGACGCTTTCGGAAAGGAAAAAGGCCCAGGGCCTGCGCAAGGAATATGAGGACGCCATGGCCAATGCCAGAAGCGAGGTTATTCGCTCGCTGCTGGACATCCAGGCGGCAAAGGACCTTATTGCCGCTTCCATCAAGGGCGTTGACGCGGCCAGGGAAAGCTATGCCATGGCCGACAAGCGTTATGCCACAAATACCGGCACGATTACCGAGCTTCTTGACGCGCAGACGCGCCTGACTGAAGCGGAAAATGCGCACAGCGAGGCCCTTGCCCAGTACCAGACGT
>VSMX01000047.1 GCA_009773975.1 Desulfovibrio sp. | reverse complement strand
TCTAGTTGAGATTCTCTCTCAAGATGAAGATACCCATTTCTATTTAAGTGTCAAAAATTAGTGTCCGCTGACCCTAGTAAAAATTTGGAAGATCAGTAAATCTTTATCTTCACCTGTCGATAATAAGCATAACAATCCTGCTGTGATTGAAGTTGTTGGACGGATGTTGTTATAAAATGGAGCTTGATCATGAACAGCGGAGTCTCAAGCCTGACAGAGCTAAAAAAACGCGTCTTGTGCGCAAGTGTGCTTGCATTGCTAATGTTTCTTGGCTTTGCGCAAAATGGTAAATGCGCTTCAGATGAAGAACTGACGCATGCCTCCACGGCTGTGCAGGAAAGCTGGCCGCCACCTCCACCACCAGGAGCGCCGGTATCGGTTACCGATACCATATATGGCGTTCTCAGGCATCATCGCGCCCTGCGCTCCATGCAGGAAAACCGCCAGGTGCTGGAACATGAGCTGCGGAGGGCCCAGGCAGGCTTCGGACCGAGCATCGATTTGAGCGGCCAGGCGGGGGGCAACCTGCTTTCGGACAGATCCACCCGCAACGAGGATCTGGACAAGCAAATGTATGGCATTGGCGAGATATCCGGCCGTCTTACCCAACCCATCTGGGACGGGTTCGCAACCAGGTCGCGGGTGCGCAGCGCTCTCTCGACCCTGAATTCGGTCAAGGCAAGGGTTTTTGACACGGCAACCACACTGGCGCTCGATGGCATCATTGCCCACATCGACCTATTGCGGCAAAGAAAGATATATGAGCTTTCCGAACGCAATGTGGCCCAGCACAGGGCAATTCTGGCAATGACGGCGGATCGCTCTTCAATGGGCGCCGATACGGAAGCCGATGTTACCCAGGCCCAGTCCCGGCTCTCCAGGGCTCTTTCCAGCCTTTCGGAAGCCCAGGCCAACCTGCTTGTGGCCGAGGACACCTATTCGCGCCTGACCGGCATGGCTCCTCCGTCAAGGCTTGACGCCGTACCAATGCCGCCGGAAATTTTTTCCGGCCCGGGCAGGGTTTTCAAACTGGCGGAAAAGCATAATCCAAAAATTCTGGCCTATATCCAGGATGTGCGCACTGCCGTTGGCGACAAGGAATTGGCGGAATCAACCTTCTATCCCACAATCAATGCCGAAGTCGGGCCGACCTATTCCGACCGGGGCGGCTCGTACGACAGGTGGGTTTACAACTTCGACGCCGTTGCGACAATGCGCTGGAATATTTTCAACAGCGGCGCGGATCTTGCGGAACGCAAGGCCGCCATGGCCAGGATCCGCCAGGCAAGGCAAACCATGTATGATTTTTTTGACACGCTCAAGCTGGACATCCAGAGCACATGGGTCAACTATCTTTCCGCCCAGGATCAGTTCAAGCATTATACAGACGCCATCAAGAGCAACGAGTTTACCCGCACGGCCTTTGTGGAGCAGTTCCAGCTTGGCAAGCGCAGCCTCCTGGATGTGCTGGATGCGGAAAACGAGCTTTACAATTCCTCGACCCAGGCAGCCACAGCTTCCGGAAACATACTTGTGGGGGCATACAGGCTTTGCGCTTTGACAGGAAATATGTTACCTGTACTCTCCATAGACACAAAGCCGCTAAATGATAATCCTGTGCACGACAAGGTAACGAAGGCCGAAGAATTCGATCTTGGCTGGTTCAAGTAGGATTTACGGCGATTCGCCTGCCCTGGCAGGCACAAGGATGGGGGATTGTGCCCCCATCTTCATTTTTTAACACAAACCGGATAAAGGTCATGGCAGATTCTGAAATCGGTCAGATTGTTGATGGCGCCCTGGGTTCGATGCGGCCTTCCGACGTGGATTTTATGCCTCCCCTCTTGCGCAGCATGGCCGTGCTTTTGCGGCTCAGAGGCAAGGTTGTCAGTCCGCAATTTTTGCTGGCCGGCCTTTCCGGAAGCGAAATCAATCCCCGCACCTGTCTTGGCGCGGCCAGAAAAGCCGGCCTTTCCGGCAGAATAGTCTATCGACCGCAACTTGCCGACATACCGCCTCTTGTCCTGCCCTGCATACTTCTTCTCAAGGGCGATCGTTCCTGCGTCCTCGTCTCCATGCGCAACGGCAAGGCAAACGTAATCTTTCCCGAAATTTCGGATTCCACCCAGACAGTCGCCCTTGAGGAACTGACCGAAGACTATTCCGGCTATGCCATTTTCGCGGCTGTGCCCAATGCGGCGGATATGCGAATCGAAGGGCCCAGGCTTTCACGCGGCAAACGCTGGTTCTGGGACGTTTTGCGTTATTACGCGCCAATTTACCGGCATGTTGCCCTGGCAAGCGTGGTCATCAACCTGATTGCGATTGCAAGCCCGCTCTTTGTCATGAACGTCTATGACAGGGTTGTGCCGAACAATGCCACGGATACCTTGTGGGTTCTGGCAAGCGGCATTTTTGTTATTTACTTTTTCAATTTCCTGCTTTCCGCGCTGCGCACGCATTTTGTGGATGTGGCCGGCAGGAACGCGGACATAATACTGTCGAGCATACTTGTTGAAAAGGTTTTGTCCATGCGGCTTGACGCGCGCCCGGAATCAACCGGCGCGCTGGTAAACAACCTGCGCGAATTCGAGCAGCTCAGGGAATTTTTCAGTTCCTCAAGCCTGCTGGCCTGCATCGACCTGCCCTTTCTGGTAATCTTTCTTCTCCTGATCGGTTTTATTGCCGGGCCAATGGCTTTTTTGCCGCTTGCCGCGATTCCGATACTTCTGGGCCTGGGCATTTTTCTGCAAGCGAAATCCAAACGCAGCGCGGAAGCGGGATACAGGCAAAACATGCAAAAGAACGCCCTGCTGGTGGAGATGGTTGCCGGCCTCGAGACTCTGAAATCCTGTATGGCCGAAAGCCGGATGCAGCGCCTTTGGGAAGCGGTTTCCGGCCTTTCCGCCAAATCTTCTTCCGAGACGCGCAAGTATAATGCCATGGCCGTGGCTTCCTCCGTGCTGATAACCCAGCTTGTCACAGTGGTTCTGATTGTCTGGGGCGTTTATCGCATTCAGGACGGACTGATGACAATGGGCGCGCTGATTGGCGTGAATATTCTTGTTGGCCGAACAATGGCACCGCTTTTGCAAATGGCCTCCCTGCTGACAAGAGTCCAGAATTCACAGGTTGCCTTGAAGGCCCTGGATATGCTCATGCAGCTACCGAGTGAAAATGACGCCAACAAGGTCGTCATGGATTTCGGCGCGCTTACCCCGAGTTTTGTTGTCGAGGATCTTTCCTTTTATTATCCCCGCGCCGAGCGCCCTGCACTGGATCATATTTTTCTGCGTGTGGAACCAGGCGAAAAAGTTGGCATTATTGGCCCGATGGGTTCGGGCAAGAGTTCGCTTTCGCGGATGTTGCTCGGCCTTTACCAGCCACGGGAAGGCGCCGTGAAATTTGGCGGCGTGGACATCAGGCAGATTCCAAGCTCGGATTTGCGCGGTCGCATAGGCGTGCTGCCGCAGGATGTTGTGCTTTTTTACGGCAGCATAAGGGAAAATATTGCCCTTGGCGATCCCTCGATCAATGACAGCCTGATTTTGCGCGCGGCATCCCTTGCCGGCGTAACCGAATTTGTCAACAACAATCCCGCGGGCTTCGCGGCCCAGGTTGGCGAACAGGGCAAGGCCCTTTCGGGTGGCCAGCGCCAGGCAGTCGCGCTTGCCAGGGCCCTTGTGCGCGACCCGGACATACTTATATTGGATGAACCCACCAGCAACATGGATACGGATGCGGAAACAATGCTCCAGAAGCGCCTTGTTTCCATCATTGAAGGCAGGACACTGATTTTGATAACCCACCGCTTGTCCATGCTGCGCATTGTGGATCGGCTTGTCGTCATGGAAAACGGCAAAATCAGGATGGACGGCCCGAGGGACGTTGTACTTCGCAAATTACGCGGCAATGCCGGCGGCAAGCAGCCAAACGCCAACATAAGGCGACTGCAAACCACATAGGTGATACAGAATGACAGAAGAAGGCAAAAACAGCCCTGCCGAAAATTCCGGCGGCGTTCCGGCAGCCAAAATTACTCCCAAAAAGATGGCTTTTCCCATCAATAACGTTCAGGAAAACGGCTCCGCCGCTGCAAACCAGTCAGCCGCGCAGCAAACACCGGAAGGGGCAGGCGCTCCGCAACCAGCCGCGGCGCCCGCGCCGCCAAGCAATCTTGGCGGAGTATGGGCTTTCATCAAGGCCATCTTCGTAAAGCAGGAAAACGAACAGCGTCCCGACAGGACTTTGCGGGAAAACCTGGAAAAGACGTACGAGGAAAAGGACAAGGGCAAAGGCGATCACAAGGGCCTGAATCCGGCCAAAAATTCGGCATCGCTTTTTGCGGCCATGGACGCCCCGCTTCACGGCCTCACCCCCGATGACATAAGTTATGCCAACGAGGTTGACGCGGCCCTTGCGCGGCGCCCGCGCTTTGGCGTGCGCGCTCTTTCGGTAACTGTGGCCGTGATGTTTGTCTGCCTGATTATCTGGGCTGCAATTGCCGATGTGGACGAGGTAACACATTCTGAAGGCCAGGTTGTGGGTTCGCAGCGCACCCAGACCATCCAGAACCTTGAGGGCGGCATCTTGCGCGGAATCCTGGTCCGTGAAGGCCAGATTGTGGAAAAGGGAGCGGTTTTGGCCCAGCTGGACAATGAAATGGCGGAATCCTCATATCGCGACGCCCTGAACAAGGCCATCGAAAACCGTCTGGCCCTGATTCGCCTCGAAGCCGAATTCCGCAATGAAAAGCCTGTTTTCCCGGAAGATTTGCGGGCCTATCTTACCAGACGCCTTGGACACGATGTGGACAATAAAACCTATACCCGCGCCAGGCAAATTTTGCGGGACCAGGAATATGCCTGGGAATCCAGAAAATCCCTGCTGGAATCCGATCTTGATGTTCTCAAGGCGCAATACGCGCAACGCACTCATGATGTGCAGGAACAACAGGCACACAAGGTCCAGCTGGAAAAAAGCCTTGCTCTTGCTGAAGAACAGTTGAATACTGCGGGTGAGTTGATGAAGCGCAAAAACTTTGCCCGCATGGAATACCTGGGCTTGCAGCAAAAAGTTGTCGAATTACGCGGACAGATAGATATGCTCGAAGCCAGCATACCAAAGGCCATTGCCAGCGCGGAGGAGGCAAAACAGCGCATTGTCTCCCGCGAGGCGGAGCAGCGGGCGCAGATAACGCAGGAGATAACCAAACGCCGTCTCGAGCTTACCAGTCTCAGGGAAACTATATCGGCCGGCGGCGACAGGGTTACGAGAACCGAATTGCGCACTCCTGTGCGGGGCACGGTCAAGCAGATACATATCAATACGGTTGGCGGCGTGGTCAAGCCAGGAGAAGCCATCATGGATATTGTGCCGCTGGATGACACATTGCTTGTGGAATCCAGGGTTACTCCCAAGGATGTGGCCTTTCTGCATCCCGGCCAGGATGTGATGGTCAAGGTTTCCGCCTACGATTTTTCAATTTATGGCGGTCTTGAAGGTAAACTTGAATCGATAAGTGCCGACACAATAGAAGACAAACGCGGCGATTTTCATTACCTTGTCAAGGTGCGCACCCAGAAAACGGCAATTACCCACAATAACGAGGTTTTGCCGATCATTCCAGGCATGATGGTGACAGCCGATATCCTCATTGGCAAGAAATCGGTTCTTGACTATTTGCTAAAACCGATATTGAAAGCCAAACAAAACGCCTTGCGCGAACGTTGAGACATATTTTCAAAATGTTCAGTCAAGATAAAGAAACCCGGCATATCTGGCATCCCGACCTTTTTGAAATCTTCGAACAGGCCAGACTGCAGAAAAGCCTGGTTACCATACAAAGTCATTTGCCTCTTGACCTCTGCAATACAGCGGATCTCACCCTTTCCGGCCGCTTTGGAAGCCTTGTCGGCCAGCAGGCAAAATTCAAGGTCGAATCAATAGATATGTTCCTTGAAAAACGTTTTCCGGTCGATCCGGGCTGTGAATACGCCTTTGCCCTTGATTTGCCAATGGGCGGGAAACGATACGGCCGCATCGAATATGCTGGCAAGGCAACCATTCTTGACCGTATTCTGCAAAAAAATGATTTGCCCGATGAATTGCTCCTTAGGGTTTCCCTGCCCTCGCGCATCAGGCATATGCGCAGACACCAGCGCAGAAAAAGCGAGGAATGCCAGGACATGATTCCGGGCCTGATCCTTATTGACAGGGAACCAACCGACAGGCACCAGCTTTTGCGCCTGCTGAGCCATTATTTCCGTAAAAACAATGCCAGGCGTCCAAGGCTGATCAACATTTCCGCCGGCGGAGTTTGCGTCGAAACTTCCGATTCTTCCGGCTACCGTCTCCTGGCTGCCGACGAGCGCTATCTCTTTTTCTTTTTCCTTAAATCCCCACAGCTGTCCAAGTTGCCGATAGTCTTTCTGGGGCGCAAGGTAGGGGCTTTCAAGGCCTCGGAATCCGGTTCCGCTGCCCTGAGAATCCAGTTCTTGCGCGAGCTTGTCTGGAAAGGCCAGAACATGGAACTGGAATGGCAGGATGTTTCGGGCAATGGGTCGGACAGGATGAGAAAGATTTTGGGTATTCCAGCGGAAGATTTGCCGAAAATCGCCGAACTTGCGATGCCGGAACAGATAAATGAGGAACCCAGGAAAAGGCGCCCAAGAATAACCAGGAAAATCAGGCAGCAAACACCTGATCTGCCGGTGCCGGAAATTCCGCCGCTCGACCAGATGGCCTGTGCCAATATGGCCCAGCCCTTCAAGAAATTTGACGAGTGATTTTCTGCCGCCAGGCAGCACTTTTGCCCCTGGTATCGCGGAAAGCGGCCTGCCTGAATAAATGGTTCCCGTGGCCATGCTGGCAGAGCGGTTTTTACTTTGCCCGGATGCGGCGCCGTTTCCCATTGGGCCTGGTCATGCCGGCTTTTCTTCCTCTCCAAGAACAAATTCAAGAATCGCATCAGCCATGAGCGCGGCCGCCTGCGTTACCCGGGGAGCCAGGGGCGGCGCAATCTGGCAACTGGTGGTAAAATCACCAACCAGCACAAGATTGCCCATTCGCCTTTTTTGCATGGGAGGACCGCCATAACCGCAAAGGCCCGATGCGGAAACAATCTGACAACTGGCCAGAAGGGCCTTTTCCACAAGCATGGTCTTGTCCTCCGCGCCATCAAGCGCTTCTGCCCACAAGTTGCAATCCCTTATGCAGGAATCGATATTATCCGCATCCAGCCTCATATTCCTGATATCCAGCTCAAGATCGGGATTGAGCGCAAGCAGGTTTTCCGCAAGCGCCTCAACTTTGGGCATGCCAAGCTGTCCTGGCAAAAAATGCTGCCTGTTGAGATTGGATGGCTCAACATTGTCATGATCGACCAAAATCAGGCCGCCAATACCGCATCTGCACAGCATTATGGCCAGGTTGGAGCCCAGCCCCCCCGCTCCAGCTATGCCAACCCGCGCATTGGCAAGCCTTGCGAGCTGATCAGGCCTGAAATGGGTTGCAAGACCGGCAAGCAGGTGATTTTCAGGCAAGGGGATCTTCCCAGTCTTTCAAAACGGCCTGGTAGCCGTTTTTGGCCAGATCTGCCATCATGTCTTCAAGGCTGCGATGATCGGAAATCTCGAACTGCCCGGGATTGTGCAGATCTTCCGTTGCCCTGCCGCCAACCGCAGTGGAGACGCCAGCGGAAACCCTGGTTACGCCAAGAGGCACAAGATGATCGCGCATGAAGGCCGATTCCCTGCTCGAGCATGTAATTCCGGCTCGGGGCAAGAAACAGCGCAAGGCAATCACATATTGAACAAACTTGCGGTCATTTACGCCATTGGTTACATCAAAATCGCCTTCATGGGGGCAAATGCGCGGAATGGAAACGCTAACCTCGACGCCCGGGAATTTGCGCATCAGCCACCAGGCATGCAAACCACTGGCAAAGGCGTCCCGCTCGAAGGCTTCCAGACCGAGCAAGGCGCCAAGTCCTATTGAACGCATTCCGGCGGACGCCGCCCGCGCAGGCGCGCCAAGCCTGAAGGCATAGTTGCTTTTCGGGCCCTTTGGATGCAGCCAGGCATAGAGTTCCGGATTGTAGGTTTCCTGGAACATGGTCATTGAATCCACGCCCGCTTCAATCAGCAGCTTGTATTCTTCTTCCGTAAGCGAATAGACCTCGATACCGATTGATGCAAAATGCGGTTTGATACGTCTGACCACGTCCGCTATATATTGGGGAGAAGACAATTTGGGCGCATCGCCAGTCAGCAGCAAAATATGCTGAAAGCCCTGCTCCGCAATGGCCCTGGCTTCCGCAACGGCTTCATCCACGCTCAAATGGCGGCGCTTCTGGCGGTTATTGGCATTGAAACCGCAATAACGGCAATGATTGGTGCAGACATCCGAAATATAAAGGGGGGTAAAGATGGAGACAGCCCGGCCAAAATTACGCAGGGTAAGCTCATGCGCTTTTTGGGCTATTTCCTCCAGCATTTTCTCTGCGGCGGGTGAAAGCAGAACAAGAAAATCATCAGGAGAAAGATTTTGCCCGTCTGTCCTGTGCAGAACATCGGTTACCATTTCCGCGCTTGCCGAGGAATTTTCCCTGGCCTCCAGCGGCCAGCGGGCCAGGAGGTTCTCAAAACTTTCCATTGTCATTTCTATAATTTAAAATTCAACGTAAAAACCCGGTAAGCGGAGAAGATGCCTCCGCGCTTTCGCCTCTTGCCCTTACAGCCCCGCCTTTGGCAAGATAGGCGTTGCGGCCTGCAATCACCGCGTCCCGGAAGGCTTTTGCCATCAGGACAGGATTTTGCGAAGAAGCAATGGCTGTATTTACCAAACAAGCTGCCGCGCCCATTTCCATGGCTTCGCAAGCCTGGGATGGCCGGCCAATCCCCGCGTCAACCACAATCGGCACATCCATTTCGCTTATGACAATGGCCAGCATTTCCCTGGTCTGCAGGCCGCGATTTGTGCCTATTGGCGCGCCAAGCGGCATGATCGCGGCTGCGCCGGCATTCTGGCAGTCCCTTGCGACATAAAGATCGGGATTGATATAGGGCAGGACTGTAAAGCCTTCCGCCGCCAGAATTTCGGTCGCCCTGGCCGTTTCATTGCCATCCGGCAAAAGATGGCGATTATCCGAGATCACCTCTATCTTGATCCAGTCGCCGCAGCCGGCAGCCCTGGCAAGCCTGGCAAGGCGCACGGCCTCCTCCGCTGTCCGGGCGCCGGATGTATTCGGCATGAGACGCATTCCTGCCGGAATATGGGACATAATACCCGCGCCGTTTTTTTCCACGCGCCTCAGGGCAACGGTGATTACCTCCGCGCCGCTGGCCGCGGCAACTTCAGGGATTATGGCGTCATCGCCAAATTTGCCTGTGCCGATAAAAAGGCGGCTATTCAAAGCCTGACCGCCAACAATAAATGGATCGTCCACGCTTAACCTCCGGCGACGAACTGTACAATTTCCACTGTATCGCCATCCTGCAATTCTTTGGTGGCATATTCCTGTTTTTGCAATATCTTGCCGTTCAATTCGACGACCACGAGGTAGGGATCAAGCCCGCGTTCCCTGAGCATTTGCTCCACTGTTGAAAAATCGCCGGCTTCGCTTTTGCCATTAATGACTACTTCCATGCCAACCTCTAAAAAAGAAAACCCGCAAGGCCGCGGGTATTGAAAGCTTCCCTACGGCGGTATTATCCACATCAGGTACAGGAGTCGGAAGACTCCAGGGGTCAGGGACAAATCCCTATCTCAGCCAAAGGCTCCCCCAGCCAGGAAACAAACTCTATTGCGGGCGAATTTTTATTGCAAGCCTTATTTTTGCCGTGCAAGAAATTGTCCAAAACGTATTTTCAGCTCGCGCATTTCATTTCGGGAAGCGCCCAGAATTTGCGGCGCGACCGCGCACAGGATGCCAATGGCAACGGAATAGACAATGCCCGAACAAATAAAACGCCAGATTGAATCTTCGCCCGCAGAGGGAAGCAGGACGCCCAACTGAAAAGTCAGCCAGCGCGAGGCAAAGGCAAGGGCGAGCATGATGCCAAGGCAGGCAAGCTGGTGCAGCAGATTGCGGCCAAAATTGAAAGGAATAAAGCGGGAAGCCAGCCACAAATACATATTGACGGTTATAATCTGGACACAGACGGTCTTGATTGCAAGCCCCGCGGCGCCAAGATTAAGCCCAAGAAATTGCGCCGGCGCCAGCAGGAACCAGGCTGCAGCAAAGCCATAGACACATTCCGCCGCTGTAATATTGCGCAAGATTTTTGTTCTGCCCGTGGCATGAAAAACAGAGCCGGCCATCTGGCCGTATGCCTGGTGCAGGGGATAAAGGGACATGATCTGCACGGGCAGGATGGCGGCCGCAAATTCCTGGCCGCCAAAGATATGAACCAGGGTTTTGGCCTCCACAAGGGTAAAACAGGAAAAATAGGCGGCCAGGGCATAGAGCAGCGGCGCAAAGCGCGTCATCAGCCTGCCCATGGCTGCAACGTCCTTCTTGCCCCAGGCAATGGATAATTCGCGCATCAAAAGCGGCGTCATGGCCGAAACAAACAGGAAACAGGCCATGCTGACCTTTTGCGAAAGGGCGTAAAATCCCTGCTGCGTGCTGCCGTCAAACCATTGCAAAAGCCAGCGTTCGGCAGTGAGCATGAAAAAAGACAGCAGGGCCTGAATGAGGAGGGGATGGCTGTAATCGAAAAACTCCCGGCCATAAAGGCGCATTTCTGCGCCAGAAAGGGTAAATTGCGGCCCCTGGCCGGCATTTTTCCAATATTTTTGGCAAACATGCCAAAAAACCGCAGCTGTGGCCAAAAGCACCAGGTATTGCTGAAAAAACAGGGTGCCAATATCCAGCCAGCCCGTGAAAAACAACAGGCACAACAGTCCAAGGCCCAGCAATGAAACCGCGGTTCGGCCTGTTTCCGATGGCACAGTCTGGCCATAGGCATCGTTCATTGAGCGAAAAACTCGTCCAAGCCAGGTAAAAAAAGCCCAGCCGGCCGCAAGCGGGGCCAGCCAGAGCGGTACGCCCGGCATGAGCAGGTTGCCCAGCGGCTCCCACAAAAGCGCGACTGAAGCCAGGCCGGCAAGAATGGCTATGCCAGAAATCAAAAGGAGGTAAAAAGCGACAAGGCCATGCTCATTTTGCCGGCGGGACAGGGCATTGTAGAAACAGGTGGATGTGCCCATATCCAGAAAGCCGGAAAACTGCTGGAAAAGATTGGTCGCAAAACTGTAATTGCCGTACATCTGCGGCCCGAGGGCGCGGGGAAGCAATGCCTCCATCAGCAGATAAACGGGCACGGAGGCCGCATTGGCCATCAGCTTGAAGCCGTAGCGTTTGGCCAGAGTGGGCGTTTGCGGCATTATTCGTTGTAAATGGTAAGGTAAAGGTCTCCTTGCCAGGGGCCTACGCGCTTGCCCAGCCCCTTGAGGCGAACCGGTTTGCCAATGGTAAAATCGGGCGGCAGGGTAATTTCCACGGTGCGCAGATCCTCGGAAAGGCCCTGGCGGATCTGCAAGCGCACCTTGCGGCCGGGCGCAAGAAAGGCCCTGGGCAGCGTAAGGCTTTGTTCCTCGTCAATCTGGCGCCTGAGCCAGCCTTTTACCGCGCCCTTGACGCCTTTTTCCGGCTCGCGCGGAGCGCGGACAACATCCCGCTGCGGGGCGGATGCCGATTGCGGCCGCGCCTTGCGATCGGGCTGGGGCTGTTCCCTGCTCTGCTTGCGGTTGAGTTCGCTGTAAATGTCTTCAAAAACGCGTCTGGCAAAGGGATCATCCAGAATATCCTTGAGGACATCCTGCTCTGTTGTCGGACCGGCCTGGGCTGATGTTGCGCCGGAACTGGCCGATCTGCCGGCGCTTTGCCCGCTCCTGGCCTGTTGTTTGGCATATTCGCCGGCCGCATCGGACGCGCTCTTGCCGGAAGCTTTCTGCTGCTCCTGCCCTGGCTGTTCCTGCTTCTTTTGTTCCTGCTTCTTTTGTTCCTGCTTCTGCTCCTTGTCGCCTCTTGGCTTGAGAACGGCAGACAGGGCAACGTATGCCTCGTTGAGAAGCTGAAAATCACGGCCAGCCGCCGGATTTCCGGGATTGAGATCGGGATGCAGCTCAAAGGCGCGCTTGCGGTAGGACTTTTTCAAATCCTCAAGGCTGGCGCCTTTTTCCAGATGCAGAATCTCGTAACATTCCTTGAGACTTAATTGACGGACACGACGGCTCATAACTTATCGCACAATGAGTGAATTCGCTTCTTTTGCGGCATCGTCTGCCAGCAGGCCATTATCGCGCAAATATGCGCGCCCTTCGCGGACAAATTCTTCGTGGGAGCTTTCCCGGCAAATGCCCGGGCAATAACTGCGGGCCATGGCATAGCTTTCGGGGTCTTCCAGATTGCCCCTGAAAAAAGGCCAGGCCCTGCAGATGTCGGGCTTTGCTGGATGTACGCCGCAGCCCTGGCCGGCCCTGAAAAATATGCAAAAGCCATCCGACCCGATTGTCAGAACAAGCTTTCCCCGCGACATTTCGCAATATTTTTCCGCCATGCTTTTGACAGAAAGGCCAAGCCAGGCGGCAAGCCGCGAGGCGTCCTTCGGGCCCACCACTATTCCGCCCCTGCCTTCACAGCATTGACCGCATTTCCGGCATTCAAACACATCACGCCCCATTGCAAAATTCTCCAGAATTTTCACTTGTCCCATAAACCCCGAGAGTGTAAAATTTTATTCTCCTAATGTAAAATGCGCAAGCAGGCAAATTTCCGCGCATTTGGTTTTGCCAGACATTACAGCCAAATATGCAAATACGATTGCGGCAAGCTTGCCAAACAGGACTGCTTTATGACTCTTCCCAAATTTGCGGCTGCAAAATTCACGGCAATTCTTGTGCCCCTGGCCTATCTGGTGTTTTATACCCCCTATGGAATGGATACCACGGACTTTGGCTATTTTTACGCCTATCCCTGGAGAATACTTGAAGGCCAGATTCCCTATCGGGATTTTTTCTATATCAAGCCTGCCCTGCCACTTTACTGGCATGCCTTCTGGCTCTGGCTGACGCCCGAAAAATGGCAGGTACTTGCGGGAAAGGCCGGTTTTGTCGTCTCCATGCTCGCATCTTCCTGGCTTGGCGCCCTGACCCTGGGCAAAATGTTCAACTTGCGGCAAATCGGCCTGCCGCTCCCGCTTCTGGCAACCTGCGGCTTTGTCTTTGGCGTGCACAGTTTCCCCCACATGCCCTGGCATACTGTTGACGGCGTCCTGTTTTCGGCGGCCGCCCTGTGGCTTGCGAGCCTTGGGCGCGGTTTTCCTGCCGGCATACTGGCTGCCTGCGCCCTGCTTTGCAAGCAGTCCTTTCTGCCTGTGCCCATTGCAGTGCTTGTCCTGCTCTGGTTCTGGCAAAAAAGGCGCATTGCCATGGTTTATTGCCTTGCCGCGCTTTTTGCCTCCCTCGCCGCAGTCCATATCTTTCTTTATGCAAACGACGCGCTCGCGCCAATGCGCGAAATGACAACAGGCCAGCTTGATATCAACGAGGCCCTGGACGCGGGCATCCTTATTTATTTCCGGCAAAATTTCTGGCTGCCACTTGCTGCCTGCCTGCCCTGGCTCCTCGGCCTGCTCTGCAAAAAAAGGCTGCCTGCCTGGCTTTTGCCCCCTTGCTGCTATATGGCCATTCTGTGTGTTTTTTATATCTATTCGGTAATGGAGCAAAAAGCTTGGATCGGTTTTGGCGCCTCCTGGCCAACCCTGCTCATGCTCATCGGGGCAATGGAAATATTTTTTCCCGGATTCTTTCTGGCCCCGGTTGTTGCCGTTCCGGAAGAGCCTCATCCCATGTTCAGAGCCTCAACCGGCCTGGGCGCCCTTCTGGCCGCCTCCTGGTGCGTAGCCATCAGCGGCGGCTATAAAATTCCCGCATTTTTTGCCGTGCCCCTTGTTTTCTCCCTTTTTGTCCTGCACTGGCGCATGGGCGGCAATGCTGGCAGGCTTGCCTGGATAGTCCTGGCAGCAGGTTTGGTAATGTTCTGGGTCGGTTATCAATACCCCTATACATTCCCCGCGCGCCCCCTGCAAAGAAGCGATATGACATACGATGCGGGCAAAATCTATCCCAGGGCCTCGCATGTGCTGGTGGACAAGGACATGTATGAACGCCTGGCGGAACTGAAAACCCTGCGTGAAAAATACGGCCCGGCCTACAAAACCCTGCCGGGATTTTCCTTTGCCTATTATCTCAATGACGACAAGGCCGTCCTTGGCTCGGACTGGCTCATTGACTGGGAAATAAACGGGCAGGTTGACCGGGTTTACCAGGAATTGCTGGACAAGAACCTTACCGTGTTCATGGAAAGGGACCAGCTGGATACCCAAAAAGCCGATGCCTATGACAGGGCCGGCTATGGCGTGCCGCAACGGGTCAGGAAAAACTGGAAAATTGTGGACGAGACACCGCACTTCGTCGTGTTCCAGCGGCCTCTGTGACATCCTCCCCTTCCTGAAGGAAGGGGCTTCCTGTCGGCAACGCCTCAATATGTGGTTGTTGCCCAGGCGGGTTCCTGCTTCATTGAGGACGCCTGAGCCCTTTCCTCTCCACAGGCTGACACGGCATGCCCTGCCGCCAGTATATTCAATGCGGCATTATGATCCGCATTGAATTCGAATCCGCAAGCAATGCACTTGAAGCTTGCCTGCCTCTTGCGGTTATCTTTGGAAATGCAACCACAATGACTGCATTTTTGGCTGGTGTATTGTGGCGCGATTTTCAACAGCTTCCCGCCAAGCCAGGACCGCTTGTAGCCAAGCTGCCTTACAAATTCTCCCCAGCCCTGGTCAAGAATTGATTTGTTCAAGCCGGATTTCGCTTTCACATTACGTCCGGGACTTTCAATTGTCCCGGACGCTGATTTCGACATATTTTTTACCTGCAAATCTTCAACGACGACCACAGCGTGGTTTTTGCTTATGGCTGAAGTTGTCTTGTGCAGAAAATCGCGTCTTGTATCAGCTATCTTTTTGTGGAGCTTCTGGATTTTGAACTTCAATTTTTTCCAGTTGGAGGAGAATTTGACTTTTTTGGCTAGTGTCTAATTGCAAAAGTTTCGCGCATTATTTCTAAGTTGGCATCCCTTGACTTCTCTTTTTCTCCAGACAAAT
>VSMX01000046.1 GCA_009773975.1 Desulfovibrio sp. | reverse complement strand
CAAGCAAAAACCTGCTTCATTGCGCAGGTCAAAGGGCGCTGCGATTTGTGACTTGGGAGAGGCGCGGCCGTTCGCGCAACGGCGGGGCGCGGGCCGCGACCGGACGGCGGCGCCCCGCGGAAATTGACGGGTTATTCCGGCGCGCCGGACAGCAATTTGCGGATATTGCTGATTGCCTGGCGCGTGCGGTGATCGTTTTCAATCAAGGCAAAGCGCACATACTCGTCGCCGCAGGAGCCAAAGCCAAGGCCGGGCGAAACCGCGACATGGGCTTCGGAGAGCAGGAGCTTGGAAAATTCAACCGAGCCCATTTTACGGAAAGGTTCCGGTATTCGCGCCCAGACGAACATCGTGGCCTTGGGGGCCTTCGTTTCCCAGCCAATGCGGTTAAGCCCCTCAATCAACTTGTCGCGTCTTTCCTTGTAAATATCGCAAATTTCATGAACACATTCATCGCTGCCTTGCAGGGCGACTGTGGCGGCAATCTGGACAGGCTGGAATATGCCATAATCCAGATAGCTCTTTATCCGCGTCAGGGCGTGAATCAGGCGCTGGTTGCCCATGCAGAAGCCTACGCGCCAGCCGGGCATGGAATAGCTTTTGGAAAGCGTGTAAAATTCGACGCCAACATCCTTTGCGCCCGTGGCCTGCAAAAAGCTCGGCGCCTTGTAGTCGTCAAAAACCAGGTCGGCGTACGCAAGATCATGAATTACCCAGAGATCGTTCTCCTTTGCAAAATCCACAATCTTCTGGAAAAAATCCAGATCGACAACTTCCGTTGTCGGATTATGCGGATATGAAAGGAAGAGAAGCTTTGGGCGCGGCCAGGCATGGCGCATGGCTTCTGTGAGGTCTTCAAAAAAATCCCTGCCAGGGCCTATGGGCACGCTGCGCACATCCGCGCCAGCGATAATGGGCGCGTACTTGTGAATCGGGTATGTGGGATCAGGGGCAAGAACAACGTCGCCGGGCTGAAGCATGGCCAGGCAAAGATGGGCAAGGCCTTCCTTGGAGCCCATTGTGACAATGGCCTCGGTTTCCTGGTCAAGATCAACATCATAAAGATTTTTATAACGCGCGCAGACGGCCTTGCGCAAATTGGGAATGCCTTTGGAAAGCGAATAGCGGTGAGTGACCGGCTTTCGGGAGGCTTCAACCAATTTATCGACAATGTGCGGCGGCGTGGGCAAGTCAGGATTGCCCATGCTGAAATCGACAACATCAATATTCTGGCGCCGCAGCTTCATCTTGAGTTCGCCCACAACGGCGAAAACGTATGGGGGAAGGCGCTGGATTCTTGAAAATTCTTCCACGCATTACTCCGAATTCTGAAAACTCTATTTTTTCTGAAAAACTATTTCCCGAAATCAAGACTGGAGGCAGCCTCAAGGGCCCGGGCAAAATCTTCATCCGTATGGGCAAAGCTTGTCATGCCCGTCTCAAATCCGGACGGGGCCAGATAGATGCCCCTCATGCGCATTTGCTTGTAAAAACTGGCAAATATTTTCTGGTCGCTTTTTTGGGCCTCTGCAAAATTCGCAACTGGCGTTGAACAGAAAAACGGGCTGAACATTGAGGCAATGGTTGGCATCTGCACATCAACGCCCTTGCCGCGCAAAATATCGGCCAGGGATTTGGCAAAGTCGGCCGTCCTTTTTTCAAGCGCCGTATAATCGCAGTTTTTCAGCTTGCGCAAGGTAGCAACGCCGGCGGCCATGGCAAGGGGATTGCCCGACAATGTGCCAGCCTGGTAAATATCGCCGGCAGGGGCTATATGCTCCATAAATCTTTTTTTGCCGCCAAAGGCGCCAACGGGCAGGCCGCCGCCAATAATCTTGCCCATTGTGACGAGATCCGGGTCAATGTTGAAACGCTGCTGGGCGCTGCCGTAATCCAGCCTGAAGCCGGTAATCACCTCGTCAAAAATCAGGAGCGCGCGGTATTCGTCGCATAATTTGCGCAAGCCTTCCAGAAAACCGGGCAGCGGCAGAACCAGGCCCATATTGGCCGCAACAGGCTCGACTATTATGGCGGCTATATTTTCGCCATGCCTGGAGAACAATTCGGTTACGGCATCCAGGTCATTATACGGCGCAAGCAGGGTATCTTCCACCACTGCGCGGGGAACGCCGGGAGTGCCGGGAATGGAAAGCGTGGCCACGCCCGAGCCGGCCGCGGCCAGGAATGAATCCGCATGGCCGTGGTAACAGCCGACAAACTTGATGACCTTGTCCCTGCCGGTTACGCCCCGGGCCAGTCTCAGGGCGCTCATTGTCGCTTCCGTGCCGGAATTGACCATCCTGACCATTTCCACACCGGGCATCGCGGCGACAATTTCCCTGGCCAGCTCGATTTCCGCCGGGCAGGGCGCGCCATAGCTTGTACCCCTGGCAAGGGCCGCGGCCAGGGCGCCGGTAACGGACGGATCGGTATGCCCAAGCAGCATCGGGCCCCAGGAAAGCACAAAATCGATATAATCATTGCCGTCAGCGTCAACCAGATGTCCGGCGTAGGCGCGGGCAATGAAAAGCGGTATGGAATCGACATTCTTGCAGGCGCGCACCGGGCTGTTGACGCCTCCCGGAAGCAGCGCGCAAGCTTCCTCATAAAGCTGGCAGGAGCGGTTATACATATTTAATCCTCAAAAATAGGTCATGGAAATTTTTTTCAGTTCCTTTACCGTATTCAGAGCCAGATATTCCCTGAAAGGCCATTCGGCCATCAGTTCCATGATTACCTGCTGAATGTCTTCGGGATTACGCCCATGAATCATGGTATAGAGCTCGTAGGGCCAGTCGGCGGACTTGCCTGGCCTGTAATAGGCATGGGAGACATGCCTGTTGGCGATTGCCACATGAGCCCATTTTTCGGCATCTTCCTCCGTGGCTTTCCAGGCCACCATGGCATTATGCGTCCAGCCCGATTCCCTGTGCCTTATGCTGGCTCCGAAACGCCGAATTATGCCCTGCGCCTTCAATTCACGCAGAAAATCAAGGATTTCGGATTCCTCCATGCCCGTGGCCCTGGCAAGATCGAGAAAGGGCGTGGGAGAATCCGGCAAATCCTTCTGCACAATGCGCAAAAGCGCCAGCTGTCCGGGGCTGAATTCGGGTTTCATCATCAGCGGGAGAATGAGCGGGCAAAAAGATCCTGAATGGCTATCCTGCCGTTATTCTCGAGAAAACGGGTGCCCGTGGCCGCGAAATGCGTGTGTTCTATGACAGGGTTTTCCACCTTTTCCCAGGCGTCCTGGTTCCAGAAAAACCAGGCATTCTGTGGCTGGTCGAAAACATGGAGCGGCTTGTTGCAGATTTTGGCGAATTCCGCGCCCCAGCCTGTGCCGCCCTTGACCGTGTTGTCCAGCTGGATTGCGCCGACAACCAGAACTTCATCGCCGCTGCTGACCTGCCAGCAAATTGATTGCAAGACCTTCCTGAAAAGCGGCGCGCGGGTATATTCCCTGTTCATGAGTTTGGAAACGTATGTCAGGCTTACGTCTTTCAGGGCCAGTTCCTCGCTGGTCAATACCCTGACGCCCCTGCTGCGCTCAATCTGATGGCCCTCAAAGCTGTAGTTTACTTCCTCAATTCCCCAGCTTTCGGCAAGCGCGCCAAAAAACTGTTCGGTTCCCGCGGCTCCGCCGCTATATAAAACGCATTTTGCCGGATCAAGCATGATTTTCTCCAAAAAATAAAATTAAAAAGACACCTCGCGCATACTTGCAGAAATTTTCAGGCAGCGCAAGGCAGCAATCTTTTAACTTTTGCCGCAGTCAATCATTCCTTGCGGAACGTTTGAAAAACCTCAGGACAACGGCCAGAATCGCGCCGGCCGCAATGCTGGCCGCCGGCAGGCTGATGCCCGGCATCGCGGCGCCGGGCTGCCAGAGCAGAACCAGAATGGTCAGCATGATGCCCAGGGCGGCCGCGGCCGCGTACCAGTCCTGTTCAATCAGCATGGCGGTGTCGCCAAGCGCCATGTCGCGCAAAAGCCCTGGCCCCAGGCCGCAGATCAGTCCCAGGACCAATGCGCCCGCAATGCCCAGTTCGGAAATTGCCAGGCAGGCGGCCACGCAGCTGGCAAGGCCAATGCTTGCCGCGTCCAGCCAGAAAAATATTTTATAGCCAAATTTTCCCAAAATCAGCAAACTGCTGACTCCGCCAAGCGAGCCGACAAGCGCGGCTTCCGGCATGGCCTGTAAAACCAGCCTGGCGCCCCCCGGGCCATGCAGCAGGGCTTCCCGCGCCAGGGGCGCGCAAAGGCCGCAGATGCAGCCCAGGATGAGAGCGCCCATAACCTGCGCGCCCAAAACCCGCGCCCTGCATGTGGCGGCCGCTGCCAGCAGGGCGCAAGCCAGCATGTCGATCAGCTGCAGGGAGGCAAATTCACCCGTGAATGAGGCAAACATTTTGGCCTTTCCTATTTTGCAAAGCCAACCGCGCGCCTCTCCCGGATGACTGTAACCCTGATCTGGCCGGGATAGGTGAGGTTCTTCTCGATTTTTTCCGCTATGTCCTTGCAAAGCATATAGGTTGCATCATCATCGACATTTTCGGAATTGACCATGACCCGGATTTCGCGGCCGGCCTGGATGGCGTACGCCTTCATCACGCCTTCGAAGCTCATGGCAATGCCTTCCAGATCCTCCAGGCGCTTGACGTAGTTTTCCAGTAATTCCTTGCGCGCGCCCGGCCTTGCGCCCGAAATGGAATCCGCGGCCTGCACTAGCACGTCAAGGGCGCAGTTTGGCGCGACATCCTCATGGTGGGCCGCAATGGCATGGACAACGTCCTGATGTTCGCCGTACTTCCTGGCAAGATCCGCGCCGATGACGGCATGCGGGCCTTCAACTTCATGATCGACGGCCTTGCCTATATCGTGCAGAAGGCCGGCGCGCCTGGCCTTCTTGATGTCCATGCCAAGTTCGGCGGCCAGCATGCCGCAGAGAGCCGAAACTTCCAGCGAATGCTGCAGCACGTTCTGGGTAAAGGATGTGCGGTAGCGCAGCTGGCCGAGCAGGCGCACGATTTCCGGCGAAATGCCATGCACGCCGGCATCGAACGTGGCCTGCTCGCCAACCTGGCGCACAAGCGTTTCAAGCTCCTGCTCGCATTTGCGGACCACATCCTCAATTCTCGCGGGATGGATGCGGCCATCCTGGATAAGGCGCTCCAGGGCCATCTTGGCCACCTGGCGCCTGATTGGGCTGTAGGCGGAAAGAACAACAGTTTCGGGCGTGTCGTCTATAATCAGGTCAACTCCCGTTGCCGCTTCCAGGGCGCGGATATTCCGGCCTTCCCGGCCGATTATCCGGCCCTTCATGTCCTCGCTGGGCAGGGCGACGGCGGTGACGGTCTGCTCGTTGACATAGTCGCCGGCATAGCGCTGAATCACATTGCACAGGATATCCCTGGCCTTGCGGTCCGCGGTTTCGCGGGCCTCGACCTCAATCTGGCGAATCATCCGGGCGGATTCATGCCTTGTCCTGGCTTCGATTTCCGAAAAAAGACGTTTGCGGGCTTCCTCCGGCGTAAGGCCGGAAATTTCGGAAAGCCGCTCTTCCTCCTCATTTATCCGTGCCTGGAGAAATTCCTCGTTTTCGGCCAGCTGCCTTTCCTTGCGCGACAGAACTTTTTCGGATTCCAGCAAATCCAGCTCTCTGGCAGCGGCTTTTTCCAGCTTTTCCTCCAGCCTGCCCCCCATTTCATCCAGCTTGCGCTCGCGCTGTTTGATCTCCCGCTCACGCTCGCGGAATTCGTTCTCCATTTCCTTTTTCTGGTTGAAAAGATCGTCCTGTCCCTGAAGCAATAATTCCTTTTTCTGGGCCTGGGCTTCCTTGCGGGCCTCCTCCACTATTCTCCTCGCCAGGTCTTCGGCCTCACCCAGCCGCTTGATCCTTGCCTGGCGATAAATGAGAATGCCCGCCGCCCCCCCGGCGCACAGGGCAAGTAAAATTGCAATCAATATAATCGGATCCATTGGGCAGCCTCGCTTCATACATACGGAATCCATCCGGAAGACTGCGCATTCCAGCGCGTTCGTGCCAAAGGAAAAGGCCGGAAACCGGCCAGCATACATCATTTGCGCAGAAAGTGGCGGGCATGCTCTGGCGCATGCTTCAGCTGCTGCGGAAACTGGTCCTGGGCAGAGTGAAGAGAATGTCCTTTGGCATCAGGCAGGAATGAGCCCAATAGCCGGCAAACCCCGGAGAGCCGTGTCTCGTCTGCGGCGCAGAACCTGGTTTCCCAGGTCGGGCGTCCATATATTTCACAAGGCTTCCCACTGCGTGGCGGGCATGCACACAAGAAACAGGGATGACACCCTTGTTTTTCTATGCTTTGTCAGGCCAGCGCCGAGTTCCGGATCACGAGAACTCCAGGGTTTATATATTGGCATTAAAGAGATTTCTCTATTTCGCAAAGCAGGTTTTCAAGGCTGTTTTCCATATTATCCTGCATTTTCTTCATCTGCAACATATCATCAGCCAGGGCAAGAGCAACGTATGTCAGCAAGATATCCTTGCTCTGGCAGGCTATAATTCCTGTTTTCCGGTTTGCATAAAGTTCCTCGACAAGATTGGCCGCGCGTTGAATGCGGTCAATATCGGCTCCTGGCCGAAAGATAATGTCATGCCCGAGAACATTTATGCTGAATGCATGCTGACTCACAAATCAACCTACTCGACTTTCTCATAATCCTGTATTTTTCGCAACAGGACATCTATACGCCTTAAAGCCTCGATACGCAAAACTTCCTGTCGCGCCAGGGATTCATGCAAATCCCGGTTTTCTTTTTCAAGAATCCTCTTTTCCCGGGTCAAGACCGAAATCCCGTCCGCAAGCCGCCTGTTTTCTTCCCTGAGAAGCTCATGACGCTCCAGCAATGCGCGAATGCCGATTTCAAGTCTTTCCAGCACTTCCATGTTTTAAGAATAACACTCCGATACAAACCTTGGCAACAGGAGAATTATTGAATATATAATTCAGGGCCCGACAGGCGCCCGTCAAAGATTTGCTTCACGGCCCTTGCCTTGATGGGCATTATGGCTTATATATGCTGCATGCCGCGAAATATGGCGGTCAATACATTTTTCTGACATTTTTCTGGAGGAAACATGCCGACTTTTACCCGCCCTGTCGCCCAAAGCGGCGTTGGCGTTGTTATTTCCGCTTATATGCGCCAGGTATATCTCTGGATGGCAGTCGGTCTGGCTGTTACAAGCGTTGTAGCCTACGGGGTCGCCGGCAGCCCTGCAATCCGCAATGCCCTGCTGGGCAACACAATGACGCTGATTGTGCTTGTCATTGCCCAGTTTGGTCTTGTGATTGCCCTTTCCGCGGCCATTCACAAACTTTCCGCTTCCGCGGCCACAGGTCTGTTCATACTGTATTCCGCGCTGACAGGCGCGACAATATCCTCGATTTTCGTCTATTATCCCATGGCTTCAATAGGTACCGCCTTTCTGGTAACCTGCGGCACATTTGTGGCCATGAGCATTTACGGCATGGTTACAAAACGGGATCTGACAGGCATGGGCAATTTCCTGTTCATGGGCCTGATAGGCATCATCATTGCCATGGTTGTCAATATTTTCCTGCAAAGCACAATGATGAACTTCATTGTCAGCTGCCTGGGCGTATTGATCTTCACCGGTCTTACAGCCTATGACACCCAGAAGCTGCGCGACTTCGGTGCCAATGCCCCCCTGGATGACGCGGTTGCAGTACGCCGCGGCGCAATACTTGGCGCGCTGACCCTTTATCTTGATTTTATCAATATTTTCCTGATGTTGTTGCAGTTGTTCGGCGGCAACAGAGATTAATCCCCCTACTCTTCACGAACTTGAAAAGGGCAATTATTTTGCCCTTTTTTTTATCAAACCATAAAGAGTCCATTGTGAAAAACAAGAAAACCGGCAAAAAACCGGAAACCTGCCTGCCGGATTGTGAAAAACTCGCGCAGATTGTAAGTTCGGTTCCCCATCCGCTTAATCTGGACGCAATAATCAGGCTGGCCCATGCGCCGCGCAAAAGCAAAAAAAATCTCCTGGCCTGCCTGCGGGAATTGACCAGGCAGCGCAAACTCGTCAAGCCTTCGGCCGGCCTCTGGGCCAGCGCGGACAGCCTCAAAAGCCTGGAAGGCCAGTTTGGCGCCCTTTTGAACGGGGGCGGTTTTGTAAAAACCGGCAATAGCGGCGGCGAGGAATTTTTCATTCATCCCGATGATGTAAACGAGGCCTGGCACAACGACATTGTGCGCATCGCCATCTTGCCGTCCCGGGGGCATGAAGCGGGCAGGGCCAGAAGGGGCCGCGTACTCGAAGTACTCAAAAGGACGCTCAAAAACATACCCGTGCAATACATCAAGCGCACGGGACGCACCATGCTTTGCCGCCCGGTTGACGGGCGCCTGCATTTCAATGTCAGCGTATGTTTTCCGCCGGGCGAGGAATTTCCCCCGGGCCTTGCGCCCGGGCACCTGCTTCTGGTTTCGCCCAAAAAGCGCATTGCTTCCAATCTTTATGATGCGGCCATGGTTGAAATTCTGGGCCGGGAAAATGATGTCAAGGTTCAGGAGGACATGGTCAAGCTCAACCATGGAGTGCCGCGGGTTTTCCCCGCGAGGGCGCTTGCGCGGGCAGCTTCCCTGCCAGACGAGCCATTGGCCGCCGATATGAAAAATCGCGAGGATATGAGCGAGGTGCCCTTTGTTACCATAGACGGGGCCGATGCCAAAGATTTTGACGATGCCATCCAGGTTTGCCGCGAAAACGGCAAATGGCTGCTGCGGGTGGCGATTGCGGATGTAAGCCATTATGTGCGGCCGGACGGCGAGCCAGACGGCCTTGACGCGGAAGCCCTGCGCCGGGGCAATTCCTGGTATTTCCCTACTTCCGTCGAGCCCATGCTGCCCAAAGAGCTTTCCAATGGCCTGTGCAGCCTTGCCCCGCTTCAAAAACGCCTGGCCATGCTGGTTGAAATACCGTTCGACAGCCAGGGCGCGCCTGGCAAGCCGCGTTTTGCGCCCATTGTCATGCAGTCCTGGGGCAGACTGATTTATGAAGATGTCCAGCATTTTTTTGATAACCCTGGCCAGAAAATCCTGGCCAGGGGTAAAAACCCCCTGCGCGACGCGGACCAGATCGGCAAGATGCTCGGGGACGCCCACGAGCTTTACAAAATCCTGGCCAGGGTGCGAAAGGAACGCGGAACCCTGGACTTTGACCTGCCGGAGCCGCAATACAGTTTTGCGGAAGACGGCTCCATTACCGGGGTGCGCAACGCGGAAAGAAACGACGCCCACAAATTGATCGAAGAGTTCATGATCACGGCCAACGAGGCCGTGGCCCGCCATCTTTCAACATCGAAAATTCCCTTTCTTTACCGGGTGCATCCGGCGCCGGAAGAAACAAGGCTGGCCGCGCTTTTTGCCACGCTCCAGGCGACAGCCGTGAAAAACCTGCCTGCCGGAATAATCAAAAACGGCCAGCCCGCCGAGGATGCCCTGCAAAAAATCATTGCCGCTTCCTTCGGCACGCCCGCGGAATATGTGGTCAACCGGCTTTGCCTGCGCGCAATGCAGCAGGCGCGCTATCAGCCCGAAAATATCGGCCATTTCGGCCTGGCTTCAAAAGCCTATTGCCACTTTACCTCGCCAATCCGGCGGTATGCGGACCTGCTTGTCCATCGCGCCCTGAAAAGCGACCTTGGCGAAGCTGTTGGCAAAAATCCCACGGTTGACGAATTGCAGGACATTGGCAACCAGCTCAATGTTCTCGAGCGCAAGGCCATGGAATGTGAAAGGGAAATGACGCGCCGCATGGGCTGCCTGCTGCTTCAGGGGCATGAAGGAGAAGTCTTTGACGCCTCCGTGAGCGGAGTTACGGATTTCGGCATTTTTGTCGAACTTGCCTCCATGCCTCTTGAAGGGCTGATTCGGCTTGACGATCTGGCATACGACTGGTTTGAGCTTGATGCAAAGGCCCAGTGCCTGATCGGGCAAAAAACCGGCCAGATCTGGAAATTGGGGCAGGCCGCGCGCGTTCGGCTTGAAAAAGCCGACATGGCCAGGCTTGAAATGCGTTTTCTGCCGGAAAAAATGGACAGGTATTCCTCTGGTCTGGCCCGCAAAAGGCGCGGTCGCCAGACCGGCGAAAGGAACGGGCGGAAGTCCGGAAAAAAACATTCAGGAAACGCCAAAAAACCGGCCGCCCAAAAAGCGCAGCCTGCAAAAAGGAGCGCCGGAAAAACAGGGAAAGGCGGGAAGAAAAGCTGATGGGCTTTCTCGGCAAAAGACAGCAAATGGGGCTGGCGGCGCTGATTCTGGCCGCAAGCGCCATACTTTCGCGCCTGATGGGCCTGATTCGGGACAAGGTGATTTCCTGGCAATTTGGCGCGGGGAATGAAGCCGATATGTATTTTGCCGCCTTTGTGGTGCCGGACATTATAAATTATCTTCTGGCCGGCGGCTTCATGTCAATCACCATCATTCCCATCCTGGCCGCCTGCTTCAGGAAAAACGAGGAAGCCGCCTGGCAATTTTTTTGCTGCATTTTTTTATGGATGGCCATTGCCTCTATCGTCCTCACAGCGGGGGGCATGATCTTTTCCGGCCATCTTGTCAGGCTTGTTGCGCCGGGCTTTTCCCCCGAACAGGCGGAAAGGCTGGCCTTTTTCATGCGCATTATCCTGCCGGCCCAGGTATTTTTTCTTTGCGGCGCCTGTTTTACCGCTCTTTTGTTTTTGCGGCGCCAGTTTTCCGTGCCTGCCCTTACGCCATTGATCTATAATGGCGCGATTCTGGCCTTTGGCCTTGTTCTGCCGCTCTTTTTCCCGGATTCGGATTCCGGCCGCGCTTCCTTTGGCATGACCGGCTATTGCATTGGCGTTACAACAGGCGCGGCGGCCGGCGCGTTTTTATTGCCCATGTCCGTGGCGATGAAAGACGGCCTGCGCCTCTCTCTGGTCTGGAAACACAGGCTTTTCCGGAAATTTCTTTTTATCGCCCTGCCTCTCATGCTTGGCCAGACCGTTGTAATGCTGGACGAGCAATTTTTGCGCGTTTTCGGCAGTTTGCTGGGGGAAGGCTGGGTCAGCCTTCTCAATTACGGGCGCCGCATTGCCCAGGTGCCCATTGGCCTGATGGGCCAGGCCGTTGCTGTCGCTTCCTATCCTTTTCTTGTGCAGCTGCTGGCCGACAATAAGAGGGAAGAGTTTGACGCAACCTTGCGCAAGGCTCTTTTTGCGGGCATCGGGCTGATCATTCCCTGCGCGCTGATGATGACGGCAGGGGCGCGGCAAATACTGGAAATAATTTTTCAGGGCGGAAAATTCGGAATTGCCGAAACCCTGGCTGCCCTGCCCCTGACGCAGATCATGCTTTTGGCCGCCCCTGCCTGGATAGTCTATATGGTGCTTGTGCGGGCCTATTATGCCCATGGCGATACCCTGACGCCTGCGATTACCGGCACCCTGATCACAATTGTCTGCGTTCCGCTTTATTACTGGCTGGCCGTGCCGCTGGGGGCCTGGGCAATCCCCTTCCTTTCGGGAATTGCCGTAACCGTTTATGTGGCCTGGCTGGCAATCATCTGGACAAAAAGAAATGGCAGCGGCGCTTTTGCCGGCTTCTGGAAGCTTGTTTCGCTTTCCCTCGCCTGTTCCGTTCCGCCTGCCTTTTGCGCCTGGCTGGCCATAACCTGCCTGGAAAACATTCTGCCGGCCATACCTTTTATAACGGCCTGCGCCGCGCTTTTTGGCGGCTGCCTGGTTTTTGCCTTTCTATACCTGCCCCTGGCGCGCTTTTTCATGCCCGATATATACCATTCCCTGATGAACAGGATGGCCAGACGTATTCACTTGCAAAATGGCAAAAGATAAACGATAATTTTTATCGAAAAATTCAGCACCTCAAGCAAGGAAGAAGAGGCATGAAAAAACTTTTTGTCCTTTTGGCCGCAGCCCTTTTGCTTGCGCCTGTATCGTCCATGGCCGCCTGGGCGCCCTCGGGCGACGTCAATGTAATCGTTGCCTACAAGGCGGGTTCCGGCACGGATACCGGCGCCAGGATTCTCGCTTCTGAAGCGGAAAAGAACATTGGCAGGACACTGGTCATCAACAACCTGCCCGGGGCGGACGGCAAGATTGGCTGGACCCAGCTTGTCAATGCCAAACCGGACGGCCAGACAATCGGCTTTATCAACCTGCCCACCTTCACAACCCTGGCAATCCAGCCGGATTCTACTTTCAGCGTGGCCGATGTCGTGCCCATTGCCAACCACCTTTCCGAAACTGGCGTTGTGGCGGTCAAGGCCGACAGCCCCATCAAATCCCTGAAGGATCTTGTGGCGGCCTGCAAGGAAAAGCCAACCATGCGCGCCTCGACAAATGGCGTGGAAGCCTCCAACCACACCGCCGCCCAGCTCCTGGCCAAAAGCGCGGGCTTTGACTACAAGGCCATTCCTTACGGCGGCACGGCCGACCAGCTTCTGGCCCTGCGCCAGGGCGAGGTTGACTTTACCTGCGCCAAGGTGGCCGACGTTGCGCCGCTGATCAAGGGCGACAAGCCCGAACTGCGCGTGCTTGGCGTGTTTTCGGAAGAACGCCTGCCGGAAATGCCGGATGTGCCGACCCTGAAAGAAGAAGGATTCTATGACAAGTGGTATGGCGCGGCCCGCGGCCTGGTAGCCCCCAGGGGCACCCCGCAGGAAATTATTGATTTCTATGTCGAGGCTTTCCGCAAGACAATGCAGGATCCCAAAAATATCGAGGCCCACAAAAAGGCCGGCCTGAACCTGGATTTCAAGGATAACAAGCAGTATGCCGACCTTATAGCCGAACAGGAAAATTTCTGCCGCGACACGGTTTCAAAGTTGTACAGCAAGTAAAACTGACAGGAAATTCCCTGTCATTTTATAAAATAACCATGCGGACGGCATCAACTGGTGCCGTCCGTTTAATGCGTCAAGCACAGCGGGGAAAATAATGACCAGATCGGATATTGGCACGATAACAATCATTTACGCCACCTGCGCGCTTTTTCTTTATCTTGCTCTCCAGCTCAAGGCAGCCGCGCAAATTTACCCCCTCTGCCTCATTTCCGGGCTGGCCATCCTGAACACTCTTTATCTTTTGCGCTGCCTTTGGCGAATGTATTCCCCAGCCTCGAAAATGCGCCAGCTGATCAATGATTTGCCGGAAGTATTCAGCGGCTTTGTGCCGCTGCAATTTTTTTTCGTGGTTTTCGGCGCAATCGCCTACCTGGTGCTATTGCACTATCTGGGCTTTTATATTGCGGGCGCCATCTATCTTGTCTGCACGCTCCTGGGCCTGAAGGTTCGCCCCCTGCCCCTGGCCTGCACCGTAATTGTAATGGGCGCGCTGATTTACGGGGTCTTTACCCTGTTCCTCAAAGTGCCGCTGCCCGGAGGCGTTCTTTTCAGCTAACATTCAGGAGGCCCTTTTATGGATACCTTGTCTCTGATGGGAGCGGGCTTCCTCCATGCCATGAGCCCGCTCAATCTTTTCGCAATGGCCCTGGCCACCGCGGTTGGCGTTACCATAGGCTGCTTGCCGGGCCTTTCGGCCGCAATGGGCGTGGCCCTGCTCCTGCCTGTCACCTTCGGCATGGACCCGGCAACGGGCCTGATCATTCTTGGCGGAATTTATTGCGGCGCGATTTTTGGCGGCTCAATCAGCGCCATCCTGATTCATACGCCCGGCACGCCGGCCTCCGCAGCGACAGCAATCGAAGGCTACCAGCTGACCCTTAAAGGCGAGGCCGCCCGGGCGCTTACAGTCGCCTGCCTTGCCTCTTTCTGCGGCGGTCTTTTAAGCTGCATTTCCCTGTATTTCTTCTCGCCCCCGCTGGCCCAGCTGGCCATGAAATTCAAAAGCCCCGAATATTTCTGGCTCTCTCTTTTCGGCTTGACCATCATTGCGGGCGTAAGCTCCAAATCAATGCTCAAGGGCCTGATGAGCGGCGTGCTTGGTCTTTTGATTTCCACAGTGGGCATGGACCCCATGGAAGGCGTGCCGCGTTTCATGTTTGGGCAAAGCGCGCTTTATAATGGCGTGGACGTCACCTGCGCCCTGATAGGTCTTTTTTCCATGTCGCAGGTTCTCATGCTTGCGGAAAGAAAAATAAGGGCAAGGCCCGCCGCAACCAAATTCAAAAACAAGTTTGCATTGAGCTTTCCCGAAATCAGGCGCCTTTCGCCCACAATCATCCGTTCCTGGATCATTGGCAACATTATCGGCATCTTGCCGGGCGCTGGCGCATCCATTGCCTGTTTTTTGGGCTATAACGAAGCCAGGCGTTTTTCGCGCCACAGGGAAGAGTTCGGCAAGGGCTCAATCGAGGGCGTGGCCGGTTCGGAAGCTGCCAACAATGCCGTAACAGGCGGCTCATTAATCCCCATGCTCACCCTGGGCATTCCCGGCGAATCCGTAACCGCCGTCCTGATGGGCGGCCTGATCATCCAGGGCCTGCAGCCCGGGCCCGAACTGTTCACAACCTATGCAGGCATGACCTATACATTTTTTGCCGGCTTTGTCCTGGTGCAGTTTTTCATGCTCGGCATCGGCATGCTTGGCTGCAAGGGCTTTGCCCAGATATCGCGCCTTTCCGATGCCATTCTGATTCCTTCCATTTTCCTGCTTTGCGTTGTCGGTTCATACGCCATTCACAACAATGTGGTTGAAGTCGTCATCATGCTGATTTTTGGCGGCATAGGCTACCTGGCCCGCAAGTTCGACATGAATGCCACTGCCATTGTTCTGGGCCTTATCCTTGGCCCAATCGGCGAAAGAGGCTTGCGGCGGTCCCTGCTTCTGAGCGACGGCGATCCCTCGATCCTCTTCTCCACCCCCCTGTGCTGGGCCCTGATCGCCCTTTGCGCGCTTGGCCTGCTCTCCCCCCTGCTCATGGGCAGGATGGAAAGGAAAATCGCCGGCAAGGCGGCCGCGCCGTCGGACAGGGCATAGACCAAACCGGTGACAGATTTTTGCCAAAAAAAAACAGAATGGCCGGAATAACCGGCCATTCTGTTTTTAAAAATTTGAAGGAAAATCAGGCAGTGGCGGCTTCGGCTGTCTCCGTCCTGCCGCCGAGCTCGTTATTGAGCAGGTAAAGGCCCTTGGGGTCATCGCCAAAAAGGTCATATTTGGCAATCAGGTCGCTGGTGTTCTTTTCTTCCTCGCCCTGTTCTGCCACAAACCATTCCATGAACTGATAGCTGCGAAAATCGTCGCTCTCGCGGGCTTTCTTGGAAATGGCGTGAATAAGGCCGGTAACATACTGTTCGTGCTTGAGGGTGGCGACCAGGGGTTCGCGCAGATTGGTAAAATTGAATTCCGGGGCCGGAATTGTCTCCAGCTTCACCTTCTCGTTATTGTCCTGCAAATATTTGAGTATTTTCAGGGCGTGTTGCTGTTCTTCTTTGGCCTGAAGCATGAACCAGTGGCCGAAGCCGTCCAGGTTCTTTTCATAGTAATAGTTGGAAATATCCAGGTAAAGATAGGCCGAATAAAATTCCTTGTTGACCTGATCCTTCATCAGATCCGCGACTTGCTTATCCATGACAAAATTCTCCGTTTGATTTTATTATAAATGTCAGGCCCGGCATCAGCATATATGCCGGGCCTGATAATATTTATATTGCGAAAACTTTGCAATAACTCATAT
>VSMX01000045.1 GCA_009773975.1 Desulfovibrio sp. | reverse complement strand
TCTTATAACAGCATTTTCAGCTTTTTGGGGGAACAGATTAATGGGCAGAAAAACTTTTGCGGATGTTCAAAATTTTCTCAAGGGTAAAGTTATTCTTGTTGCCAACAGAGGCATTCCGGCAAGACGAATATGCCGCTCAATCCGTGAGCGTTTTGATGCCATTTCCGCAATGACGGCCACCGATGTTGACAAAACCGCCCCAGCGGCTTCAGCTGCCCAGGAGCTCCTGCTTTTGGGTTCTGAACCCCGGGCCTACCTGGATCTGGATCTGATAATAGAAAAGGCAAAAAAGCGTGGCGTTATGGGTATTCACCCAGGCTGGGGATTTGCATCGGAGGACACCCGCTTTCCCCAGAAATGCAAGGCCGCCGATATAACCTTTATTGGCGCGACTGCCGATGCAATGAATCTTTTGGGCAACAAGGTTCAGGCCCGCCAGGTTGCACAAAAGCTTGGTATTCCAGTTGTTCCAGGTTCAGATGGGGCTGTTGATATTCCTACTGCCAGAAAACTTATTTCTGAAATAGGATTGCCCATTATGCTTAAAGCCGAAGGTGGCGGAGGAGGACGGGGTATTTTTGCCATCCATAATGAATCCGAACTTGAAGACGCCTTTTTCAAGGCTTCCTCAATGGCGCAGGCATCTTTTGGCAATCCCCGCCTTTTTGTAGAGAAATTTTTGGCTGATGTCAGACACATTGAAATCCAGGTTATCGCAGATATGTATGGAAATGTGTTTGCATTCGATGAACGCGACTGCACTGTACAAAGAAATCACCAAAAGCTGATTGAAATTACTCCATCTCCATGGAAAGGCATCACTCCTGAATTGAGGGATAGATTGAAAAACTATGCCCGCAAACTTATAAAATCAGTTGGATATCATTCTCTCGCGACCGTGGAATTTCTTGTTACTCCAGATGGTAATCCATATCTTATTGAAATTAACACACGTCTTCAGGTAGAACACGGCATTACCGAATCCCGCTATGGGATAGATCTTGTTGAAGAACAAATTGCAATCGCTTTTGGAGCCGAGCTTCGCTATCGCGAAGAGGAATTGCGTCCATCATATTGTGCAATGCAGGTACGCATAAATTGCGAAAATCCCCAGGATAATTTTGCGCCTAATTCTGGCCTTATCTCAAGGTATGTTTCTCCTGGTGGCCCGGGCGTAAGGCTTGATTCCAATATTACTGCCGGATACGAATTTCCAGCCAATTACGATTCTGCCGGATCCCTTTTAATTGCCTATGCCCATGATTGGGAAAAAACTATCGGCATTATGGATAGAGCGCTTGGCGAATATGTCATAGGCGGGATAAAAACCACAATTCCATTTTTCCACAAAGTTATAAAACATCCTCAATTCCGTGCTGGAGAAATCAATACCAATTTTATTTCTGATCATCCGGAATTGATGCGTTACAGGGATATTGCGCCAGAAGGAGAGAGGCTTGCCAGGCTTGTGGCCGAAATTTCCGCCAAAGGCTATAATCCTCATGTCATGCTAGGAGAATACCGGTCAATTACAACTCCCACACTGGGCCCATTTTGCCCGGTATTGCCGCATATAAGCCAATCAGTTAAACGCAGGCCGTCGCCCTACCCTCATGGCGACCGATTGGCAACACTGGATTACATCAGGGATTCAGATTACATCCATTTTACAGATACTACTCCCAGGGATTTTACCCAATCCAATTCGGGAAACCGATTTCGTTTGGCTGAAGACAGGCTTATTGGGCCATATCTGGATAATGTGGGTTATTTTTCTATCGAAAATGGCGGGGGCGCGCATTTTCATGTGGCCATGATGGCCAATATGACATACCCATTTGAAGAGGCCAAAGAATGGAATAGCTTTGCTCCCAAGACTTTCAAACAGTTGCTTGTACGTTCCACAAATGTTTTGGGTTATACTCCGCAACCTTCGAATTTGATGCGCAAAACAGGCGAAATGATATGCGAATATTATCAGGTTGTGCGCTGTTTTGACTTTTTAAATCATATAGAAAATATGCGTCCCATCGCAGAAGTAGTGCTATCACACAGGGATGTAATTTTTGAACCCGCTATCTCCCTTTCATACAGTAAAGAATTTGATGTTCCGCATTATCTGGATGTGACGAGAAATATTTTGCAAATGTGTGGGGCAGTCATGGGTGAGAATGCCCAGACAGCCTCCCGGCATATCATTCTTGGATTAAAAGATATGGCCGGAGTATGCCCCCCGCATTTTATGGCCAGCCTCGTCTCTTCCATTAAAAAATCGTGGCCGGATCTAGTGATGCATTACCATCGCCACTACACAGATGGATTATTTGTGCCAGCATGCGGCGCGGCAGCAAAAGCTGGAGCGCATATTCTGGATGTTGGCCTTGGCGCCGCAGTCCGTTCTTATGGGCAAGGCGATGTCTTGTCCACAATGTCTTACCTGGAAAATGAACTCGGCCTGAAATGTCATTTAAATAAAGATGCCATCAGGGATGCCAATTTCGTTTGCAAACAGATAATGCCTTATTATGATCGTTATTGTTCTCCATATTTTGAGGGACTGGACTATGATGTAACAAGACATGGAATGCCCGGGGGCGCTACTTCCTCGTCACAGGAAGGAGCAATGAAGCAGGGTTACATTCATCTTCTTCCATATATGTTAAAATTTCTGGAAGGGACCAGAAAAATTGTTCACTATCATGATGTAACTCCTGGTTCACAGATAACGTGGAATACTGCATTTTTGGCAGTAACAGGCGCCCATAAAAGAGGTGACGAGGATGAAGTCAAATATCTTCTTGAAGTTTTGGGAGAAGTAACTCGTACCCCGGAAGATGAACTTTCACCGGAAATGCGGCGTGCAAGGCTTTCCATCTATCAGGATTGCAACGATGCTTTCAGGAATCTTTTGCTGGGTAAATTTGGTCGCCTTCCTTTGGGGTTTCCTCCAGATTGGGTGTATGAAAGCGCTTTTGGGAGTGAATGGAGAGAGGCTATTAAACAGAGAACAGAAGAATCCCCTCTGACAACGCTGAAGGATACAAATCTTGATGCGGAATTTAAAGCTTGCACAGATTTATTAAAACGCAGCCCCACAGATGAGGAATTTGTTTTATATCTTAATCATCCATCTGATGCCCTGAAGACAATAAAATTCAGAGCGGATTTCGGTGATCCAAATAATTTGCCACTTGATATCTGGTTTGAGGGAATGAAGGTTGGGCAGGATCTGAATTTTAATGACAGCTCGGGAAAACCCCACCATTTATTATTATTAAGTATTTCCAGACCTAACGATGCGGGAATCAGCATTTGCAGATATGTACTGGATTCCGAGTTTCTTAGCAGTGAAGTACAAGTCGCACAGCCGGCAATCTCAATAAACAAAAGCTCAATCATGGCTGACCCAACTGATCACTACCAGGTTGCCTCACCAAGTAATGGGGATTTATGGGTGATGTATGTTCACCCTGGAGACCTGGTTAAAGCGGGAGAAGAGCTTTTCAATGTTTCCATCATGAAACAGGAAAAGGCTGTTTTGGCGCCAGTTGATGGAATTGTAAAAAGAGTATTGAAAACAGCTGATTTCAAGGAAAACAAGCAAATGGTATCTGTAAGGGAAGGCGAATTGATTGTGGAACTTGGTCCTGTTCCCCGTTTATGCCCCAATACCAATTGTGCCCAACCAATTACCCAGGATAATATAATCTTTTGTCCATATTGCGGAATCAAATTATCCTGAGGTCAGTATACACTGGCAACCCACAGCATTGGCTGGGGGTTGCCAGTTAACTACGCATCCCTTTTTAACTTGTTGTGAACTTGCCTGCACAAACCCATAAGAGCATCATATTCATTTCTCTTTAACTGTGCTTTTGCAAACATCTCTTTCCATTGCAACATAAAATAATCAGGATTATCACCATGCAAACCATCTATTTCAAGAAGCATGATTTTAAATGCCTCAAGTAATCTTTCTTTATCCTTGTTTGTAATCAGTTTGCCCGGGCTTTCCTTATTAATGCCCATTTTATTGAAAATATTTTGTTTTTTTGCCGCCTTTGAATATTCATACAGCATTATCAAAACAGCTTGAGCCAGATTAAGGGACGTTGCTTCTGAAGTTGTCGGAATATGAACCAAATAATCACAGATCATTATATCTGAATTTATCAAACCTCTATCTTCCGAACCAAAGACCAGAGAAATTTTTTGATCGGTATATGTGACCATTTTTTCCGCCGCTTCATCTGGACACTGTATGGCTTTTCTCCAGCCTCCAGTCCTTGCAGTGGTGCCGTAAACGATATTACTGCATGATACAGCCTCTGACAATGATGCTGAAAATCGAATATTTTTTAAAATATTTAATCCTTTTGGAGTAGCAAATGGAATTGCATTAAGTAAATCTTTCTTTTCCGGTTTAACCAGGCAAATATTTTTGCAACCGAAGTTTGCGCATGCCCTCGCTGCCATACCAATATTTTCAGGGAACCTTGTGTTTACAAGGACAATTTCCAGTTCTGGCAGCATTTACAAGACTCGAAACGGCAAAGATAAAGCAAAAAATTGGTAATTTGGCATGAAGCTTGTCAATCTGTCAGAAGGCCATATATTATGAGCGATAATTGCAACCATCAGTGCCCCGGCCAGGCATTTGCATATAGTGCCCAAAAATCTCCCGGTCATTGTTCCGTAGGCAGCATGCCTTGCTTCCCCCAGGTTGCGGCCTTTCATAAACTCAACGATAAAACATCCGCCCCAGGCACCAAAAAGCGCGCCAGCCAAAGCACCAAGTCCAAGAAAAAAAGGCGCAAAAGCAATGCCGCCTACTATTGCGCCTATCATACCGCCTACTGCTCCACCTTTACTGGATCCATGTTTTTTTGCCTTGAACATCTGCAGTACTGTTTCCAATATTTCGCCGGTCAGTGCCAAAGCGCATAAAATGATCCAATAGAGCGCGCTGTCAGTGGCAGATTCTTTATAAAAAAAAGACCATGCAAATGCGCAAAAAAGAATGAGCCAGTTTGCCGGAAGGCCAAAAATATTGAGGAATAATAATAAACATAAAAAACAAATGAACACTGCAGAAATTATGGAGATCAATGTTAGCGACACAAAAATTCCTGCTATTTTTTTTGACGGGAATCAGTTACGCGCACTGCCTTTCCCTCTGTTCGCGGCAAACTGTTGTTTTCTACCAAATCAACTTTTGGCGTTACGAGAATTTCATCACGCAGCCTTTGCGCAATTGTTTTTTGAAGGTTGTGTAAAATGCGCATATCTTCAACGAAATATTCATCCCTAATTTCTACCTGGACTCGCATAACATCGCCCAGGCCGTCATTCTCCAAAAGTATGTGGTAGTTTTGTCCAACCTCGGGGAAAGTCATAATGACCTGTTCAATTTGCATTGGGTATATATTAACGCCTTTCACAATAAACATATCATCCGCGCGTCCAAGAATGCGATCCATTCTTCTGTGTTTACGCCCACATTCGCAGTCTCCAGGAATGAAGCGTGTAAGATCCCGTGTTCTATAACGCAAGATGGGCATACCTTCCCTGCACAAGCTTGTCATTACCAATTCGCCAATTTCGCCATCATCTACATGTTTGCCACTTACCGGATCTATGATTTCCGGGATGTACGCATCCTCCCAGATATGTAAACCGTTTTGTTGGAGACATTCAAAACCCACACCTGGACCATTCATTTCCGATAGTCCGTAAGAGTTATAAACTTTCATATTGAAAAGGGTTTCAAGCCTTTTTCTGAATTCCTCTGTGTAGGGTTCGGCACCAACAAGGGCAATTTTCAATGGATAATCGGCGGGGTCTTCTCCCATATTGCGGATATGCTCACCAAGAATTAGAGCGTAAGATGGTAAAATATGAGCAACGGTCGTTCCGAAATCTTTGGCCAATTTGATTTGTCGTCTGGAATTGCCAGCACCAGCAGGAATTGTCATACACCCAATTCTTTCTGCGCCAAAATGAATTCCCAGACCCCCAGTAAATAATCCATACCCAGACATATTTTGAAAAACATCTTCCTTGCGTACCCCAACCATATACATGCATCTGGCCATGAGGTCTGCCCAGGAATTTATGTCGTTTTGTGTGTGGCAAATTGCTACAGGACTGCCAGTCGTGCCGCTTGAACAATGCATACGAACTATTTCGTTCTGATTTACGCATAAAAGTCCCTTAGGATATTGTGAACGCAAATCATCTTTTGTTGTAAATGGAATGTTTTCAAGAGCATCAGGGGATGATATCGAATTTTCCCCTATTCCAGCGTCAGCCAGCCTTTTTTTATAAAAATCGCATTTGCGGGTGCGCGCCAAAGTCGTTTTTAATCTTTTTAACTGGATTTCTGTTATTGCATCCCTGTCCAAAAGTTCTGCAGAATCAAAAATTTCCATCTAATTTCCTTTATCGTGTTTAACTCTTCAGCATACGAACTCTGATGACGGATGCAGGAAAGCGGAGGTCGATGCAGCATGAGCATAAAATCATGCTTTTCAAAAATATTATCCAACCATGCCAGTGCAAATTATGGCAGTGGCCAATGCCCAATACTGGCATTTTTAATCACAAAAAATTTCAAGACATATAATGCCCATTTGCCCATCCATAAAGCAAACCATAACACCCTGCATGATGCATATCCCCATGAGGAGCAACAAATTTACCCTGGCCATCAAACAAGGCTCGTCCAGGTCCAAAAATAAATGTAGGAGCAAAATCACCCGCCTCTTCTACATTTTTGCCAAAGGCAAGTCCATTGCCCCCGGAGGCATGAATAACTTCTTCGGATAGCCAGCGATTACGGAACTGTTTCAAATCTTCCCTGAAAGACGAAAGTTCATGTTTATTGGTGTGATGTTCATATATGCCATAAACTTTGCCCTGATAAACGAGAGCGGCCAAAGTATGGGTATTGCCTGCATGGATAATGGTAATTCCTTCCCTGAAACTCCTGTCCAATATATGAGGATCAGCAATTGCGCCAAGAATGGCACAAACAGCGGTATCCGCAACAGGCCCACCTGTTTTTGTCTGAAGAGTTTTCAAACGGGTAAGACCTTCGGGAGCTTGAGTATATATCCATTTCGATGGGTCAGAATTAGCAATTAACAATTCCTGCCAGTTTTTAATCCGACCATGCCTGTTCCCGGGCACAAAATTCCCATGATCCTGCACCGCAGCGAGTGTAAGGTGGGGCAATGGCAAACCTGATATTTTCAGAATATTGTTCCAAAAGTCAGTTTCAAAATCTGAAAGATATACAGGAACACTATTTTGGGGGCATGATTCACAAATTTGAATTCCCATCCCTTGCACATAAGCAATATCATCATGAATTGACAAAGCAGCTCCGGAAGTTGAAGCGGTTGGCAATTCCGAAGACAAATGTTCTCTTAGCGCATAGGTAAATCCTCCCCCCATCTCATCTCCATATAACCAGATCCCCTTTTTAAGAATGGTCAACTCCCTGATTCTTTGCGCTATTGATTGAGCCGGTGAGGGAAGGGTAAAAGTTGGCCAGTTTTCCGGATCAATTCCAGGTTTTGCGAGAAGGGCGGCTTGGGTATGACTGCCAATATCTACACAAAGAACCGGTCCAGTTTCCGATAAAAAAATATGGGTTCTTTCATCCATGGGAGAAGTACCAATTCAAAATCGAATCTTGATGAATATTCGAAAGATCACTTGCCAATTTGCAGGAGTTTTAGCAGATATTGCCCATAATCCGTTTTGGAAAACAGATTGCCTGATTTTTCCATCTGTTCATCAGTTATCCAGCCTCTTTTCCAGGCAATTTCTTCCAGACAGGCTATTTTTAATCCTTGTCGCGCTTCAATGGTTTCCACATAGGAAGACGCTTCCATTAAACTGGAATGGGTACCTGTATCCAGCCACGCAAATCCGCGCCCAAGCTTTTCGACATTTAATTCATCACGTTCAAGGTATATTTGGTTGACGCTGCTAATTTCAAGCTCGCCACGGGCTGATGGCTGCAATGTTTTTGCAATATCAACAATTTTATCATCATAAAAATATAGCCCGGTTACCGCATATCTGGAAAGAGGATTTTGTGGTTTTTCCTCAATGCCAATGGCCTTTCCATCCTTATTAAAGGCCACGACACCAAAACGTTCTGGATCCTTTACCAAATAACCAAAAATGGTTGCGCCTTTAATATTTTGGGTTGCATTATTCAATTTTTCCGTAAAATGCTGTCCATGGAAAATATTATCTCCCAAAATAAGGCTTACTGGACCACGATTGATAAAATCTTCTCCTATCAGAAAAGCCTGTGCAATGCCATCAGGTGCGGGTTGTACGGCATATTCCAACTTTATACCGAACTCGGAGCCATCTTTTAATAATCGTTTATATTGAGGAAGATCCTGGGGTGTGGAAATAAGCAAAATTTCACGGATTCCGGCAAGCATGAGCACAGAAAGCGGGTAATAAATCATCGGCTTGTCATATATTGGCAAAAGCTGTTTTGATACGCCCAATGTTATTGGATATAATCTTGTGCCCGATCCTCCGGCCAAAACAATACCTTTATAATTCATTACATCCTCTCAAATATTTGTGCCCAGTCGCTGGCATCTGTATGTTCCGTCAAGGATTTTTTTCCACCAGGTCTTGTTATTCAGATACCATTGAACAGTTTTCCTTAACCCGCTTGAAAAATTTTCTTTTGGTTTCCAACCGAGTTCCGAGCTAATTTTCGAGGCATCAATGGCATAACGGGCGTCATGGCCTGGGCGATCTTGTACAAAAGTAATTAGTTCATTGTAATGAGAAATATTTTGGGATTTTTGCTCCGGTATCAGTTCTTCAAGCAGACTGCAAATTCCGTGGACAATCTCAATATTCGTTTTTTCACAATTTCCGCCAATTGCATAAGTTTCACCCGGAAGTCCACGTTCAAGAACAAGCAACAATGCATCCACATGATCATCAACATAAAGCCAGTCACGTATTTGCGAACCAGTGCCATACACTGGAAGAGGCTTTCCAGCCATGGCACTTATAATCATCAACGGAATAAGCTTTTCAGGAAATTGTCTTGGACCATAATTATTTGAACAATTTGTAATGAGGGTTGGCAAACCATAGGTTCTATGCCATGCGCGTATCAAGTGATCAGAGCTGGCTTTGCTGGCAGAATATGGTGAACTTGGCGCGTAGGGAGTCTTTTCGCTAAAAAATTGTTTTTTGCCATCTATTTCTGCAAGATCACCAAAAACTTCATCGGTAGAGATATGATGGAATCTGAAATTTTTTGCCTTATCTGGGGAGGACAATTGAAGATTCTTCCAATATCTCCTTGTTTCTTCAAGAAGAATAAAAGTCCCTTTAATATTTGTTTCAATAAAAGGTGAAGGATCATCAATTGACCTGTCAACATGGCTTTCCGCTGCAAGATTCATGATTGCATCAGGCTTGTATGTTTCCAAAGCCGCTCTCACGGCATCCATATCCGCAATGTCGCCATGGATAAAATTATAACGAGGATTATTCTCGATTTCAGAAAGGGAAGACAAGTTCCCGGAATAGGTTAATTTATCAATATTGATAATATTCCAATCCGTTGCAGCAACTGCCTTGTGGATTAATGAGGAACCAATAAAACCAGCGCCGCCAGTGACCAATAATGTTTTAGACATTGTTTTTCCTGTAAAAAAGTACCAAGCAAAAATATTGTTCATTTCCCTGATAGCGTGGGAGCAATGTAAGGCATTTTTGCCAAATGCCGGGCTGGATATGAACATTCATTTAAGGCAGGCACTTATGTTCAAATATGTTTTGAAAAAAGCTTTTGTCCAGATTCATGTCCTTGTCCATGAAAATACCTTTTGGTTTGAAACATCGGCAGTCAGGCCGAATAAGCCCGCCCCCTACACTTTCGGCGGAATATAAGATGCGTACGTTACAGTGAGGGGTTTCAAACCCCTCACTGGCGCAAGACGCAAAGCCCTGCTTGCTACCAATTTGGTTGATTTTTGGTATTTTGAACGGCTTCTTTCAATCTGGTTTTAATATAGCTGCGCATAGCTTCATCGTCTTCATCAAGGTTGAAGCATATAGCATCTTCTCCAAAAAGTCCTGCTGGCACAAGATCTCCATTTTCCTCGGGGTCGGTTACCAGATGAGCATAAAAACAAACCGAAAGCCAACGGTTTTGTGGGTCGTCATCGACTACATCGATCAAAACAAACAGATCCCGATTTGTTTGCGATGTATTCCTTGCGCGCAAAGAATAACTAATTTGAGGTCTGCTTTTGAAATCAGTTACAATATCTGGAGCGCTTTCCAGAAAGTTCATATAGTCAATAAATGCAGGTTTTACATTTGGGGGATCTATTTTCCATTCTTCAAGGAATGCGTTCATTGATTGGGAATCCGTCATTAATTCCTCCTTCCACTCATTTTATTAAATTGTTATTCAGTTCCCCATTGCCAGGGTGTTCTTGTACTATTAAGGCTCCAGATACCTCGTTTGTCTTTCAGGGCAATATGTTCCTGAATATACCATCTGCGGCAGAAAAACGCCTTGCAGGTTGCCCTTTCAACCCAGGCAAGACCTTGGTCCACAAGACCGTTATTTACAGAATGATCTTTATACTGGACAAGGGCATTTAAAATCCCTTCATCATCTTTACCAACAATCGTTACGATGATTTTGGAATTTTTGGGCAGTAAATTTATGAGAAAATTATGAGCTTCAAACCCAAAAGGTTGTTTTGTAGTTGGTATGCCAATGCCATAAAAACGAATTATTAAAGGAATATCTTTAGAATTCTGCTTTTTGGCTGCATATACCAGATTGGCTTCATCAATTTTTTGTACATATAGTACCAGCGTTTCCGCAATGTAACTTTCCCAGGCAAAAGATTTTACTGGAGGTATGAATACCATGACAAAGACATAAAAAATTAGAATCTGAGCATATTTGTTCGTCATTGCTTTCTCTCCCATGCCACATTATTGCAAAAATTCAAGACTTAACTATTTGGGCGCGCTTCGCGCGGCCGCAGCATTTTTTCGTTGGTGCGGCATTTTGGGCTTGCGCGGCCCAGTGGGCAATTTTTTCGGGAAGAATTATTTGTTTTCTTCCATATTGCCTCGGCGACAACATTTTCAATCCTTTATGAGAGCAAACTCACTGTAATTTTACATCCATTTCGAAAGCTGGGAGAATAAGAAATTAATTTCCTGTTTTACGCAACTGTCTCTGATTGCCAACGCGGTATGTGATTCCGATTGAGTCCAGATATTCCAAAAGCGGAATAGCGAATTTGCGGGAAATGCCAAAAATTGTCTTCATTGCGCCAACGTCAAGATTGTCATGATTGGCAAACCATTTACGTACTTTTTGCAATATGTCATCAAGAACTGCCTTGTCATAATAGAAACCTTCCTGAATTCTTACGAGATGCCCATTTTCGCACAGGTGAGCCAAAATTGACATTATCTGTTTTAGATCTGCAGAAAGTGTTTCCTGTACTTCCTTGAGAGTTGGCGGTGTTAATCCGCTTTTTTCATACATATCCTGAAGCCGCGTCATGATTTCCGATTGATCCGCATCGGGCTTGACTTCCCACGAGGCAAGTTTCAATCCGTTGCCCTCTTCTTTGAGGTGGCCTCTTTTTATACCACGATCAAGCACTTTCTGGGTATATCGGGAAGGCAGGTTATCACCCCAACCCGAGCACAGCGCATTCTGCGCAAAAAAACCCTTCAGCGGCTCACGTTCATGGAGTTCGGCAATTCTTTCAAGGCATTTGTCCAGACTTGCATCGAATACATCCTTGTCCACCCAGGATTTTGTGGCAGAATCCCAGCAAATAGCCTGTCCTTTTTCCGCTGTTTTCTTCAATGCGGCTTCCAGCACATTCGATGGCAGACCTGTCAACACAGTCAGACGTTTTTCATCTGCTCCGGGCATATCACGCAACGAAAGAGCCAAACTGACCAATTCCCGGGCATCTGCAGATGAAAGTTTACTCCTGTTTTTTTCTGCAAGCCTTGCCAATTCTTCCAACGCGGAAAACTTTTTTCCGAAAAGTGGGTCCCTTGCACGCAAAACAGGGGGCAAAGGATCAATCAGGGTGCCGCCCGCTATTGTACGTAGGGGTGAATGGGCGCGTAAAACGCAATGATCGCCGAAAACACCTGCTATCGCTTGGGAAAGATAAAGCTCGGCAATGGCACTTTTCCCTGGCTTGAGATCATCTCTGTCCCTGAAAATTATCTTTGCCGAAGATTCTCTTGATCCATGATGAAAATGTACTTCCATGCGTTGGCGGATGGGATGCGGCGCGCTTGAAAGACAGCTCAGATGAATGATCCACCTTTTTGAAGGAAAAAGGGTATTGGGGCGCCCTATTATGTCTCCCCGCTGAATTTCATCCACCTCCACACCTTGCAAGTTCATGGCGCAGCGCTGCCCAGACCTGCCCTCCTGCACCTGATTGCCATGAACCTGAATGCTCCTGACCCTTGCCTGCTTGCCGGCAGGAAAGATGCTGATATCCTCTCCCTGTTTGCACAAGCCGGAGACAAGGGTACCGGTTACTACGGTTCCAAAACCTTTCAAGGTAAATACCCTGTCCACCGGCAAGCGCAAAAGATCGGTTCTTTGCCTGCCTTCAAGGGCTGCAACCATGCCGATAACTGCTGTGCGCAATGCGCCAATACCATTACCGTTTGCCGACGAAACGGGGATAATTGGCGCCCCTTCAAGAAAGGTGCCACGCAAATTATCCTTGACATCTTCAGTAACCATTTGCAGCCAGTCTTCGTCAACAATGTCAGTTTTGGTGAGAGCAACAATGCCAGAACGAACTCCAAGCAGGGAACAGATATCAAGATGTTCCCTGGTCTGGGGCATTACCCCTTCGTCCGCGGCGATTACAAGAAGCATACAGTCAATTCCTGCAGCCCCGGCGACCATGGTTTTGACGAAGCGTTCATGGCCAGGCACATCGATAATTCCCAGGCGCCGTCCATCTGGCAGATCAAGCCATGCAAAGCCCAGCTCTATTGTAATGCCCCTGCGCTTTTCCTCATCCAGACGATCACAATTGATGCCTGTCAATGCGCGCACCAGGGAAGTTTTTCCGTGATCAATATGGCCAGCCGTGCCCAATACCGCATCCATCGTTATACCTTGTAGAAAAAATTATTAAAAAACCGATGATGATAAGGATATATCCCTTACTCGCCTGCATAGGTATTTCAAAAAACTTTCTGCTTTTATCTTGAAGATAGCTTCAGCTATTTTGAGAATGCTTTCCGGCTTGTCCACAGTGTGGACATCATCAGTCATAATCATGAGATTCGCAATATTGTGAAAATATTTGCAGGAAAGCTCCGGGTCAAGCACCGTATCGTTTTTGCCCAGCACCAGGATTAATCTGTTTTTCAGCCTTGGACGAGGATCAAACGCGCTCGCGTATTCCTTGAGAAGGGCCCCGGATAGCGGCTCTCCATTTGCTTGAATAAGGCGCCCCGTAAATTGCTGCATCTGAATTGCCGGATATACAACAGGGTTTAGCAAGATGCAATTAGCCCACTTGATTGCCGCAAGCTGCGCTGCCCAGAAGCCTCCAAAGCTCTCGCCAATAAATATTGAATTGTGATTTGCGCTTTCTGTTTGCACGAGCAAACTTTCTAGCGATGCAGCATATGTTGCGTGTGTAAAATAGGAAAGAGGCTTGAGGCTTTTCAGGTATTTTTCCATGGCGTAATACCTGGCAGAGCTTTGAGCAGTATCACCAGCGCCATGGATAAAGAATATTTTTTGGTTCACCGGATAAACTTAATATGGCTCCGGCCATTGTATTTTTATTCGATGCACGAAATTGCCCTAAAAATGACAGACGATGTCCAGAAACTTAATCATAGAGATAACTTGTCAATTTATTAACGTTTTTTTAATATTATTTATTCTCATAATGCCGTCATTTTCCATCCCATGCATATTCTTATGGAAAAAAACAGGATGAGTCCATCGCCTAAAACATATTATAAATTTCATGCATGGACCCGCTTCAGAAGTCAAGGTATTTTTAAGGAACCACTGATTACTGATATTTCATTTTATATTTAAACACAGCCTGTCTGGGCAAAACAAGCCTGAATCAATTGGGGGCGGGAACGAAACTGCATGATTGCTTTTCGCAACCCTTTTCCAGGTTCCTTCAAGCCAGAAAAGATTTGGTTTTTCAAACACACTCTTTTCAAATTGTTCCAGACTCCCTCATCCGGATTTAGATCCGGACAATATGGAGGAAGGCGTCAATCCAAATGCGTTTCTCTGCATCTTCGACCAAAAATTTTTTGATTTCATTACTTCTGTGAATTTGACAGCCATCCAATACCACGAGAATTTTACCTGTGATATGCATGAGCAAATGACGGAGAAAGGAAATCACGTCCGCCCCCTTGAATGATCTTTCCTGTATCTGGACATATAACCTGCCTGCGGGAGAAATTCCGCTCATCACAGACAAATGCTCACGACTTAATTTGCTCCGTAAATGTATTGAAACTTTTGGGTAGTAGCGGGAAAAAGCCTTATAGTTCATTACTACAGCGAGAACGGAATGAATCTGCGCCACCCCTGGATTTGTTAAGAAAATGACTTGTCAAAATGCCCTGGCTATCTTATTTTGTAACCAACGGGGATGCATTGGTTTCGACGTGGATATGGAAGCCGTTGCGGCAGGTCGAGGCGCCGCTGGCCTCGTAAAAAGCGGCAAAAAAGTAATTGCCAACAACGATTACGAATACGCTTACGCTGCCTAGCAGCCAGGCTACATGATCGCTCAGGCGATCACGTTCTGAAAGATGATGCCTGATAATTTTTCGGAACGACATTCGTCAGGCTGGCGAAAACTGGTGTTTGCCGGGGTTTTTCGCGAGATTTTTACCGGGAAACTCGTCTTGTTATGCCCGGCCAAAGGCTCATGACATGATAAAATTTAATTTTGGCCTAAACCTGTAGATGCTGCGTGTGGATTATTTGCGGACGGGAGTTCAACTCTCCCCATCTCCACCATTTGCTGATTTCGCACTGTTCCGTACAGTAACAAAAAAGCCTGTAAGCATCAAAAGTTACAGGCTTTTTGCTTTAATTACTGTTTCATGCTGTATCATGGGTGTATCATTCAAACACATTTGAATATGGAAACTTTTTGGATAACAATGGCTCGTGACCCAAATCATGGGAAAAAGTTATCCCAAAAAGAGTGATTTATGCCCGCCATTCTTACAGATTCAGCTATCGAGAAAGCCAAAATCAAAGACATGGGTAGTGTCCAGGATTTTTCGCACTTTCCGTGGATGCAGCACTGTGTTTTTAGTAAAATTCTCCATTTGAAATTTTTCCCAGAGCCGCATCGCAGTTCCATAATTGTGGGATAGTTTCGACTTCATCGGACATTTTTCTTGCAAAAAGAATGGATTTTACCAATTCACCACCAACAGGGCATGATGCTCAGGGAGTTCCCATGTGCAGTTTTAACCTGAGATGGTTGACCTGACAATGGCACTGTTTGCAAGATTCCATGTGAATGGGACTGGAAAAGACCTCTTATCATTACTTACTGATCATCTATTTTATATTTAAACACATCCTGCTTGCGCAAAACAGGCCTGAATCAGATGCGGATGGGAGCG
>VSMX01000044.1 GCA_009773975.1 Desulfovibrio sp. | reverse complement strand
GTGATGGAGTATTGCTGGATAGAGTGCCGGTAAAGACCACGGCCATCGGGCGCATTGCAGAACCTTATGGGGATGAGGCCAGGGATCGTTTTGTAATGTATCATACCATGCATGGCGGCGTGAGCAGAACATTGAAATTTGCCTGGTTTTTCCGGGAAATCCTGGGGCGTGAAATTACACCGGAAGAGTCTGCAAAATGGGGGGAGCTTTTTGCCCAGTATGCGCTGGATGAAGTGCGAAAGTGCGAGATGATTCCCGGTGCCCGTGAAGTGCTTGAAAAATGGCAAGGTATCTTGCCCATGTATGTCTGTTCAGGAGCTCCCCAGGAAGAATTACAGCTTGTGCTGCGCGAGAGGGGGCTGACTGCCTATTTTAAAGGCATATATGGCTATCCACCAAAAAAGGATAAAATTCTGGCCTCAATAGTGCTTGAAACACGCTTGTCGGCAGATGAAGTGCTGATGGTGGGCGATGCCACTACCGACAGGGATGCTGCGGAATATGCGGACACGCTTTTCTATGGAATAGGGGATCTGCTAAAATGCGATGTTTTCCCCTGGGGGGAGAATTTGCTTGGCTTGAATGCCTGGATCGAAGCTCATACCGATGAAAAGAGCATAAAATGAAAATTTTGCCCTATCTTGTTTTGAGCCTTTTTCTTCTGGGTTGTTCCTCCGAAGATGCTTCACAAAATGACAAGGCCAGCCCGGCATTGACCATGAACAACGAATCCCCCGTCGTTGCCGAAAGCGGCGGCAAAAAATCTTTGCCGGAAATAACAGAAGAACAGAGAGAGAATGCTGACCGCACCCTGCAATTCAGCAATCTTGCTACCGTTGTTTTGACAGATGGATACTATGCCTTGCCAGATGCCCTCTACGATAATATCAATTATTATCTTGATGTCTGGAGACTGCCGAAGAAACCGCGTGCGCACGGGGCAGACAGAGCCAAAAAAGCAATGCATCCTCCAAAAGGCATTTTCAATGAAAAAGAGGAAGCTGCGCTGGCAGCGGCTTTTCAGGAAATGGACCAGGCGCTTGGCTCAATGCTGAAAGATTACACAAGCCTGGAACAATACGTTGCCGATGACAGTATCCGGGATAATGGAAAAGAAGGCAAAAAGCTTGGTAAAAAGATTGCCGATAACCATTCACGCTTTATGAAAGCCAGGAAAACCTGGCTTGAAATGGTTGATGCCAGGGCTGAGCAGGCCCAGGAAATTTTGCTCAGGGAACATCCTCTTGAAAGGCAAATTCTCGATGCAAGCAAAATGTTTTCCATTTTTCGGGAAATAACTGCCTTGCTCGTTCTGGAAAATACGGACAAATCAGCCGTGTCTGCCTTGCGTCAAAATTTGGACCAAGTTCTGGCAGACGCCAAAAGGCCACCTTTTCCCGCTTCTCCACAACTGGAACGGGAATACAGGGGCTATCTGAAAACGGTTGACAAATACTTGCAAAGCCTTGATGCCGGCTTGAAAGAAGGCTTTTTCACTCCACAGAAAAAGATTCTGACAACTGATGTCATAAATTGCCATAACGCATATAATTCCTTTGCAAAATTGGCCAATCAGCGCACCATGTCAAATCGTTAAATCTTTCATTCTTTATAATTCTGTCAAAAAGTCCGTCTTTGCCTGTGGCAAAGGCGGATTTTCTTGTGTAATGTATTGCGTAATATGTTGAAATTACACGCTAATTATGTTTTGGCAAACAGTTTGCATAGCAATGTACACAATATATCTCGCCGATATTGGTTCGACAATATGTCGTAAAAACAGCAATTTTTGATTTATTACTGGAGGTTGCCATGTTCTTTTTGATGGGAGGAGACAAAAAAAGCCGCAAGGCCGATAAAAACAGCCGCAATTCGGAATCAACGACTCATGTGCGTGAACTTTTCAATGCCGGTCGTTTTCCGGTGGTAACAACCCATGAAGTGGAAGGCAGGCGCATTGCCAAGGTTCTTGGGCTTGTTTGCTGCAGGGGCTATGATTCGGAAGAGGCTTTTTTTGGAATGGCTGCAAGGGCTGTAAACAAGGGCGCCCAGGCTATTGTGGGTTATAATGAGAATGTGGCATTTCATCCAGATGGCAGCAAGTATTTTACTTGCTATGGAACAGCTGTCATGTTCGAATACGATCCCGCCGATCCTGACACCCTGCCGTTCATGCTGCAGCAGAAATTTCGTGAAAGAGATAATGTTATTGGCGATGCGCTAATATAAACCATTCGTCAAAAACTTTTTGGCCCGGATAAATCCTTAGATTTATCCGGGCCAAAAAAGTTTAATAAAACCGCCAATTATCCTCCCAGATAAGCCTCGCGAACTTTCGCATTGGCCAGCAAGCTTTCCGCGCTATCCTCCATGGCCACGTTTCCAACCTCAAGCACATAGCCGCGATTGGCAAGTTTGAGGGCTGCCCTTGCGTTCTGTTCCACCAAAAGCACAGTTACGCCGCGTTTGTTGATTTCTTTTACTGTTTCGAAAATTGATCGTACCAGCAGAGGCGCAAGGCCAAGAGAAGGTTCATCCAGCAGAAGCAGCCTGGGTTCTGCCATTAGCGCGCGGCCAATGGCCAGCATTTGCTGTTCGCCACCGGAAAGCGTGCCCGCAAGCTGGTTATGACGTTCTTTCAAGCGTGGAAACAGATCGAATATCCACTCCAGATTATTTTCACCGCGGCTTTTATCCCGTATGCAGAAGGCGCCAAGGCGCAGGTTTTCCAACACGGTCATTGGTCCGAAGACTCTTCTGCCTTCCGGGGATTGGGCAATGCCAAGGCCGACAACTTCATGGCTTTTCATGCGCAGCAGCGGTTTTCCGTCAAAAACTATTTCACCGGAACCAGGGCGCACCAGACCGCTTATAGTAAGCAGAGTTGTGCTTTTTCCGGCACCGTTCGCGCCAAGGATTGTCACAATTTCGCCTTCGTCCACATGCAGGTTTATGCCATGCAGCACTTCAACACTGCCGTATGAAACATGAATGTCATTGAGGCTTAATAGACTCATTACCAATTCTCGTCGTCGGCGCCCAGATAGGCTTCTATGACTGCCGGATTCATCCTCATTTCTTCTGGAGTGCCCTCGGCAATCATTGTTCCATGCTCCAATACAACAAGTTTTTCGCAAACCTTCATAACCAGACGCATATCATGCTCAATGAGGAGAATCGTAATTCCGCGTTTCCGAATTTCAAGAATAATATCGACAAGGCCGGCGGTTTCCTGATCATTCATGCCGCCTGCTGGCTCGTCAAGAATCAGCAGGCAGGGATCCGAAGCCAGGGCGCGGGCAATTTCAAGAAGCCGTTGATTGCCATAGGAAAGGCTTCCGGCCATTTCCGCCTCATGGCCTGCAAGACCGACGAAGCGCAATTCTTCCATGCAGCGCTCAATTGCGGCCTGTTCTTCGCGCCTTTCGGCAGGAGCGTGAAACATGCAGGCCAGCAAGCCGGCATGCATACGGCAATGCCTGCCGGCAAGCACATTTTCAATTACCGGCAATTTGCCAAAAAGCCTGATGCTTTGAAAAGTCCTGGCAATTCCGAGTTCAACAATGCGATGCGGCCGCAAACCTGTAATATTGCGGCCTTCGAAATCAATGGTGCCGTTTTCCGGTTTATAATTTCCAGTGATGCAATTGAATACTGTGGTTTTACCGGCTCCATTCGGGCCAATAAGCCCGACAATGCTCCCCTTGTCCACGCTGAAGCTCAAATCATTCACGGCAATCAGTCCGCCAAAGATCTTGGTCACATCATGCAGAGCCAGTAAACTCATGCGGCCTTCTCCGTGGAATTTTCATCAAGAAGCCTTTTTGCGAGCGGATATTTTCTTGCAAGAGGCGGCAAAAGGCCCTGAGGACGCCAAACCATCATTACCATCATGGCAAGGCCGAAAATCAACATCCTGGCTTCGGAAAATTCCCGCAGCACTTCTGGCAAGCCGATGAACAAAAAAACGCTTGCCAATACTCCTATCTGGCTGCCTCCAGAAAGAATGACCACGGCAAAAAGCATGACGGATTCCATGAAATTGAAAGATTCAGGCGCTATGGTCACCATCTTGGCGGCATAGACTGTGCCTGCCATGCCTGCCCAGAACGCGCCCAGCACAAAGGCCGACAATTTGTAGTCGGTTACATTGATTCCGCAGCCTTCGGCCGCCACATCGTCTTCCTTGATATAGTTCAGGGCTCGCCCGAAACGCGATTTCCATAAACCATGGAAAAGCAGTAGGCTTATTGTCACCATTCCCCACACCAGATAGTAAAACTGGATTCCCTTTACAATCTTGAAGCCGAAAAACATTGGGCGCGAAATGCCAAAAATGCCGTTGGAACCGCCAGTCAGCCCAAAAACATTATTGATAAGAGCAATTCGGACAATTTCCACAATGCCTATTGTAACAACAAGCAGGTAATCGCCGCGCAAATGTATGATAGGTCGGGCGATGAACAGGGCGAAAAGCCCCGCCGCAGCGCCTGCCGGCAACATGGTCAGAAAAATGGGCCAGTGGCAGATTGTATTCAATATGGCCGTGGTATAGGCGCCAACAGCAAAAAATGCCGTGTGCCCCATATTGAAAATACCGGCTTGTCCAAGCATGACATTGAGGGACAGGGACAACAGTGCATAAATGCCTATCATCACACCAACTTCTGTCCAGTAGGCGTTGGAAAACACAGGCAGCAGGCAGAGTGCCGCGGGGATAAGGATGTAAAGTGCCTTCCGGTTCATAGCTTGTCCGCCGTGCGCTCACCAAGAATACCCGTGGGGCGTATGATGAGAATGATAATCAGCACGAGAAAGGCCACCGCGTCTTTCCAGGCCATGGCAATGTAGCCCGCTGCCAGCGCCTCTGTGACCCCCAGAAGAAAACCCCCAAGCATGGCGCCGGGAATATTGCCGATTCCGCCCAGGATTGCAGCAGTGAAAGCCTTCAGGCCATACGTCCAGCCCATGGTGAAATCAATTTGTCCATAATAGATGCCAACCATCAATCCGGCTGCGCCGCCAAGACCCGGTCCTATCAAAAAAACCAGGGAGATTACCCTGTCGACATTTATGCCCATGAGCCTGGATGCCGCCTGGTCAATAGCAACTGCCCGAATGGACGCGCCCATGCGGGTGCGCTGGATGAAAAGCCAGAGACAAACCATCAGGATTACCGAAGCCGCAATAATCAGCAGGCGCATAAAAGGCACATTAATGCCTAAAAGCGGGATACTGAAATCTGGCCGCATGAATTCAGGGTAAACATAGACTCGCGCGCCGTAAATCAGCATGATGGCATTTTCAAAAAAAATGGAAGCGCCAAGCGCCGAAACAACGGCGGAAAGACGATTGGCATTGCGTAGCGGCCTATAGGCGGCGCGTTCGAGAATCCAGCCAATCAGGGCCACAAAAAGGCTGACCATTATAAAAACTGCTATTGCTGCGCCCACAGGCGTAAGCAAACCTGCAAGATTACTGCTTACCAGCAGGGTCAATCCAAGATAGGCGCCTATGGTAAACAGGTCGCCGTGGGCAAAATTGATGAGCTTCAGCACACCATAGACCATGGTGTAGCCAAGGGCCACCAGTGCGTATATGCCACCCACGGCAAGACCATTGATAAGTTGCTGAATAAATTGTTCCATATGCCTGAATGAAGGATTTATTTGGCCTGAATTTTAAAGGCGCCTTTGTCATCCACAACATAAGCACGGTAAAATTCGCCTACCCTGTCGCCTCTGGAGTCAAAACCAAGAGTTCCGGAAAGAGCGGGCAAATTCTTGAGGGTTTTGAGCCATTCGGCCATGGCTTCCGGGTCGGCCCTGCCTTCCTTGAGCGCGGCCGCTACTGCTTTGAAGGCATCTCCGGCAAGTACCGCCCATACGGATACTGGCAGGGAATTGTATTTGGCCTTGTAGGCTGCCAGAAAATCCTGGGCTTCTTTTGTATCCATGTCTTGGGGAAGGGGAGGGCTGATGAAAAAGTATCCGGCCGCGGCTTCAGGACCAGCAATTTTTAGCAGATCCTGATGGTTGGCGGCATCCCCACCCATCATGGGGATTTGCCAGCCCATTTCTTTCTTCTGCCTCAAAAGCATTCCTGTTTCGGGATAATAACCAGTATAAAAAATGAGATCAGGATTGGCGGCCTTGAGGCGCGTAAGGATGGCTGTATAATCCCTTTCCCCGGGTGTGAGGGCATCATAAAAAATGACCGGCACTCCAGCCTTGTTCAGTTCCTGACGGGTTTCATCGGCCAGCCCCTTGGCATAGGAGGAATTATCATGCAAAAGCGCAACTTTCTTGAAGCCACCTTCCTTGATGCGTTTGGCCGCGGATTTTCCCTGGGCGTCATCACGCGGACAGGTGCGGAAAAATTTTTCCAGTCCTTTTTCTGTAAGCCTTACACTGGTTGAGCCAGTGCCAATCTGCACAATTTCAGCCTCGTCAAGAATATTCTGGCTTGCTTCTGTAACGGCTGAACCATATGTGCCAATAACCGCGCACACACCAGAAGATGCCAGCTTCTGGGCCGCAAGAGCAGCAGTTCTGGGGTCGCCCGCGTCATCTTCGACAACAAGCTCTATTTTCTGGCCGTTGATTCCGCCTGCCGCGTTTGCCTGGTCAACAAGCAGGCTTACTATATTCTTCATGTCCTGGCCTTCTGAAGCCCATTTTCCGGTAAGCGGACACATCAGGCCGATTTTGATGTCAGCAGCCGCAACGGGCCACGCAAACAAAAATACAATGGCAAAGATGGCCAACAGGCCGCCTATTTTTTTCATGGCATCTCCGCAATGATAAAAGTTCTGTCACGAAAAATGTTTCTTATCGTAATTTTGCGCAAAGCAAAAGTCTCAAATTTGGCTCTTGAGCAATTTTCAAGTGAAAATATCCATTGAAATGGATTTTTTCATTCAAGAAATGCTATAGAATGCTCTAACGGTACTATCAATAAAACAAAATGCATATTTCCCGGCAAGAATAATTTTGTATTGAAAATTTGCTTTGCCGGTATGCTTTTGTTAAACTTTTCCTGTCAAAATTACTGACTTGTAATAATTTTTATGCTAAAAATACTGACCTGTAATAAATTTTAATTGTAAGCCATGCGGATAATTTCAGGAAAACTTGGCGGCCGTGTAATCAGAACCGGCAATGACGGGGCGCGTCCGGCAATGGGCAGAACCCGGGAATCTCTATTTTCCATACTGGAATCACGTGGAATTTCATGGGAAAATTTGAGGGGGCTTGATGTTTTTGCCGGCACGGGCAGCCTTGGTTTTGAGGCAATCAGCCGCGGGGCTGTTCATGTTGATTTCGTGGATAATTCCCCTGATTTGTGTAAAGCTTTGCGCTTAAATGCGGAAATATTGGGCATTGCCGAACAATGTGGAATTTACTGCGAGCCAGCGCGTAAATTTATGGCCAGAAGACCGTCCATGGCCTACGGCCTGGTTTTTATTGACCCACCCTACCGCAAAAATCTGGTGCCAGATGTCTTTTCAGCTCTTGTCAGCCATGATTTTCTTCTCCCAGGCTCATTTGTCTGCGCGGAAATTGAAAAAGGTGCCGAATTTGAAGTCCCTGCCGTGCTTCAAATTCAGACCAGCCGCAATTTTGGCCAGACTATTCTTGAAATTTGGAAAAGTATATGAAGATTGCGCTTTATCCGGGAACTTTTGACCCTGTTACAAACGGCCATGCAAGCCTTATCCGCAGAGGACGCCAGATATTCGATAAAATAATAGTCGGCGTGGCCAAAAGCACGCCCAAACATACGCTCTTTTCTCTTGAAGAAAGGGTAGCGTTTGTGCGGGAAGTTTTTTCCGATGACCCGGGTGTTGAGGCAGAGCCTTTTGACGGGCTGACAGTGGATTTTGCCAGACAAAATAATGCTTGCGCCCTTTTACGGGGGCTGCGGGCTGTGTCTGATTTCGATTATGAATTTCAGCTTGCCCTGATGAACAGGCGTTTGAGCCGCAACGTGGAAACGGTTTTCATGATGACGGATTATCAGTGGCTGTATATCAGTTCCACAATCATCAAGGCCGTTGCCAGCCAGGGTGGCAATATCGGGGGCCTTGTGCCGGAAAATGTTCGCCGCGCGCTGGAAAAAAAATATGGATTGTGTTAAATACTCCGCAAAGCCAAATTAATTCCCCATGGCCTTGAACACCCAACCAAGAACGTCTTTGCCGGTAATATGCCTTGGTGGCCCAACCGGATGCGGCAAAACAGATCTGGCCGTCAAAATGGCGCACAAATTGGGTGCGGAAATTGTGAATGCTGATTCGCGCCAGGTTTATCGTGATTTTCCAATCATAACCGCACAGCCTTCCAGGGAAGAGCAGGGTGGAATTCCCCATCATTTATTTGGTTTTTTGGAAAGCCATGAAAAGATAAGTTCCGGCCAGTGGTGCGATATGGCGCGCGAAAAGGTGGACGAAATTCTGATCCGGGGCAAAATTCCACTCCTTGTAGGTGGCACCGGTTTTTATTTCCAAACGCTTTTGCATGGCATTGCCAATATTCCTCCCATTCCCTTGTACATTTCACAAAGCTTGGCCAGTCGTTTGCGCAGTGAGGGCCCAAATGCGCTTTTTGTTGAACTGGAAAGCATCGATCCGGGCTATGCGGCCCGCATCCATCCAAATGACAGGCAACGCATTGCGCGGGCTCTCGAAGTATTTGAAGCCACAGGAAAAACATTTTCCTGGTGGCATGAAAACGGCATGGAACCACCGCTTTGTCGCGGACCTCTGATTGTAGTAGATGAAAAACTATCAGCGTTTGAAGCAGGGCTTTTAATCCGCATTGACAATATGCTTGCTGCCGGGGCTGTTGAAGAGGCGCGGCAAGCCATGGAAAAATGTCCGGAAAGGGAGGCCCCTGCCTGGAATGGCATTGGCTGCGCGGATCTTCGCTCCTTTCTCGAGAATGAAATCAGCCTTGAGGAATCTCGATCTCAATGGTTCAGGAATACACGCGCCTATGCCAAAAGACAGCTTACCTGGTTCCGTGGCGGAAGACAGGCGCATTTCATCGCGCCGAACGATCTTGAAAATGCCCTCAAAATAACGAAAAAGTTTTTGGTCGAATTTGAAAAACAGGCAAGCTGATAAAATGAAAAACGGCCACCTAAGGGTTCTTCACACATCTGACTGGCACCTTGGCCATGTCCTTTTCGATAGAAAACGCGATGACGAATTTGAATCCTTTTTTAACTGGCTAATCGATATTATTAAAAAGGAATGTATTGATTGCCTGCTGATTGCAGGAGACGTTTTTGATACAACAACCCCGTCGGCAAAAACCCAGGGCATGTATCTAAAATTTCTGATCAAGGCCCGGGATCAGGGTTGCAAGCATCTTGTCATTACTTCCGGCAATCACGATCCGGCCATTCTCCTGGAAGTGCATAAACCAATTCTGGAAAGAATGGACATTCATGTTCTCGGTATTCCAGATGTGGATAAACCGGAAAATGAAGTTATTGTCTTTGAAAACCAGTCCCGCAAGCCGGCATTGATTGTCTGCGCTGTTCCATTTTTAAGAGAGAAATATTTGCGCAGATCAGCGCCGGGCGAAAGCCCGGAGGACAAGGAAAGAAAACTGCTGCAGGCTATTGCGGATCATTATGGCCTTGTTGCCGAAAAAGCCTCTGCTGTTGCCGGACAGGCTGGCCATGTTCCAATAATTGCCATGGGGCATTTGTTTGCGGGTGGAAATGCCAGGCTGAAAGAAGGCGAGTGCGAACGCCAGCTCTATGTTGGAACTCTTGGCCAAATTGGGCCCGAGGTTTTTGGCGAAATATTTGATTATGTGGCGCTCGGTCATCTTCATATGCCTCAGCAGATAGGTCAATTTGCGCATATCCGTTATAGCGGCTCCCCCCTTCCGATGGGTTTCTCAGAAGCCGGACACCAGAAAAGCGTTTGTCTTCTGGACTTTGATGGAAACAGGCCGACTGTGGAATTGCTGCCTGTGCCGGAATTCAGGCATCTGGAAATAGTTTAAGGCAATCTCGAGATAATTGCAAACCGAATTCATGAATTGAGCCTGGCAGACAAGACAAATGGCATCTGGCTGGAGATTATTTATAATGGTGATGAATACGAAGGGAATTTGCGCGAAAGGCTGGAGGAGCTTGTTGCAGGCACCGGTCTTGAAATTCTGGGCATAAAAAATAACAGGCTCCGCGAAACCATCCTCGGCAGGATAAATGAGGACGAGGAACTGGGCGATCTTGAGGAAAGCATGGTTTTTGAAAGATGCCTCAAGTCCAAAAATATTCCAGAAGAAAAATGGCCCCAACTACTGAATGTTTTCCAGGAAGTAGTTCTGTTGCTAAAAGATGAGCAGGATTGATAAAAATAATTATTCAGTAGAAATTCCTTGATGTGCGGTAGAGCATTTATGCAATTTCATTGCATAAATGCTCTCAATCACCAGTACGCTGGGCGAAAGCCCGGCGCGCCGCGTAGCGGCGTAAGTCTGCCAGCGACCCAAAGCGCGCCCGCAGGCCGTTTCTGTTAGCCAGTTTCGCTGTCATACAGAAATCGACAGCAACGCAAATCCACGCTTTTTGGCAGACGATCTTTTCAGTTTATATCCAGACATGTTTGGGTATAAACTGAAACATCTATAAGACGCAAGCCCTGTTTGCTGCCAATTTGGTCCTTGCCATAAATTGCAAATTGTTGGAGAATTTTTAAAATCTCTGTAGCAGTCAGAATCTTTTACTCTATAATCCTCGCCGCTTAAAATCACAAACACGGAGACCAAAATGGAAAAAGATATTTTTGAAGACAAGGGGTACTTAATCTATCTTGTAATCAGCAACCTAATTTTCTGGAGCACTGCAATCTGGCTTCTTGTTTCCTGCTGGCTCAAAGCAGAATAGGGGAGGGCCCTGGAGAAATCGTATGGATATACTGGAAAAAATCGGCAAAATATTTCGCAAAAAGTCTGCGTCCACTCGTGCAGAGTTGATGGCTGCTTTTGAAAAGCGCTATGCTTCGTTCAGGGAGCTTTTGCAGGCCAATGCGGATTTGGCCGCCGTTTTTTCGCAGCTTAACGGGGCCATTTCTGGTGAACGCGCCATGGAAACCAGCGAAGTGCGCAAGTCTGCGAGAAGGGCCTGCCTGCTGGCCGAAAGAATGAGTGAATGCCTGAATGCGATTTCCGGACAACGTTATGCCGCATTGGCTGAAACTACGCGTTCCCTTGGCAAGCATATTGAAAAGGAATTGCGCAGCCATACCCGCGGCGATGTCAATTCCGTTACGCTGCCCCTTTCTGAAGTCGATGCCAGCATGGATTATATTGTAGGGGGCAAGGCCGCCAACCTTGGCGAACTGCATAATATGCTTGGATTGCCTACGCCACGAGGCTTTGCGCTAACCATCAAGGCCGGCACCATCCTTTTGCTGCGCAATGGCGATCTTTTCCAGAAAATTTATGCGCACTTGAGCAAGGTCGATATTGATCGCCCCGATACTGTGCATAATGCCGCGGAACAAATTGGCAGGCTTATTGGCGAAGCGCGCGTACCCAGGGAGCTGGCCGAGCCATTGGTCAAAGCCTGGGATGAAGCCTTTGCGCCTGATCCCAAAAATGTGGTTGCGGCTCTTCGTTCCAGCGCTGTTGCGGAAGATGGCGTCCAATCTTTTGCTGGACAATATGAAAGTGTGCTGGGTGTAACGCGCCCAACCCTGATGGCGGCATTGAAGAGAGTAGTTGGCAGCCTTTATTCGGAAAGAGCCCTCTCCTATCGGGCTGCCCATGGTTATGCCCTGGACGCCACTGACATGGGGCTTCTTTGCCTGGAAATGGTGCGTGCAAAAGCTGCTGGTGTGGCATTCTCCCGTCATCCTGTAGATTTGCGGACAAGCAGCATCCTGGTCGAAGGCGTATGGGGACTGGGGGAGATGGTTGTCGATGGCCTTGCTTTGCCCGATCAGTGGCAAGTAACAAGAAGCGGCCGCAAGATTGTCCAGTCCGAAATCGTGCGCAAGGAAATGCGTATTGTTATCAGACGACACGACAACAAGGCTCAGCGCGTGCTGGAGGAAGTGCCGCCGGATCTGCGCAATGTCCCAAGCTTGACGGATGAACAGGTGCTTGGAATTGCTGAAATGGCCCTTCAGCTTGAGCGTCATTATCAATATCCGCAGGATCTCGAATGGGCTGTTGATGAAGATGACAATGTGATTCTTTTGCAGACAAGGCCCATGGGCCTTGATTCCGCCGGCGTTGAGCATGGCACGGAGGAGACGATCCCTGCTCTTGGGCATTTGAAGCCCATCCTTTTTGGCGGGGATATCGCGGCGCGCGGCGTTAGCTGCGGTTCTGTTTTTATCGATGAAGATAACGAGGACACAACCCATTTTCCTGATGGTTCTGTCCTGGTTATCAGGCACCCTTCGCCAAATGCGATGAAATATCTGGGCAGGGCTATTGCCGTAATTGCGGAAAGCGGCAGCCTTACAGGGCACATGGCGTCCGTTTGCCGTGAACTTGGACTGCCCACTCTGATGAATTTGCCCGGCGCGACACAAGTATTGCAAAACGGCATGGTCGTTACTGTCGATGCCCTATTGTGTCGAGTTTTTTCCGGACAGATTGATGAGTTGCTGGCCCTGCAGCTGGGGCCGCGCAAAAAACCGCCTGCCAACACTCCTGCGCTTGCCCTGTTGAGACGGGTAGCTCCGCTCGTTCTGCCGCTGCACCTGATTGACCCGGGTGCCGAAACTTTTTCGCCTTCAAATTGTGCTTCACTGCATGACGTTATGCGTTATGCGCATGAAAAAAGCTATTCGGAGATGTTCCTGATTTCAGATACTCTCACAGATAAAGCGGAAGAAGGCGTTGCCAGCAAGCTTGTTTGCCGCGTCCCTCTGGATCTGTATATTATTGATCTTGGAGGTGGGCTGAAAACCCCTGAAAAAAAGACTGTAACTCCGGAAGAAGTTACAAGCGCGCCATTTTGTGCGTTGCTTGAGGGAATGCTCAATCTCAAGGTTCGCTCATCTGGCCCACGTCCAATTAATATTCGAGGATTTATGTCTGTTATGGGCCAGAGCCTTGTGGGTGGAAATCAGAGAGCCGGAGAGCGTTTTGGCGATCGCAGTTATGCCATTTTGTCGGATCGCTACCTCAATTTTTCCTCCAGGGTTGGTTACCATTATGCCATTCTGGACACATGGTGTGGTGAAACATTGAGCAAAAATTACATCCGTTTTGAATTTGCAGGAGGCGCTGCTGCGGATGTGCAACGTTCCAGAAGGGCGCGCTGCATAGGAATCATTCTAGATGAGCTCGGTTTTCGACTGGAAGTCAGCCACGACCGTGTTCAGGCTCGTTTTCAGAAATATGTTAGGGAGGAGGTTTTAAAACGCCTTGATCAGCTTGGGCGCTTGCTGATTATGACCCGCCAGATGGATATGCTGATGGTCAATGAGGAAGCTGTAAATATTTTTGCGCACAAGTTTCTGAATGAGCAATATCATTGATTTCCAGGCATCCGGTCAGCAAATGGAACTTTGCTCTAACGCCGGATGCTGGAAAAACAGTATTTTTTACCATTTGTCCCGATGAATGCGAGCTTTGTCAAAGCGCGATACTTCCGAAAAATGCTGAGCCGGATGGCCTATGGAAATTACCGCAAGAGGAATTACACTATCTGGAATGCCAAGAACTTCGCGCGTTTTTGCTTCCCTTTCCTTTTCCGGATGAATGCCACACCAGACGGAACCCAGATTTTTGCCGCGCGCTGCCAGCAAAATGTTTTCAATGGCAGCCGAGCAATCCTGAACCCACATTCCCTTTGCTTTTTCCAGCGACAAATCTCCACATACTACAATAACCAGTGGCGCTTCAGCAGCCATGTGAGTGTAGGGCGAAACATGTGAAAGCCGTTCACGCAATTCGGCATCACGCACGCAGACAAAATGCCAGGGTTGTTCGTTGCAGGCGCTGGGCGCAAGCATTGCCGCTTTCAGGATAAGGTTTTCATCATCCTTTGAGACAAATTGGGTCGTGAATTTGCGTATGCTTCTACGAGTGAAAAGTGCATCAAAAACATCCATTTTAAATTGCCCCTTTCGAGATCAGCAAATGTTAAGCTTCTTGAAACATTCCATCTACTTGCCGCTTATCCAATAGCTTTCAAAACCATCATCAAGAAATCCGTCCTGGATATCCCTGAAGTCAGCCTGGTTCAGTAGTTTGAGATATTCCGCTCTCGTCCTGCGCCAGCCCCAGAACTGCTGACGCCTCACCCCAAGAAAATGTAAAATGCCACGCAAGAAAATTTTTATTGCGTTTACAAAACTTCCGATAAAAGAATCTTCCTCAAGCAATGAAGCGGAAATACAGACAATTTCGCCATCCGGCGCAAGCTGTGCCCGGAGAATTTCAAGCAGATGCAGAAAATCGCGGTTGGACATGCCGTAATCCACAGCAGAAAGATAGATCATGTCATAGGTTATGTCAGAAGGCAGACTGACGGCCGGGAGCCCTATGTAAATATGTTCTGCCGGAATTACGCGCCTTAGCCATTTCATGCCAACTGTGCTGGGCTCATTCACATGCAGCTCTATTGACGGGTCCTTTTCCAGAAGAGTCTTTTCCATAAATCCGACACCACTGCCTATGGAAAGCACCCGGCAAGGTTTGTCGTCATTTCTGCCGGCCATCAGTGCCCTGATTTTCCGCGCAAGCCATTCTGCGTCCTTTGTCTTGCTCAAACGCCAACGGGCCGGAAGGTCATTCCAGTCTTTGTAACGCCTGAAAAGCGTTTCATAAAAGGTGGAATAGAACTTTGGTCCGGCCAGATGGAAAAAAGATATATGCGAAAAGGACGTAAATGGAATGCCCTGCCAGCTTTCCTGATAAAAACGCCGCAATGTTGGAGCCTCCCCGGATCTTTGTCAGCATTTCTATGCGAGTGTTATTTTCGATAGCATAAAATACTGTTTATTACAAATATGGTTACCTTTCAAAATAGGTATATCCCCTCAATCCGTCTTCAAAAGCCTGCATGGCATCAAAACGCTGGCTGGCGGAAATAAGGCCATCGCGTACAGCCTTTTCCGCAGAAACACGCAAGCTTTCAATTATTCTTCTGGGATCATATTCAACATAACTCAATACATCGGCCACCGAATCTCCACTGATTTCACGAACATATTCAAAACTGCCATCTTCCTGCACGCGAATTGAAACGACATTGGTGTCGCCCATAAGATTATGAAGATCTCCAAGGGTCTCCTGATATGCGCCCACAAGGAATACGCCGAGATAATATTCCTCTCCTTCCCTGAGAGGATGCAGATCGAGCATGGGTTTCATTCCCTGGGGATCGATAAAATGATCAATACGGCCATCGGAATCGCAGGTAATGTCCGAAATTATGCCCTGTCGTGAGGGAAATTCATCAAGTCTGTGAATTGGCATTATGGGAAATAACTGGTCGATTGCCCATGTATCCGGCAATGACTGAAAAACGCTGAAATTACCGTAATAAATATCGGCAAGATTGACGTCAATATCTTCCAGGTCTCGGGGCACATTTTTCAATTTCTTTTTTTCCTGGGCAATTTTCATGATGATGGCCCAGAAATAGCGTTCGGCCAGCGTTCTTTGCCGCAATGTTACCGAACCTGCAGAAAAAAGCCGCCGTGTTTCATCCCGGTAATAGATGGCATCGTTATAGCTTTCCTGCAAATTGCGGATACTGATGCCAGCCAGAGTCTCGGCCAGATTTCGCACGGCCTCGGGGGCATCTTCCGGCAAATTTTCCGGCAAACGGGCTTCTTCCACAATATTGACATCAAGAATATTGAAGAGCAGCACGGAGTAATAG
>VSMX01000043.1 GCA_009773975.1 Desulfovibrio sp. | reverse complement strand
AAAAGCCATTTCAGATTTCAGCCGCCGCATTTCCAGGTTTACAGTGCTGAGACCGTTGAAAAACGCTTGTATGAAGAGCGCGTAAAAAGCGAACGCGAAGCCCTGATTGCCGGAGGCGCCTCCTTTTTGAAGCAATTATGGAGTATAGCGCAAAGCCATTCTTCTCCGCCGCCTGCCACTGAATGGCCCGAAGAGGCCATAGCCGAGCGCATAAGGGTGCTTTTGCACGAAAGGGTTTTGGACCCGGATAGCCAGAAGGATGAAGCGCTCTGGAACATGCTTGTCAAGGGAATGCCCGATGTGCCGCATTTGCCACTGCAATTGCTGATTGCCTGGGGTGTTTTGCCGCCACATTACAATTTCTGGCTGGATCGGGCCGATTATGAGCGTGGCGACGAATGGTGGCGCAAGCATGACGAAGAAGTTGAAAGCCTGGTAAAGGCAGCCAAAACACTGGATGAACTGCCGGAATGTGCTTTGCCTTTTGTAAGCATCGACAGCGCCAGCACCCATGATATTGATGATGCCTTCCATGCCAGCAAATCCGGGAATGGCTTCGATGTTACGATTGCCCTTGCCTGCCCGGCCCTGCGCTGGGATTTTGAAGGCAATCTTGACAGGGCTGTGCGCAAGCGGGGCACAAGCATCTATTTGCCGGAAGGCGATCTGCACATGCTCCCCGGGAAACTGGGACTTGACGCCTATTCGCTTATGGCCAGAGAGGCAAGGCCGGCTTTCTGCATTTCGATGCAAATTGATGGAGAAGGCAGGATTGCATCAGCAACGCCCGCTTTGGCCAGGGTTTCCCTGGCGGCCAACCTGACCTATCCCGATGTGGAAAAAATCCTGAACGGCAGTGAAAATAGCGGAAATCCTGCTTATGCGTTCGCGCCAATCCTGAAAACTGGCCTGGAAGTTGCCGAATTGCGCAAGAAAAGACGCATTGATGATGGTGCTGTCATAATGGACAGGCAGGAACCGAAAATATCGCTTGAAGGCGAGGGCTGGGATACGCGGGTAAGCCTGGAGGAAGAAAGCCCGACACCGGCTGCCCAGGGACTTGTGGCCGAAATGATGATCGCGGCCAGCGCTGGCATTGCGGACTGGGCAATGGAAAATAAACTCCCGCTCTTGCACCGCACTCAGGATGTTGCCGTGCCAAAAGAATACGCCGGCATATGGGACAAGCCGGAGGATATGGCGCGGGTGATGCGCGCGCTTGTTCCCTCCTCTCTCGAAGTTGGGGGGAAGAGGCACGCGGCTCTTGCTCTGGCGCGCTATGCCCCTGTAACATCACCATTGAGGCGTTATACGGATCTCGTCAATGAAGCCCAAGTTCTGCATTTTATTACAGAGGGCTCGCCGCTTTTTGAAAAAGAAGCGCTGGAAAAAGTTCTGGCCCAGATTAATCCTGTTCTGGAAGGCGCAGGCCATGCCCAGCGTTTTCGGCCGCGCTACTGGAAATTGCTTTACATTCTTCAGGAAGGTTCCAGAAAGTGGTGGGATGGCATTATAACTGAAGAAAACGATATGGCTGTTACAGTAAACCTGCCGGCGGAAGGACTTTTTGTGCGTGGCAAACGCAGACTTTTTGATGAAAGGGCCTGCCCCGGGATGGCTGTCCAGCTGCGTCTGGGCAAGGTCAATCCGCTTTATAATGAAATCCAGATTATGGAAGTTCAGCCGGTGGAATAATTCAAGGATAATTTCAAGATTATTCCCGTATATTAACAAAAGGCTTTGGATATGCTCATTTTTCAGGTTTTATGGGTTGTAATGGCCTACATTCTTGGTTCGATACCTTTTGGCGTCGTAATCGCCAAAACATTTTGCAAAATCGATCCACGCGAGGCAGGCAGCCATTCCAGCGGGGCAACCAATGTTTCGCGCCTTTGCGGATTGCCTTACGGAATCGCTACCCTGGCCTGTGATGTTCTCAAGGGCACATTCCCGGTCTGGGGCGCATTCTGGCTTTCTCCAGATCCGTTTTTTATCAGCCTTGCAGGCCTGGCCTGTGTTCTGGGCCATGTTTTTTCCTGCTTCATGGGTTTTGGGGGCGGAAAGGCCGTGGCCACCAGCATAGGCGTTTTCATTCCCCTGGCCTTCTGGCCCCTGCTTGGCTCTTGCGCCCTGTGCATGCTGGTTATCTGGAGAAGCGGTTATGTATCGCTTGGCTCTCTCAGCCTTCTGGCTTCTCTGCCCATCTTTTTGATATTTGTTGGTTTGTGGCAATGGGTGCCGCTGAGCTTGTGCCTGTGCGTCATTGTCTTTGTCAAACATCGCGAAAATATTTCCCGGCTCAGGAACGGCACGGAAAAGCCCTGGCTTAAAAGCAAGGCCAAAGAACGAGGAAGCAATTAAATGAAACAGGATATCTTCCCCACCTGGCGCGGGGAAATGGAATATGTTTGTCTGGGCTGCGGAAAAACCTGGCCTGCCGACCAGCTTGTTTATGCATGCCCTTCCTGCAATGGAGTATTGCTGCTGAGGGATAAAATGTTTCCCTTCCTCAAACTTGTTACAGGTGAGGAATGGAGGCTTGTCCTGGACGGAAGAATGGGCACCCGCATCAATGCCCTGCGCGGCATTTTCCGCTTCTATGAATTTTTGGCCCCCATTGTGGACCAGGAAGATATTGTCTGGCTTGGAGAAGCGCACACGCCCATAGTCGAAGCCGCTCCACAGCTTCGCAATGTTGTCGGCGCATCCTTTGCCTACAAGAATGACGGGCAGAATCCCAGCGCCTCCTTCAAGGACCGCGGTATGGCCTGCGCGGTAAGCTACCTGAAATGGCTTTGCCGCAAGAAGAATCTGGATGAGGTTTTGTGCGTCTGCGCCTCGACAGGAGATACATCAGCCGCGGCCGCGCTCTATACATCATACGTTGGCAAGCCCCTGCGCTGTGTTGTCCTCTTGCCCAGAGGCAAGGTAACTCCCCAGCAGCTTGCCCAGCCCCTTGGCAGCGGCGCGCAGGTTCTGGAATTGCCCGGCGTTTTTGACGACTGTATGCGCGTTGTCGAAATTCTGGCCGCTAAATGGCCCGTCGCCCTGCTGAATTCCAAAAACAGCTGGCGCATTCTCGGCCAGGAATCCTACGCCATGGAAGCCGCCCAGTGGTACAACTGGGATGTTTCGGATCAGTTTTTCTTTGTGCCAATCGGCAATGCGGGCAATATTACGGCCATCATGTCCGGTTTTCTCAAGCTTTATGAACTCGGGATAATCAAAAAACTGCCGCGCATTTTCGGCGTTCAATCCAGCCATGCCGATCCTGTTTTCCGTTATTACGACAAGCCTGAAAACGAACGCGTATGGCAGCCTGTAACTGTAAGGCCCAGCGTTGCCCAGGCCGCGATGATAGGCAATCCCGTTTCCTTCCCCAGGGTAAGGATGCTGGCGGAAAAATTTATTGATACGGCCGGTCCGGCCGCTTTCCAGGTTATACGGGTAGAGGAGCAGGAAATTATCGAAGCCATGATCCTTGCCAACCGGCATGGGAACATTGCCTGCACCCAGGGCGGTGAATGTCTGGCCGGCCTGATGCGGGCCGTCAAACTTGGCCTGATTGACGAAAACAGCCATGCGGTTCTGGATTCCACAGCCCACAGCCTCAAATTTGTGGATTTCCAGAATATGTATTTCAACGACAGTTTTCCACCAGATTATGAGGTAAGACCCAATCCGGATCTGGCCAACAAACCTGTGGAACTTTTATCGCCGGATGCGGCAAACGGCATTGATCCGGCACAATTTGCGGAGCTTGGCGCGCGGGCTGTCGCGGAAAAACTGGGCCTGAACAAAGAGGTAAAAAAATGAAAATCGCGCAAATTTTCGATGTCTGCACACCGCCTTTGCGCATCCAGCCTCCTTTTGTAATCGCGGAGGCGGGGGTCAACCATGAAGGCGACATGAATATAGCCAGACGCCTGATTGACGAAGCAGCGGAAGCCGGCGCGGATGCGATCAAGTTCCAGACCTACAAGGCCTCCACCCTGGCCTCGAAAGATTCTCCAGCTTATTGGGATACAAGCAAGGAACCGACAAAAAGCCAGTATGAGCTGTTCAGAAAACACGATTCTTTCTGGAAAAATGAGTTTGAAAGTCTGAAAAGACATTGTGACGAGGCCGGAATTACCTTTCTCTCAACTCCTTTTGACATTGAATCGGCCAACTTTCTCAATGATTTGATGGATGCCTTCAAAATTTCCTCATCTGATATCACCAACAAGCCATTCATCCGTCATATCTGCAAATTCAACAAGCCGATTCTGCTTTCAACTGGTGCTTCCTGGCTGCATGAAATCGCGGAAGCTGTGGAATGGATAGAGGAAAACAACAACCCGCTTGCTCTTTTGCATTGCGTTTTGAACTATCCCACAGCCGACGAAAACGCGGCGCTGGGGATGATACCGGCCCTGGCGCGGATTTTTCCCCGTCATGTCACAGGCTATTCCGACCATACACTGCCGCGGGACATGGAAATATTGCAAACAGCCACATTGCTTGGCGCAAGGGTGCTGGAAAAACATTTCACGCATGATAAAACCTTGCCTGGCAACGATCATTATCATGCCATGGATAAAAATGACCTCAAGCATTTTTATACCCGTTTGCGCCACACGCTGGATACCATTGGCGAGCTTGAAGTCCGCGCCCTGCCGGAAGAAGAGCCCGCCCGGCGCAATGCAAGAAGGTCGCTTGTGGCTGCCAGAGACATTGCAAAGGGGCAATTAATCACCGGCGCGGATCTTGCTTTCAAAAGGCCGGCGCACGGCATTTCACCTCGCAACTTTGACGAGGTTGAGGGTATGAGGGCCCGACATGACATTGCGGAAGATACTGTGTTGCAGTGGGATGATCTGGAAAAAGCCTGAAATGGCTGGCTGATGTGCCAATTCACCGAAAATAAAATGGATGCCGAAAGCGCTTTGCAGCCATTGACCCTGGTTTTGGGAAAAATGCCGCGAGAGGCCGATCCCGCAAAAGTTATTGCGGCCGGCCCCTGGTGTTTTGCCGGCCAGGAAGATTTTTTTCCAGAATGGGAAAACAGGTACCGCTTTGCGCCCGAACCGCTTGAAAATGGCGAAGGGCTTGAGTGCGCGGCCAGGGATTGCCTGGCGCTCTGCGTGGACAACATTGCCCTTGTCGCAAGGCATCTTTGTCCTGATGCCGGCAAATTGCCCGACGCTTACTGGCAAATCCTGCTTGCTCCATGGCTTGTTGATGTCTGCCGCCAGATCGTGGAGCGCAATTTACGCGTTCAGGCCATGATCCGGGCATATAGCGACATGGAATTGAGCGTGCCCATATTGCCGGGAAATTGCGCTTTCGATTTTGTTGACGAGCATGATTTTACCCTGCGGGGCAGTCTGGGCACAGACTTCAATCACTGGCTCTTTTCACGCTTGCTTGAACCAATTTGGCCTGCTTCCTGGAAAAAAATCGAACTTGAACCGACAAGCCGGATCTGCAAGGACAATACACAAAAGGCTCCTTTTTCCTGGCGGGCTACGGCAAAAAAATTGATGCTTGGCCTGGGCTTTCCCAAATTGAAGGGGATGACGGCCTTTCAGGCGCTGAAATATTCTCTTGCCCTGAACCATCCCTGCAATGGAGTCGATCATTCACTGGATTTAAAAATCTTCACCACAGCCCATGGCGCGCATCTGCCACTCGATCCCTTGCCGATATTTCTGGCCGCACTTCCACAAAGCCTGAAAGACCTGCGCCATCCCGCTGATCTGAAAAAAAACGCGACCGCGCGAGTGCGAGTAGGCGCCATTTCGGTTTATGAAGACACGCAATACAGGCAAAAACTGGCCATCTGGCGAGCCCGTGGCAATCGTCTGGCATACGTGCAGCATGGCGGAAATTACGGCCAGATAGAAGTTTCCTGCGACAGGGATTGTGTGGAATACAGCCAGGATGCATTTTTCACCTGGGGCTGGAAAAAACAGGGCAAAGCCCGCGGAAATTTTATTCCCCTGCCCTACCCGCAACTTCAGCGCATAGCGAATAAATGGAATTATTCGGGCAAGGAAGATTTGCTCTTTGTCGGCACGGAAATGCCGGCCTATGGCTATCGCCTGGAATCGCGTCCAAACCCACTGCAGACAATAGCCTACAGAAAGGACAAGGCCGTATTTTTTGAAAATATCAGCGAAGAATTACAGGCCAAAAGCTTTTACCGGCCATATTTCGATATTCCCGGCACACTTCAGGACGCAGCATGGCTTTTGCCGCGTTTTCCGCACATCAGGCTTTGCGAAGGGCAGCTTTTGCCCAGAATACTGTCCTGCAAGCTGCTTGTCCTGGATCATCACGGCACGACAATGCTTGAAGCCCTGGTCGCGAACACCCCTGTTGTCCTTTTCTGGAACCCGGAAAGCTGGCCGCTTTGTCCAGAGGCCGAAAAGCTTCTCGAAATTCTTGCCCGTGCCGGCATCTGGTTTGCCAGTCCTCAAAAAGCGGCAGAAAAGGTGAGAAACATCTGGGGGCACGCGCAGGTATGGTGGCAAGAAACGGAAGTGCAAAAGGCCAGGCGCCTTTATTGCCATGAACAGGCTCTCACAATAAATGGTAGCGAGAATTCTTTATGGATAAAGACATTGAAAAGTTTATGAAAAGAATTATTGCCATCTTTATGGTTCTTGCCCTTGTGCTTTCCTGCGAGTGCATGGCTGCGGCCAGGCAGGAGAAGGCTCCCCCAGGCGACAAGCCTGCTGAAAACTCCCAGCCAAAGAGCGAAAATCAGGCAGCAGCCCTGAAAGCGGCGGAAAATGCGCTGGATAAAAAGGATTTTGCCAGGGCAGCGGATATTCTGAAGGATCTGGCCAAAAGCGGCAATCCGGAAGCTCTTTATTTTCTTGGACGCCTGACACGGGATGGACTGGGGGTAAAGAAAAATGTCCAGCAGGCTGCCAGGTATTTTTCCCAGGCAGCGGAAAAGGGCGATGTGAGCGCGCAAAATGCCTGGGGCTGCGCGCTGGCCCAGGGTCAGGGCGTGAGACGCAATTATAAGGAGGCCGCGCGCTGGCTTCGCAAGGCGGCGGAGCAGGGCCTTGCGGAAGCCCAGTATGGCCTGGGCTATCTTTATGCCCACGGTCGCGGCGTGCCGAAAAATGAAAGCCTGGCCCTGGACTGGTATGGACGCGCGGCAAACCAGGGGCTGGCTGAAGCCCAATATGGTCTTGGATGGCTATATTTGAATGCCAAAGGCTCAAATCAGAGCGATACCCGTGCCGCGCACTGGTTTGAAAAGGCTGCCGAGCAGGATCATTTGAAAGCGCAGAACAATCTTGCCTTCATGTATGCAGAAGGCCGCGGCTTTGCCCAGGATCAGGCCAGGGCCCTGCAATGGTATGAACGCGCGGCCAAAGCCGGTTCCGCAGAAGCCATGTACAACCTGGGTTTCATGAACGAACAGGGTCGCGGCGTGCCGCAGGATTACGGCAAGGCCGTGGAATGGTATCGCAAGGCCGCGGATAAAAATGAAAGCGCAGCCCAGTACAGCCTTGGCCTGATGTATGAACAGGGAACAGGTGTTGCCCGCAACCTGACAGAAGCTAACCGCTGGTACAGGCTGGCAGCCCAGAACGGCGACCCTGACGCAAAGGCAGTTTTGCGGGCCCAGGGCAAAAGCGTTGAAAAAGCACAGCCGCAAAAAGCGGCGCCCGTGCCCCAAAAAGCCGTGGCCAAAAAGAAAACAAAACCCAAAAAATCAGCGCCTGTGCCCGCTCCGCCGGCAATGTAACGCTGTAACTGGATATTGGGGCTGCCATCGCTGCTGTCGATAGCTGGGCTGTCGCTATCCGTAAGTCCTTCGCGACAAGAGCGTTTGCGTAATAAAATTAGGCAAACGCTCTTGTGGCTGCGGCAGCAGACACCCACGCCGGCCAGCCGAAAGCCGTCCAGCAGGGACGTTTGCGTGCCGGCTTTGCTGGCTTACGCAAATGGACAGAAGAGCTAATGAAGACGCAGCTTGTCTGCGGCGGAAATGACGGCAGCGCGAATGAATGAAAATATCCATTGAAAATGGATATTTTCATTCAAGAAATGCTATAACGGCTTCCGCGTCCGTAATGCACTTACGGGAAAACGGGCAAATGGGCACGGCACTTCGTGTCGCCGTCCGGTCGCGTCCTGCACTCGCTGGGGAGTATGATAGCCCCATTATAGCTTTAATATTGAAATTGATTGCCCGAAATTATGTAAAAAGCGCTTTGACAAAGATTTTGCCAGACAGGCACATCGGGATAAAGCGCCCGACATTTTTCGGCTTCCGCGCTTTGAAGATTCGCGCTGACCAGACCAGCGCGCGCGCCGGCCGCAAGCCCGGCCTGAACGTCAATCAGCCTGTCGCCCAGCATCCATGAAGCCGCAAGGTCTATATCCAGGTCTCGCGCTGCTGCCAGCAAGAGGCCCGGTTCAGGTTTGCGGCATGAACATGGGCCGGTGATTTCGGGCAAATGGGGGCAATAGCGCCAGTCATCCACCCTTGCGCCCCTGCCTGCAAGATCCGCATTTACAAAAGCTTCCAGGCGGCCAAGATCTTCCCGGGAATAAAAACCCCTTGCGATTCCGGACTGGTTGCTGACCACAATCACCAGCCAGCCAGCATTATTGAAGACTGAAATCCCTTTTACGGCTTCCGGCAGCCAGCGCCAGTCTTCCGACCGGAATATATAGCCTGGATCTTCATTCATGGTGCCGTCGCGATCCAGAAATACTGCCTTCCTTGCCATACGTCTTTCTCCGCTTTCCCGGGCAGACCCTATTGAAAATCCCTGTAATTTTCTTCAACTATTCTGCAATACAGCTTTCTGAATGGCTGCCATTCCTCGCCGGAAAGCTCGCTGGCCAACATCCCGAAGGCCGTGCCTGTAAACCTTCTGTATTTTTGCAGCTCGGAAAGACGCTTCACCGCGGCATTTTCCGACAGCAAAGGCTCGGCAATGGAAAGTATCTGACAAGCGCGGACGACTTCCGTATGTTCCTTTTTTACCAGCTCTCTGCCGTTTTTGGCAATTTCTTCCAATGCCGCCGGCCGTTCAAGAAAAATAGCCGCTACCCTGGCCGCTTGCGCTGCGTCATTTCTTGTATAGACGGGCAGGATATTCTCCCCCGGAGTAAACAGTTCATCAAGTCCATTGCCGCATTTTTCCATAAGCAGGCCAGCTCCCAGGCCCATAACTTCAAAGCAGCGAAAATTTATTTCACCAAAAGCGGTCTGGTTGAGCACAATCCTGCTGCGTGAAAAAATCGGAACAAAGTCGCCAGAAAGGATGTCCAGGGGCTGGTATTGGGCAAATTTACGCAAAAATGGCTCTCTCTGGGGATTATTCTTGTGCCCAAGTGTGCCGACAAATGAAACTGGAATGTCTCTTTCGGGCGTTTCCACATCACAAAGCGCTTCCCTGCAAAAAAGTGGCAGCCATTTGCCGTTTTGGCCGTCATTCAGAAAAAAAGGCAAAAAATCCTTTTGGGCCGCCAAAACCATATCGAAAGCATGGGCGTATGGTATGTGCCAGGGATTGCAGTAGGTGTCTATGGAATAATAAATTGACGGGACGGGAATATTGTGCGGGTCAATGAGCAGAGGATGGTTGCCATTATCCATGTAGAGGACAAAATCAGCCTCAAATCCTCCGCTCTGAAGCTTTTTGCTGATGCTTTGCCAGGTTTGCGGATGATTCAGAACCAGATCGTCGGAATATTCGGAATTGGCGTTAACCACCGCATGGCCCATGGAACGGAAAGTATTTTCAAAAAAAGGAAGACCGATGACAAGAATATTCATGATCTGAAACCAGGACTCTTGTTATTTCACATCTGCGACCACAGGCGGCTCGACAATCACTGCGCCGCTTTTTTTGTCCTTTTCAGGTTTTGCAGGCCTCGAAAAAGGCACAAGCGCGCCATCTTCCAGCCATTTCGCATCCGGCAGAATGGCAAGACCATTCTTTTCACAACCATAACGGCAATATTCCGAAAGGTTGGGAACAGGAAAAGGCCGGGAGATTATTCTGCATTTGCCAGGTTGCCCCTTGTCAACCGGAACTGTGGCCGAAAGCAGAAGCGGAGAAAGGGAAAGGCTTTTTTTATCCAGCCCGGCCTTGCGCGAAAGTTCGAGAAGCCAGACGGGAGCGCCGGAGGTATCGAAAGTGAAATGACACCAGGCGCTTCCAAGGCTGGAATGATTAATCGTAGCCTGCTGCCTGTTGCGCGCACGCAGGGGGCATTTTTCCTGATGCGCGCAGGGGGAATGCGCGCAATAGCCGTTTGCGACCGCAAATTCCCGCAAATGCATCATGCACTCCCCGCCCAGCCGTGTTCCTGGTTCTATGGACAGGAATGCCGCGCCTTTTTCCATAAATGCCGGAATGGCGTCGAAATATGGCTCAAGCTGGAGATCATTTTCATTATCTTCAGCCATGAATTCCTGGGATTTAAACCGTTTTCCCTGCCTTCTGCCTGAAACAATCTCGTTCAATACATTTGCTGCCGAAAACAGCCATATCTTTCCATCAGGCAAGGAATTCGCGGCTTTTTCAAATGAGCCTTTGACAAGGCTTGCAGGCCAGGCTTGCAGGCCGGCAAGCTCGGCAAGGCTTTCAAAAATGGCCCTGCCAAGCTCCATGGGGCGGCGGCTTTTGTCCAGCGCCAGAATTTTCAGTTTTTTTTCGCGTAAATCCTGCCTGGCCAGCCAAAGCGCAATCGGCAGGGAAAGACTGCCAGAACCGGCGTCAAGCAGCCAGTTTTGGCCATCCGTATGGAGCGGAGGCAAGGGAAGGTCCTGCAAGAGCCTGCATTGCCGCAAAATATTCCAGGGCAGAAAATAATAAAGATAGGCGCTGACGAAATTGGGCTTGCTCCAGTAGGAATGGCGCAATTGGGATCTGTCCTGGGTAAGCAGGCTGGAAAGCTCCGCAATATCATCCGGCAAGCTTGCCCTGTGGGCCTTGTTGAGCGGCCAGACTTTGGCCAGGGCACGCGGAAGAATCTCCAGGGCCCTGGCCGCAAAGGGCATCAAGGGCGGAAAAAGAGGTTCCGCTCCAGACCAGACGCGGCGCGGGGCGCGATCTCTTTTATTTGGCCTTGAACTTTTTTTTTGCATGCAAAAAACCGGGCTATTTCCAAAGATTGGCGTATTTTGCCGCGATGCCGTCCGTTCTTTCAACGAGCTTGTCAACCAGCGCGTCAAGATCGTCGGCATTTACGGTGCCGACTTCGCGGGCAAGCAAATAGCCAAGATAACCCTTACCCTGGCTGAAAACCCAGCAAACGCCATAAACCGAACCGACGCTTGGGCGGCTGGGAAATTCCGGCGCCGTGTTCAGCAGCAGGCGCAGTTCCGGCTTGTCCTTGTCTTCCTCCGAATTCAGGCGGAAAAGACTGCTCGTGTTAAATCTTTCCTTGAGGCGGGTGGAAAGCCTCGCGCCTATGCTGTCCGTGCCGTCAACCTGAACATTGATGAGGGTCGTGCGTTCCGTGGTCTGGGCTGGCGCGTCCTGCACGGGTTTTCCCGCCTGCGGGGCAGTCTGCGCGGCCATGGATTGCGAAGCAAAAAAACTTGCCAGCACAAGCGCCATAAAAACCTTGGTTATACATTTACGCATATTGCATACTCCCTGGTTTGAAATCGATTTAAACCGCAGACAATTTAACCAAATTTACCGACGAATCCAAGTGGCCCCGATGACGCTGCCAATATAAAACAGTCAACTTTCAACGCCAATAATAATTTTTTTGAAAAAGCTTCCATTAATGGCAAATTAAGGCATAATTTATGCTTGCATCCTGAAAAGTCATAAATTCGACAGGAAGAAACCATGCTTTTATATATACATGTGCCGTTTTGCCGCAGTCGCTGCAATTATTGCGCTTTCCATTCCATGGCCATTGGCAGGGATGGATCCGGCGCGCAAATGATGAGCGATTATCTTGATACCCTTCTGCTTGAGCTTGCGCATTATGGCGACAAGCTGGGCAAGGCGCCGGTAAGCAGCGTTTTTTTCGGCGGCGGCACGCCAAGCCTGCTGCCACCCGATATTGTGGGGCGCATTCTGGAAAGGATTGATCGCACCTTTCAACTTGAGACCAAGGCGGAAATCAGTCTTGAAGCCAATCCGGAATCCCTCTCCAGAAGCAACAAGGCAGCCGATTTTCTGGCCGCAGGCATAAACCGCCTTTCAATCGGCATCCAGAGTCTGGATGACTCGTGCCTTCGCGTTCTTGGCCGGCCGCACAAAGTGCAGGACAGCCTCAATGCCGTCCTTGCTGCGAGAACAGCCGGTTTTACCAATATCAGCGTCGATTTGATGTGGGGCCTGCCCGGACAGGGCGTGCGCCAATGGCTGCAAACGCTCAAAGACGTGGTGCGCCTCGCGCCCGAGCATATTTCATCCTACTGCCTCACGCTCGAACCGGGCACGCCCCTTGAACTGGACTGCGATGCGGGCAGACTTGTTCTGCCGCCAGAGCGCGACCAGAATATCATGTTCATGGAAGGAGCGGCTTTTATGGAAAAAAGCGGCTATTTGCATTACGAAATTTCCAATTTCGCGCGCATGGGCTTCCAGTGCCGCCATAATCTGGGCTATTGGGAAGGAGAGGACTATCTGGGCCTCGGGCCATCTGCCACATCCACCATCGCTGGCGCCCGCTGGACCAATCCCGCAAGCCTTGCGGCCTGGGGCAATCTGGCGCGGGAAAAATCCCTGGGCAAACAGGCGGAAATTCTTGCGCCAGGCACAAGGCTGATGGAACATATCATGCTGCGTTTGCGCACTTCCAGGGGCCTGCGCCTCAAGGCTTACAAGCAGCTTACCGGACGAGATTTTCTCAAGGACAATCAAAGGCTTGTCCAGGCCATGCATGAAAACGGGCTGATCCGCATCCGCAACGGCTATCTGAGCCTGACAAGAAGCGGGATGGTTGTTTCCAATGCCATAATTTCAAATATTTTCGAACGTGTCGAGCAGACTGTTGGCGCAAGGCCGCCCCGGCCAGGGCAGATTGAACTGCCGAAAATCGAATCCGGACAAATGGCTATAGCCGGCAATGCGCGCGCCGGCAACGAGGAAATCCGCAAGATCGTCTGGCCACTGGCCGAAGAGGCCCAATAACGCCTTACCTCCTCTGCATGGCCTCCATCACAGCTTTCGCCTCCGGCTGCTCCTTGTTGCCCTGAAGCGCGCGGATTGCCATTTCTTCCGCCTTGTCCCGCTTGCGCCAGTCCCAGTACATCTTGGCCATGCGGCCGTATGTATTGGGATGGCCGCCAAAGGTGCGCAAAACAGCCATGAATATCTTTTCGGCCTTCTCAAATTCATGCAGCTGCAGCCAGGCGGCTATGGCGCCTGTATAGGCCGCGACTTCCCTGGGCTGGTGCTCGATTGATTCCTCGTACATTTCAGCGGCTTCCACCAGGCAATTGTTGGCTTCGAATATTTTGCCGACCTGAACCCGAATGCCCTCGTCATCGGAAAATTCCTCGGCCACGCGTTTGAGAAAGGCGCGGCCCTTGGCCAGCTGCCCTTCCTGAATAAGCTTTGTGCCGGTTTCAATGAGGCTTTTCTTGCGTTCGAGTCTTGTTTCCGCTTCGCGCCTGATTTCCTCCTCAGCCGATGAGGTAAGTATTCTGGCAAGGCCATCGAGAACTGTGGCAAGAATGTTTTCCTTGCCCTGCTGGTAACGGATGATTTTCGGCTTGCCGCTGCCGGATGGATCAAGCAGCGGCTGCATGGCCTGATGATGGATTAATGAATTGAGAAATTCGCTTATCTGGATATCAAGTTCGGCCCGCGGCCCGCGCATAAGGTGAATTCCCGTAAACTGCCTCAGGGCGGCACTCATGGCCGCAAGCGCGCGCGCCACTTCCCCCCGGCGCAAATAGCCATTGGCTCGCGCTATGTTTTCCCGCAATTCCTTTGGAGCTACATTAAGCATTAATAATTTCCCCGCCAGCAGGCTTCCACAGCCTTTCTTTCCCTGTCGAGCAACGCGATTGCCTGACCGGGCAGTAAAAAATCAACATCTTCCCCGCAAAGCCAGAGTTTTCTGATATAGGTGGCGCTGACATCCAGAAACGGAACAGGCAAATAAAAAAGTTTTCTGCCCCCCGACAACTCAACGAAAGATACCATGCCAGGGCCGCACGCACACAGGCCGGCGGCCTGCTTTTGGGGCACAATCACGTTGCCTGGCCAGATTTGTTGGGCCATGGCCACAAAGCCCGCAAAATCAAGATCGCCCCTCGGCGCTATTGCAAAATTGCAAAGCCGGGGAAGATCCCGCCCGTTCCGCCATTCCGGCAGCAGCGCAAAATCGCTTGAGCCAAGCAAAAAAAACAGTTCCTCGTCCGGCCTCATGGCAGCAATGGCCCGGATTGTCCGTTCGGAATACGAGGGTTCCGGCAAATCTTCTTCTATAACATTACATTCCAGACAGGAAATCCCGTCTATGGAAAGCCTGACAAGCTCGGCCCGCATACTGAAAGGCAGCAGGCCGCTGCTTTTCTTGTGCGGCGGGCAGGCCGCGGGCACAAAGTCCACCTTGCGGACAAATGGCCCAAGCAGCCTGCAGGCTTCGAGCGCAAGCCTGAGATGGCCAATGTGGACGGGATTGAAACTCCCGCCATAAATCAGCCTTCCGGGCTTAATTCCTGATTTGTCCATTGCCCAGCACTACAAACTTTGTGGTTGTAAGCTCCTTGAGACCCATTGGCCCGTATGCGTGCAGCTTGGAGGTGGAAATGCCTATTTCCGCCCCGAGGCCCAGCTGGCCGCCATCATTAAAACGCGTCGAGGCATTTACCGCCACCATGGAAGCGTCGGCCTCCCGCAAAAAACGCATGGCCCGGCCATAATCTTGCGTGCAGATAATTTCCGTATGTCTTGAGCCATACCTGGCTATATGGTCAAGGGCCTCTTCCATGTTCTCGACAACGCATACGGCCAGAACGAGATCATGAAACTCACAGCCCAGATCTTCCGGCGCCTGCGCCCTGGCCCCGGGGCCAAGCAGGGGCAGCGACCTTGCGCAGGCCCTCAATTCCACGCCCAGCCCAGCCATCATTTTGGCAAGTCGCGGCAAGAAGTCCGGCGCGATTTCGGCATTGACCAGCAAGGCCTCAAGCGCGTTGCATACGCCTGGCCTCTGGGCCTTGGCATTGGCGATTATTTCGAGCGCCTGCCCAATATCGGCGCCGGCATCCACATAGGCATGGCAAACGCCCTTGTAATGCTTGAGAACAGGCATGGTCGCCGCTTCGCAGACCGAAGCGACAAGCTTTTCGCCGCCGCGCGGAATCAGCACATCAATATATTGATCCAGCCTGCAAAGTTCCCGCACTGCGGCATGATCGGCATTCCCGACCAGCTGGACGCCATCTTCCGGCAAAGCAGCTTCATGCAGGGCCTGGCGCAAAAGCCGGGCCAGGGCCATATTTGAATTGACGGCCTCCCTGCCGCCGCGCAGGATAACGGAATTTCCGGCCTTGACGCATAAAATCGCGGCATCAATGGTGACATTTGGCCTGGCTTCGTAAATCATGGCTATCACGCCAATGGGAATGCGCATCTTGCCGACAAGCAGGCCATTCGGCCTCTGCCATTGGCTTTCTGTTGCGCCCACAGGATCGGGAAAAGCCGCGACTTCCTTGCAGGCCTTGCGCATTTCGGCCATGATGGCCGGCGTAAGCGTCAGCCTGTTCAGCCGCGGGTCATCAAGCCCGGCCTTTTTTGCAAGTTCCAGATCCCTGGCATTGGAAGCCAGAATTTCCGCTTCTTCCACTTCAAGCAGCTTGCAAAGCCGTTCAAGAAAAAGATTTTTGGCAGCGGGACTGGCGTGGGCCAGCTTTCTGGATGCAGTTTTGGCTTTTTGGGCCAGATATTCCATTTCATTCGCAACGCCCATGGTTCCGCAATCCTTGTCTTTGACAGTAGACGATTATTCGGATTATTACTTCGTCAGGGGCGAATTAATAGCCCGGGGACAGCCCAAATTAAAAATTTGGGTTACGATATTTTGAATATCGTTAAATATAATCTATAAATA
>VSMX01000042.1 GCA_009773975.1 Desulfovibrio sp. | reverse complement strand
TGCAGACACTGCTGCCTGAGTAAAGTGGGCAAATCGTCCTTTCCCGGATCCGGGGCTGTGCCCCTTCTCCAAATGCCCGACAAGCGGGCATTCCCCACGGTTCCTGAAGGCACCCCTTGCGGTAGTTCCCTCAGAAATTTGCAAAATTTTTATTTTTTACCGCAAAATTCCTCAAACGACATAATTTCGATGACTGTCGTCTGGTTGGTCAGGGCAATATCATCTTTCAGGGCATTTATGGCCTTGTTTTGCGCTTCCAGCTCTTTTTCGATGGCCGCCATGTCGTTTGCCGAAAACAATTGCGCCAAGAGTTCGTATTGCCTGTTCGTATCCGTAAACGAACTCTTGTAATAATCCGCTCCCTTGCGTGGATCAAGATCTTCTGAACAAGACATTTCGATGATATCGCGGACTTTTGCCATATTGGCGTAAACCCGTTGCATGCAGGCTACTTCCAGGAGCTTTTCGGAGACGCCGCTTTCCCTGTTCGCCTTGTCCAGTTCGCGACGCAGATAGGAGCCGTAATCTATAATCCGCCTGGTGTCCGCAAACAGTTTCTCGGTCTCATGCTTTTTCTTTTTCAGCTTTCCCATAAACTCGTCGAGATCCGCATCTGTGGTGCCTTCCAGAATCTTGAATGAAAAATCCCCAGCCTGGAGCGGGCGCATGGCCTGGGCGTATTTGGCGCGCACTTCAGCGGTAAGCTGCTGCAATATGTTGTGGATGCGGGAAAGATTGACTTTCATGGGCTGGCCTTTTGAGTTAATGGTTTGGCGAGTAAATTACAAATAAGGCAATTCCTGGAATTACGCAGCATCAATATTGTATATCCCATCAAAGTGAATATGACAAGACTGGATTTCGTTCTGCATTGCAGTGCTGATATTATTATGCTTGTTGCAATGCAGTGGCCATTCTTTTCAAAAGATTTTCATCCTCACAAACCAGTCCAAGCGAAAGCCTGACGTTTTCATTGTCAAGTTCGACAAATTTGATTCCATTTCTTTTAATTATGCGGAATGATTCTGGCATCAGGCACCAGCCTTCTCCAAAGGAGATCCTTGCCAGCAGAACATCATGCTCAACAGGTTCGTCAATCAGTATGGGCGAAAAGTTTTCCTCCCGGAACAAGGCCGACATGTGGTCAAAATATAACGGATTTCTCCGGCGTTGAAACCAGAACAGCGGTTTGCCATTCATTTCCTGAAGATTAATAGGTGTGTCGTCCTTCGCTAACCAGGCTGCAGGCAAGACAGCCAACAGCTTTTCGGAATAGTTGAGCTCAAGAACTGCCAAAGAGGAAGTATCGAGCGGAAGAGCAACGAAAGCGGCATCAAGTTTGCCATGCAGCACATCTCTGACAAGCCCTGGTGATTCTTTGCGAATATAATTTGACGAAATGTTGAATTCTTTTCCAGCCAATTCAAGATAAGGTTCAAAAACAAGCTGTTCAAAGGCGGTAGTGAGACCCAAGGATATTTTTTGGGTCGTTCTATTTACCATGCCCTCCAGTTTCTTCGCCATATCTTTTGCCATAGCCAGGAATGGGCCCAGCATTTTTAAAACCTTTGCGCCGTCTTCAGTTAAATCCATCCCCCGCGAATGTCTCTCAAACAGAACAAGTCCCAGTCTGTTCTCCAGGCGCCTTATTTTACGGGTAAGGGGCGGTTGGGAAATAAGCAAAAGCTGGGCGGCTTTTCGCATATTCCTTTCCCTGGCGACGATTGCAAAAGCCATAAGGGCGTCCATATCCAGATGGGCGAAATTATTATCTTCCATACTTTTTGGGTATCACCAAAAAGGTAATTCCGCAATCCGTTCATAGCTTCTATTCCATTCGCAAGGAGGTATTCAATGAAAGACAAATTTTTGATCTGCCTGGTATTGTTCATTTTAATTTTGATGAACCCTGATAGTAGCTGCGGAAAGGAGGCGGAAAAGATCATGGCAAATGATATCAATGCGCCTACAGGAATTGCTTGCGACGCGAAAGGCACTCTTTATGTGTCGGAATGGGGGGCAGGTTGTATTGCTTTAATCCGTGACGATAAAAAATCCATTATCCTTGATGGCATATCTTCTCCTGCGGGACTGGCATTTGACGAGAACGGAAAACTATATATTGCTGGCTACGGTGATGGAAACATTTATGTCTGGGATGGTACTGGGAAGCCGGAGATATTTGCCACGGGACTTTCCGCGCCGACTGGTTTGCTTTGGGATAACGGGCTCCTTGTTGCCAACAGAAATGCGGGAGAAGTGGTTAAAATTGAACCACAAGGAGCAAAAAAAGTAATTTCCAGAGGCCATAAACTACCTGTGGGCATTGCAAGGACGGAAGATGGCAAACTATTTGTTAGCTGTTATGGAGGAACAGTAGATGTTATTGGACCAAACGGCCAGACATCTTCCATTTCCGATGGTCTGTCCACCCCTGGTGTCGGGATTGTGAGCGCAGGAGATAATTCTGTTTATGTGGTTGATTACGCAAAAGGAAATATAAATCTGCTTGGCACTGACGGTGTGCGGAAAATAGTGGCTGGTGGCCTGTTATCGCCTGTTGCCCTGGCAAAAACGAGAGACGGCAATCTTCTTGTCGGTTGCTGGGGTGATGGGACATTGCGCATTGTCAAACCATAATTTCGGGAGGGGTATAATGGATAATACACGTTTTGATAAGGGAATGGCCATGCTTGCCAAAATTGACGGTATCGGCGGCCAGGAAGTGGTAAATTGCCTTGAAGGCATTGCGCCAGATTTTGGACGTTATCTTGTGGAATTTCCCTTTGGGGACATCTATTCACGGCCAGGCCTGGATTTGAAAAGCAGAGAAATTGCAACAGTGGCTGCACTTACAGCTCTTGGTTATGCCAGGCCCCAGCTAAAGGTGCATATAGCGGCAGCCTTGAATGTTGGCTGCAAAAAGGAGGAAGTTATCGAGATAATTATCCAGTTGGCGGTTTATGCAGGCTTCCCGGCCGCACTCAATGGTCTTTCAGCCGCCAGGGAGGTGTTTGGGAATCTGCAAGACATATCTTGATAGATTGGCATTTTTAATAATATGCTAACTTGATAACATGAATCGCAGCCTTTATACCATGATGGGCAATTGCCCATCATGGTATAAAGGGCGAAGGTTTTTAATTTCTGCATCCTGGAGGCAGCCATGCCCTTGTACGAATTTATTTGTGAAGATTGTCATGCGGAATTTGAAGAATTAATGCATGGATCTGAAGAAATTCCTTCATGTCCCCATTGTGGTTCCAAACACGCTTCGCGCCTCATTAGCGCGCCTGGCCCTCTTGCAAAGGGGGCATTTCCTTTTAAAATATCTCCTCCAAGGCCCGGGCTGCGCAACCAATGTTCTGGAATGGGTTGTGGAGTTAAGCATAATTCCTGAAGAATTTTCGGGGGTATTCGGGAATAATGAGTAAGTTTTGCATCCAGGCCGGACAAGGATTTGCCCATTCCTTGCAATTGCTTCATGTATGGATTAAGCTTTGACTTCATTAATACATTCATGGGAAAATAATGCTTCGCAGTATGACAGGATTTGGCCGTTGTCTCGTTGAAAACCCTGACAATAGCCAGCAATGGGAAATAAAAAGTGTCAATAGCCGGTATCTTGATCTCAAATGGAGATTGCCGGCTGTTTGTCGTTTTCTTGAACCTCGTCTTGAAAAGATTGTCCGCAAATATGCAATCCGGGGCCGTGTTGAAATTAGCTTGAGCATCCAATATACGGACGAAAATGCAACAGGCCCGCATTTCGACGCGGTTCAAGCCAATTCAATGCTTAACAGCCTTTCGGAACTCGCAAAAAATCGCGGGGATGATTTTTTTCCTGATTATTCGGTTTTGCTTACTGTACCTTCATTGTGGGAAAGCGCCAACAATGAGTATGATTCTGAAAAAAGTGAGCGCATGGAAGCCGGACTTGTACTGGCGCTTCAGGACTGGAATGAATCCAGGGCCAGCGAAGGCGCGGCGCTTGCCTGCGATATCCAGTCAAGAATATTGCGAATGGAGGAATGGACAACGCTTTTGTCCGCGCGGGCGCCGGAAATCAAGGATGAAAGATGTGCCGCACTACAGGAAAGAATTTCAACTGTCCTTGCGGAAAATGAACAGGAACTTGATGAAGCGCGTTTTTTGCAGGAAATTGTTATTTATAACGATAGACTTGACGTAAGTGAGGAATTAACCCGGCTTTACACCCATCTTGAAAGATTAAGGCAGTTATTGCAGGATGGCACAGATGCCGGGAGACGCCTGGATTTTACTCTCCAGGAATGTTTCCGCGAAATCAATACGTGCGGAAACAAATTGCCCGATGCGCAGCTTTCCAGAATCATTGTGGATTTTAAAAACGAATTGGAAAAATGTCGTGAACAGGTGCAAAACCTGGAATAAGTATGCCTGCTGAAAAACTGATAAATATTGGTTTTGGCAATTATGTTCTTGCCAAAAGAGTTGTTTCCATTGTCAATCCGTCCTCCTCGCCCATGAAACGCCTGCGTGAAGATGCAAGAAACGAGGGGAGATTGATTGATACCACGCAGGGCCGTAAAACCCGTTCCATTTTGGTTACAGATTCCAACCATGTAATTCTTTCTTCAATCCAGCCGGATACCATTTCACAAAGATTTCTTCAGGATGATATCTGATGCGCCAGGGTATTGTATTGGTTCTTAGCGCTCCTTCCGGGACGGGCAAGTCAACCTTGTCTGAAATGTTATTAAAAGAATTTCCCAACCTGGGCTATTCCGTTTCCTGCACAACCAGGCAGGCAAGAGCCGGAGAGATTAACGGGGTACACTACCATTTTTTGTGCCTGGATGATTTTGAAAACAAAAGAAAAAATGGTGAATTTGCGGAGTGGGCCCAGGTTCATGGAAATTTTTATGGCACCCCCCTCTTGCCGCTGAAAAAAATGTTGGCTGCCGGCAGGGATGTGCTGTTTGATATTGATGTCCAGGGGGCGGTTCAAATAAAAACGTCGCTGCCAGAGGCCACATTCGCATTTATCATTCCTCCAAGCATGGAGGAATTGGGCAGGCGCCTGCATAAACGTGGCCTTGATAATGAAGAGACCATTTTTCAGCGTCTTGCGAATGCGAAAAAAGAAATTGCCGAAGCCTACTGGTATGACGCTCTTATTGTAAATGATGACTTGGCCAGGGCTTATAATGACTTGCGCTCTTTTTACATAGCCTCCACCCTCATGCCTTCTCACAATAAAAGTCTTGTCCAAACCCTTTTGGGAGAAAAATAAATGGCTCAACTAATTGTTGCAATGGATTTGCCATCCACGGACAAGGCCTTATCAATGTCTTCGGTTTTGGCTGGTTCTGTAAAATGGCTAAAAATTGGTCTTGAACTTTTTATTTTGGGTGGACCAGTTCTGGTCGATAAATTGAAGGGTATGGGGTATAATATTTTTCTTGATTTGAAATTTTATGACATTCCCAATACTGTTGAGCGTGCCGTCAAGGCAGCCGCGTCCATTGAAGCCGATATGCTGACCCTGCACTGCCAGGGCGGAAGAAAGATGTGTGAAGGGGCAAAATCGGCAATTGCCAATATGCAAAAAAAGCCCTTGCTGTTCGGAGTAACGGTTTTAACCAGTTTTGCCGCGGGTGAGATGCCGGGAATCAATGAGGAACCACGGACATTTGCCACCAGCCTGGCCGGGAATGCGCACAATTGGGGTTTGAATGGGGTGGTCTGTTCAGGCCAGGAAGTTGCCGGCATAAAAGCTTCGTATCCGGATCTTCTTGCGCTTTGTCCCGGCATCCGGCCAGCCGGGCAAGCCTCAAATGATCAATCAAGGGTCGTCACTCCAGGACAAGCTGTTTCTTCGGGAGCTGATTTTATCGTAGTTGGAAGGCCGATAACAAATAATCCGAACCCGGCCAGGGCTGCCTCAGAAATTCTTTGTGAAATGGAAAAAGCCAAAAATAAAATTCAATAATTTTACCTTTCATATTGCTTTCTAAATTCATCCAGGAACAATAAAGCCATTTCCACTTCGTTCAGTTTGCCATTAAATTTTCTCAGCCTTTCAATTACATCCTCAAATGCATTGGAATTTCCAATATACAGTTTATCAATTAAAATTTTTATATCTTCCTTGATTGGCATATCAAATTTATCCAGAAAGTCGTCTTGCATACTGGGAGCAAATTTTCCAAGACGTTCTTCTGAAAATTCAAGCAATTTTTCCATTCTTTTTTGATAGGTATGATCCTGTAAAATTCTTTTGCGGGATTTGGCAATATATTTTTGCCTTTCATCTTCGTGGTGCAGAAAATAATCAATTTTTGAGTACAAATCATGGATGGAATTAAATGTCGCGACCTCATCTTTCTCAAATAACTCGCCCAATAATTGCCTTTCATCAACAAGCTGGAAAGCGCCAATCGCAGCCAGCTCAAATGTTCTCGGGTTTACAAAATCCCCGCCGCTGACCAGTTTGTCCGTATGGATGCTTGAATGCAGATTGATGTTGATTTTTGTCGCATTGTATATCCTTACACTTTCCTGTTCCGAAATCCTTTCTCCATTTCTTTGAATATTGTTTTTCAGTATTTCCTCATTATCCCAATCTGAACCCCAAATTTTAAAATCCTTGTTTGCAAGGGGCCTGAAAGCCAATCTTCTGTTTGGATAGCCGGCCCCCAAAAAACCTATCTCGCTCCCATACTCCATTGTGTCTTTTTCTGACAGATTGATTTTTTCATGGATTCCAGGCTGGGCAGCCAGGGGCAAATACAAGACATTATTTTGTCCAATTTTATTCAGTTCCGTTATAAAAGGTTCTTTTTGAATAACAGCAAAAATATCATAAAGAGGAGCCAGCGCTTTCCAATATTGAAAAAGGCGAAAGTCTTCCACAAACCACATGGCTGTTTTTATTTTGGCCTGTTTCAATTTTTGCAGGATATGGACGCCCATTGGAGCCTGGGCCAGGGCCAATAAAAAATCGGGATTAAAAGAAGTTATTTGCATCAACAGCGCCTGTGTAACCAATTGCAAAAAACCTTCTTCAATTTGTGCCATCTGGGAAGGACTCAATTCGAGTTTTTTTAATGCCGCATAGGCATTATATAAAACAGGAGCTTCAAATACGCATACCCTGTGCCCCATCTCCTCCAGCGCCTTTATGCAATACCGCCCTATAGGCAAAGAACCGCCATACATTGGCAGGACTACGAATATGCGCAAACTTTGCTTGTCCATCAGGCATACCTCTTTGAAGGAAGCATCCATTCATTGTTGGGAATGAATTTTTCAATTAGTTCCACGATTTTTTTATGGGCCAAAACTGGTTTCTGAAAATTTTGTTCATATATTCCGGCAAAACTTTTTATTATGTCGCGAACGGAATCCCTGTCTGCGCTCTCCGGATCATTTCCATTCAGGAGAACAAGTTTTTGTCCAAGATCATCGAAGCCAGGCGTCCAGCACTGCAATCCTTCCATTGAACATTGCCGTGTAGATTCCTTGCCGGTATAAATGTTTGCCAGATATTTCGGTAAAAGTTGATTTTTAAAAGGAGTCAGACATTGTAAATTATTGTGGCATTTTGAGGATTCAAGACAAGGACCGCATGGGTAACTTGCCTGGAAAACAGTATGTCCCAAACCGTAGGGCCCCGTTTCATGGCCACATGCTGATGACAGGAAAAAAGCGAATACAGGAACCCCCTTATGTGCCGCCAAATGCATAATTCCCGTATCAGGAGTAATCAGCAAATCCAGACTGGTTAATTCTTCTTCCAGTGTCAATAATGTTGTTTTTCCCACAAGATTTATAATCTTGTCGTGATATTTGGTCGGTAATAAATGTATAATTTTCCTGGCTTTGGATATTTCGCTATTTGAGCCAAATAATTTGATATATTTGCATCCTGAAAGATTGAAAATTACACTTGTTACCTGGGCCAGGACATCGGAAGGCAGAGAACGTCTTTCTTCCCTGCCGGAAACCACGACACCCAGGCCTTCCCCGCCTGCGCTGGCAACAGGGTTTAATGTATTTCCCGGCAATGGCTGATCGACAAACCAACCCCAAAAATCCACAAGATTTAATGAGGTCCAGCGCCTTTTGGACGCAAGCCGGAATGCCAGTCTTGCCCATCCGGAGCGAAGAATTCCATCCTGGGAGCAATGGGCTGGCCTGTAGCCAATCAGCTTGTCATTATCAAAAATACGACAAACAGCGCTGGTCAGGCGCGAGTAATTACAATTATAAATCCTGGAAAAATTCTGGCTTTTCAAGCAGGAGAAAGTTTCATTGAATTGCTTCAAATTGATGGATTGAGGAGAGCCATGGAAATCCATGCCGTAAACATGAGCAAAAGGATATATAATTTTGGCAATATCATACAAACTTTTATCAATTAGCAAAGATACTTCACCCATCTGTTTTATAGATAAAATCAATCTTTTGGCCTGGATGAGGTCGCCAAAACGCGCAGCCTGGATTACCAAGAATTTTTCCATCTAATGTTCAACCCCCCAGGATCATGTTTAACAAATATTTGTATTATCTTCAAAGCAATAAAAATTTTTAAAATTTGATATGAATATTATTGCTTTTTATTGATGTATAACTTATTAATTCTCCCGTGCCGAGATGGTGGAATTGGTAGACACGCCATCTTGAGGGGGTGGTGGCCAAAAGCTGTGCGGGTTCGATTCCCGCTCTCGGTACCAAATATTACTATCAAAGCCCTGCAATTTCAACAAGTTGCAGGGCTTTCTTTCTTAAAGAAAACAAAATAAAGATGCTGGCGAATGCTTTTCCCTTTCATTTCCAAAAAACAAAGTATAAGTTGCCGAAAAAATTGGCACTGATTTGCGCGTGAACTGGCACTAAATTGCAGAACTTGACGCACACAACTTTTTTTAAATTCAAAAAAACAAACTTTGGATCTGGAAAGCCTACTGTCGTGATACCGGTCAGCTCATCGACCGGTAGTGTGGAGGGCGTGATCAGACTACCCTCGAAAAGTTGATGGATCGTCTTAAAAAATGGCCGGTCAAATTGTACTGCGCTGATCATTGGTCAGTATATCCAAAAGTGATTGCAGAAGATAATTTAAAGCAAAGTAAAGCAGAGACTCCAGCGATGGAAAGAAATAATTGCAGGCAGCGGCATCGGCTGGCCAGATTTAAACGGAAATCAATTGTGGTTTCCAGGTCCTTGCAAATGGTGGAATTATCCATCGCCCTATTTGCAAGATTCCGCGTTAATGGCAACGTGGAGGAAATTTCTTCATTTTTTTTGTTAAAACTCTCAAAATTTTATGGACTGACTGTTGAACAGCTGCAAAGGCCGCGTGATCTCTGACACGCCAGATACAGGAACAAACTCCTGCCGCAACAGCGCCTCCCCATACATCTGTGGCGATTTTCAGTATCCACACACCACATTATAGGCCATACCGGGCAGGTCCGGCATAAGCAAAACAGCAAGGACCGCAGCGCAAATAAATGGTCCAAACGGAAGTTCAAGCTCCCATAAATCCTTTTTTTCGGCAAAAAGGCCAATTATCGCAAAAACAATAATTCCTGTTATGGAGGAAAAAAATAATACAAATGGCAAGGCATGCCAGCCTGCCAGCGCTCCGCCAAAGGCGAAGAGTTTGATATCGCCAAATCCCAGGCAGTCTTTTTTCCTTACGACCCTGAAAAGCAAATACAGCGAGAGTGGAATGCCCCCACCCCAGATATACCCCAACACGGCGTCCATCAATGTCAATCTGTCATCAAGAGCGATAATCGGCGGCAAAAGAGCCAGACAGCCAATTGTTACAATATCAGGCAACAAATGGGTTTTTATATCTATAGAAGAAGCGGCCACCATTGCTGTCCCCGCAATCATATAAAAAACCGTCAGCCATTGCAGACCGTAACAAACGGCAAACAAAGCGCATAACAGGGAGGACACCAGCTCCACATAAAAATGAAAGGCCGGGATTCTTCCTCCGCAATAACCGCATTTGGCTCTCAGGACAAGATAACTGCATACAGGCACCAGCTGAAGAGACGACAAGGCTTTGCCGCAGTGATCGCATATGGATCTTTTGCGGAATATGGGTCTTTTTTCAATCCAGGCCATGGAAGAAGCTGACGCGAAACTGCCCAAAACCGCGCCAGCCAGAAAACCCGCAAAAGCCAGTGAAGCTATCATATTCAGAAAAGCAACGCGGCATTATACCACAAATGCAGCAGGCAACACAGCCATAAAGAACGAAACTGGCTCCACAAGGCGCCAAAACACAAGGAGGGGAAAAATGTCAGGAGAGACATCAATCTCGGCGCCGCTAGCATATGCGCCGCGGCAAATGCCAGGGAGGTTATCAGATTGGCTCTTGTCAGCGGCCCTTTACCCGGGAGCAATCTCGCAAGCTCATTCTGCATAATGGCGCGCCATGTCAATTCCTCCGCAAAGGGAGCCAGAACAAACCAGACCAGCGCGCCCGGGGAGTCGGGAAACGAGCGCCGCGACAACAGCAGCCCCAGATATCCCAGACTAGCGCAAACAACGAACAACGGAGAAAAGAGCCCTCTGACAAAGCGATCTAGCGCAAAACAAGAGACAAGCTCCCGTACCATTATTCCCAGATTCCGGTCAGGCATCGCCCCATCTCCCTGAAACTTTCAAGTCTTTCGCACTGGCCCAACCTGCATGCCTCTTCAAGATCCTTGCAGCCTTCTTTCTGCCGATGCTGCTGGTAGAGAAGATCGCCCCGGTTGACGAAAGCCTCGGCAAATTTGGGGCTATAGGCAATGGCCTTGCCATAATCCGCGATAGCTTTGGGAAACTCTTTCATGGCGCGGCGGAGATTGCCGCGATTGTAATAATATATAGCATCCATGGGTTCGGCCGAAATAGCCAGGTTTATGAACTCCAGGCCTTCGGAGTATTTTTTGCGGCCTAACAGGGTGATGGCAAGGGCGTTATAAACCGGAGCGCCATTTTCTCCCCTGGCCACACATTCGCGCAATAAAGATTCCGCATCATCAAATATGCCCAGCTTGTAAAGAGCAAGAGCGCGATCAAAGAGTACGGCCGGAGCCTGTCTGGTATCTGGAGGCAATTGTTTAAGCACAGCAAGGGCCTTGTCGGGCTCGCCTCTTTCCAGCAAAACCCCGGCCTTGCCTAGCAACGCTTCCGGATTTGCCGGATCCGAGCGCAAGGCCGTATCAAACTCACGCCCGGCAGCCCTGTAATCCCCTGCTTCAAAATACGCTATGCCAAGATTGGAATGCAAATCTGATGAAGCTGGCGCGATGGCTACAGCCTGTTTAAAGCTCTCTATGGCCTGCGTCGGACGCCCGCATTGCAATTGCGCCATGCCCAAACCATTTAGGGCATCGGGAGTTCCACTGGCTGCCAGCGCCGAAAAAAGCTGCACGCTTCCGGCGCAATCTCCTCTGGCATAAGCTTCCATGGCATCGCGCATGGTCATGTTGTTTGCGCTGCTATTCACTTTTCCAGTTCTGGGAGCGCAAGCGCCCAAAACAGCGCAGACAGCCAATATCAGAATTTTACCATAAAAATATCTTTTCATTGCACCGCCTTGCGGAGTTCCTCCAGGCCATTCATGCCAAGCCGCACAGTCGGCGCGCCAATGGAGGGAACATATATGGTATGGGACTCCTTGCCGTCATGCAGATAAATGAGCCTCTCCGCAGTATAGCCAAGGGAGCCGAACACAAACTGTTCCTTGCTGCTCATCATCACAGGTTTGCCATCTATGACAAGGCCAATTCCAGCCGGCAGTTTGCACACAAGCTTTCTTGCGCCTGGGCCATCCAGTCTGAAAAGGCTACCTTCTTCAAATTCCAGACACACCTTGCGCCTTCCCAGCATTGCGTCAACCCGCGCTGATGATAACTGCCGGGCGACTGAACGTGCAGCCTGGCCCACAGCGGATGATGTGGGTATATAAAAAGCCATGCCCACGCCCAACATTATGCCGATAATAACAAGGCTAAGCATCAGTTCAAGAAGAGTGAACCCCCTATCTGCCTTCCGGCACATCCGCATTCCAGATATCGGCGTTATAGCCGTCGCCGCCTTCCGTGCCATCCGCCCCGTAACTCAAGATTTCAAAAGGAGTTTTGCGGCCAGGTGCAGTGTAAATATACTCATTGCCCCAGGGATCAAGCGGAATTTTGGAAATATAGCCGTTCTCGGGATAACTTGAAGGCGTTCTGCCGCTATGCGGCTTTTCCACCAAAGCATCAAGCCCCTGATCCGTTGAAGGATAAAAACCATTGTCCAGATAAAACCGTTTTATGGCTGTTGAAAAATTTTCTATCTGCATACGAGCCTGCGTAACCCTGGCCTTGTCTGGCTCATCCATCAGTCTTGGCGCCACTACCGCGCCCAATATTCCCAGAATTACAATTACAATCATCAATTCAAGTAATGTAAATCCACGCTCATTTTTTCTTTCACGTTTCATGCGCAATCCTTTGGGATATCAATAGCCCAACATCTGGCAAATAACAATTGCATCCATTGCAACGCCACGCCAGTTTTTACCGAGACCCGATGAATTTCAATGTGCGTCGCAAATTACAAAACCGTCCGGCTAACCCACGTCATACGGGTTTTGTTCATCCAGCCAACCACTTCACTGTAATTTTGCACGCTTCCACGGTCCGCCAGCACCCTGATCCGAAACCAGCGGCTTTGCTCGTCCAGAACATTGGCTGGAGGGGCCAGCACGGCATGAGCCGCAAAAATATCCGCATACCAGCCTGGTCTCAGCCACTCCCCCTGCGCTGCCCTGCCCTTTTCAAGTTCGGCCATAAAATTCCAGGCCTGGTTAAGTGTGGAACAAAGCCCCCAGCCAACAACAGTTTTCATGGTGTTGATATTGATTGGCCCGATTGACCAAAGCGAACAGTTATCCAGCAGTCCCGGAGCCTCCTCTGACCCCAGCATGACTTTCCGCGCCAGCTCCTGCTCCACATCAGGCCAGTAAACAAGCAGCAGCTCGGAGATATTTTCAGGCGCCCGCAAAGGCGGATAATAGGCCGGAGTCCGCTCCTTGTACCATCTGGCAGCCTCATCAGTCAGCACTTTTTCTCCGCCCCAGGCCAGAAGCTGTTCCACATAATGGCGCGCGCACACCTTTGCCGCATTTTCCCCGCCTTCATACCCGTGGGCGACCAGCAGCGCGACAATCATGTTTTCCAGCATGCCAGCATGGTATTCGGCCCTCAATTTTTCGGATTTATAAGCGGGGAAAAGCGCCCTGAGCGGAAAACGGCTGTTTTCATCCTCAACTTCAACTTGCAGATTCCACTTTTTCAACCTGTCAGAATATGCTTCCACCCACTCGCAAAGACGCTTTTGCAAAGACTGCAAACTTTCCTGCCCAGGCTCGTTTTTTTCTTTCTGAAAATCGCGCACAAGAAAATACGCGGCAATGCTTTCGCCGCTTTTCAGCAAAGGTTTGGAAGCAAGCCCAGCTTCCATAGTAATGGAAAAGGCATGATCCAGCAGCACATTTCTGTTAAGCTCAACACTGACAACCGCTAGCCCGGATATTATGAACAGCACAATTATAAGCACTGCGCCTTTTTCATAATGCTTTTTCTTCCCAGCCAATTTCTTCACTCCTTGCAAAAAGCGGGAAATACACCTCCATTTCCTCTGCCATCCCCACCTTGCGAAAACTGAATTTTATAGCGGAAGGCATGTTATCCAAATCGGCTGGCTGCCAGGTCTCCAGCTCCGCGCCATCCTCAAACACGAGCTCCATTTTAGCAGTCTGCAAATTATCCATAAGCATGGTCTCATCCCACGGGAAATCACCGCTTACGCCGCACATACCCCTTTCCCTTCGTTTCAATCCGTATCTATCGGCAGATTGTCTGACCAACCGGTATTCCACGCAAACGGGAGCTCCCATAAACCGGCCATCCTGACGGATACTGGAAGACGTTGAAAAGGACAGCAGCACGCTTTCCCCTCTCGGAAGCCCGCTTTCCTTTTTCCTGCCCATCATTTTATAAAACCCTTCATCCGGCAGGATGGGTTCTTTGGAAATACGCGGCAGACTGGAGTTTTCTGCGTCTGGATGCTGAATGGCGGCCATGTCATTGTCCATTATCCCAAAAACTATTCTTTCCCTCTCACGCCCTTCAACTGCCTGCGTGGCCTTCTCACCGCTCTTTACAGCCGTATCCCATGTCTTGAACATCACAGTGCCTATAACGGCAGTGAGCATAATGGCAATCAGCAGCTCAAAAAGGGTAAAGCCTTTCATGGAATTACTATCTGCTCAAGAAGAACTTCGCGGGGACCTTCTTTAACCGTTAATTCCAGTTTTCGACCGGGAATATCTTCCATTCGCGAAACTGCGGCCTGCCACGAAATATCAGGATAATCCGGGGCAAATGTGCCGCGCAGCCCCATTTTGCCATTCCCGCGCGATAGCTTAATAATCTGCATTCTCCCGAGTCTGACAGCCCGATCTTTCCACGCGCTGTCGCCAATCTGCACCATGCCATCGCCAATAGCCCGGATCACCACAAGCGATACGCCGCTTAGAATAGCCAGGGCAAGAAGCACTTCCAGCAAGGTGAAACCACTTTTCATGACGGAAAAGCCCGGGAAATGCGCATTTCCAACTCAAGAAGCCTGCGGGCTGACCGCACAAGCGACATCCGCTCCACAGTTACATTCCCGAGAGCTTCAACAGCCTGCAAAAAACGTAAAAATTCTGTCAGATACAAAGCTTTTAACTGCAAATCAAGACTTTCGTTCCCTTTTTGTCCATCCCCGGATGGCCTCAATGTCTCAAGCCTGCGGGTGAGGCCGAGTTCAATGCCCAGCTGGTTCACCTGCGCGAACAGGCTCTCAGGCTGCGCTGTTTTTTCCCGAACCGCCGCGCCGCGCAGGGCAGTGTACTTCTCCAGCTGGCCCATTACTTCCCCATACTGACGCATGCCAAGCTCAAGCTCTCTTTTGCAGGATACGTGGAAATGCCACAACCCCCAGGCTCCGAGAACAAGCAATAACACAAAGCCAGCAATGATATATGGAATAATATGACTTTTCATCCGCAATTCCCCTTGCATCCTGCCTGCACGGCAATGCCTTGCCAGGCTCCATCAGCTGATGGCGCGCAGGCCCAGGTTTGAAGGGCATTACTGCCGTTTTCGTTCATTCCGCGCTTCAAGGCAGATCTTGGCAAAGAAAAACTTCAAATTCAGGGTAACGGCGTGCGCGGCAGATCCAGCTCAAACTCCACAAGAGCGCGACTGTTCCTGTCGCGGCCGGCGCGGGCCGCCGCATTGGCAATCCTGCTGCCCATTGTTCCCTTTATGTTTTCAAGACTTTCCTTCATGGCATTCACGTCATCGTAACTTCCCGCATGACCATAAATACGCACATGCTTGCCGTCAATTGCAAACCGATGCACATCTATATCAAGAGACGACGGTACAGCGGCATGAATATTTTCCATCAGTTCCAGCACCGCTTGCCTGGACCTGCCATTGCCGCCCTGCTCCAGCCGGCCCAGTCCGGAATTGAGAATAGCGCGCAATTTTCCGAGCCCGGCATTCCGTGGGGCTTCAGGAAGCGCCTCTTTTAACCTGTCAACCAGCCTTGCCCGTAAAATGGCGGCCTTTGATCTGTATTCAAGCGAATCAAGAAAGGAAACCGCGCCCATAGCCAAAAACAGCGCCAAAACTGCGCCCCCCGCCAGAATCAGGCGCCTGCCCTTGTGGAAGGCGTTTTTTTTCATGCCCAAAACAAAAACAGGAATGCGAATATTTCGCAGCAAACCTGGCACAAACATGGCGGCCGCCTGTTTCCAGACTGACTCCCTGGCCCGGGACAAGCTCAACTTTCCAGATTTGGACACATCGTCTTCCACAAAAGACACTGGCAGATCAAAGCCCTTGCCAACTGCCATGACAGCGCCCTCGGCTAACCCGGAAGCATGCAGCAGCAACGCTCTTGCCTTGAACTGAAGGCCTGCAAGCAGCAATCCGCACTTCCGGAACAGTTCTGCGGCAAAGTCTTCGGGATCTGAAAATCGGCGTAATGCAAATACCTGTATCCTCATGGGACAGCCACCGCTATCCAGAGCGCAGATTGTCCCAGTCGAATCCGACAGGCAAATCAGCAGCGCATCTTTGCCACGCTTTCCAAGACTGGCAATTAGAGGCCAGGGGGAAACAAAA
>VSMX01000041.1 GCA_009773975.1 Desulfovibrio sp. | reverse complement strand
CCCCTAAATTGACCCCTATACGGGCTGGATGTCAATGGTTTTGAGTGTCCCGTATTGGAGAAATTATCTTATAAGTATTTTAAATATAAAATGTAATAAAGTTATATAAATCCATGCAAGTCATGATATTAATTCTTCATGAACTGCGATGCGCTCTTTTTCGGCATGGCTCATTGTGGCGAAAATTTCATCCATCAGGGCAAAAGCCGCCATGCTGATTGGCAAGGCTGTTTGGCAAAATTTTTGACAGGGAGAGATGTTTTGACAATTTTTGGAATCATGGTTAATCAGGATAAAAGGAGAAGCCATGAACGCAATTTCCTTCGATACTCTTGCATATTTTGACAAGTTCAAGGATGCCGGTTTTACCGAGGAGCAGGCCAGAGTCCAGACAGAAGCCATGCAGGACTGGGTGGAGGCCGTTCAGGAACAGGTGTCATCCATAACTGGACAAATGGAGGCTAGGGAAGACAGAGATGAAGCCGCGTACAAGGAACTGGCCACAAAGGGCGATATCCTGGATGTGCGCAGGGATATCGAGGAATGCCAAAAAGATATCAAGGGATGCCAAAAAGATATCAAGGAATGTCAAAAAGATATCAAGGATTGCCAAAAGGAAATTCAGGAAATCAGGCTGGAGATCAAAAACGTGGAATTGCGCCTGCTGAAATGGCAAATAGGCATTGGGGCCGCGCTTTTCACCTCGATTTTCACAGCCCTTGCGAAAGGTTTTCACTGGTTCGGTTTTTAACTCGCATTTCCGGAAATTTCAGCAGGCGGCCCGCGGAATATGGCCCTCAATCATGCCAGGGTTGTCCATGCCCTGCAAAAAGCGGTAACCGCCGCGCGGGATGAATTCATCCCGGCCTTTTTGGCGGCCTTCGGCACAAGCCCGGCGACATTGCGCCTGCTGGACAGCCGCAATGCCGCACGGCGCCCGGGCGACGTGGCCCTGGCCGGTAAAATCTACATTCACGCGGCAACGCCAGGCTGCGATCTTGAGGCAGCCCTGGCCGAAATCCGTGCCTGCCCGAAATCAGCGGCAAAAGAATCCGCGACGGCACCATCAACCAGTACCGCATGGATAACGCCAATTCCAGAATGGTGAAAAAGGAAGCAAAATAATGGAAGAATATCTGCTGCTGGACGCTGGCAGCGGCGGCCGCGCGTCCCAGCGCCTCATTGGCTCGATGTTCCTGCGCCACTTCTCCAACGAAGCGCTGAACAGGCTTGACGATGCCGCCCTGCTGAATGTCTCCGGCCCCCTGGCCATGAGTACGGACAGCTACACTGTCTCGCCGCTCTTTTTTGCCGGCGGCAGCATAGGCACCCTTGCCGTGCATGGCACGATCAACGATATATCCATGCTCGGCGCCGAACCGCGCTGGTTGTCCTGCGCGTTTATTCTTGAGGAGGGCCTGCCCCTTGCTGAACTGGAAAAGGTTGTGGCGGATATGGGCGAAGCCGCGCGCAAGGCCGGGGTGAAGATTGTTACCGGCGATACCAAGGTTGTGCCCAAAGGCGCATGTGACAAGATTTTCATCAATACAAGCGGAATAGGCGAGGTCTATGCTTCTCCTGTTCCGTCGGGGCACAGCGCCAAAACCGGGGACGTCGTGCTGGCAAGCGGCACAATGGGCGATCACGGCCTGGCCATCATGGCCGCGAGATCTGGCGTGTCCTTTCTTTCCGGCGCTCGTTCCGATTCCGCTCCCCTGAACGGTCTCGCGCGGGAAATTTACGAGGCAACCGGCTGCGTGCATGTTTTGCGCGATCCCACACGGGGGGGCCTGGCCACAACCCTTAATGAAATCGCGGAACAGTCCGGCGTGGAAATTGAAATTGAACAGGCGGCCATCCCGATAAACGAAGAAGTAAAAAGCGGCTGTTCCTTTCTGGGGCTTGACCCTCTTTATCTGGCCAATGAGGGCAAGCTGATCTGCATTGTTCCGGAAAATCTGGCCCAAAAGGCGCTTTTTGCCATGCGGGCCAATGAATATGGCCAGGAAGCGGCAATAATAGGCCAGGTGAGGGAAGGCCGGCCGGGCAGGGTCGCGCTGCGCACGGAAATCGGCGGCAAGCGTCTTTTGGGCATGCTGGAGGGCGCGCAGCTGCCAAGGATTTGCTGATGCCGGCGATTCTGATTTTGTTCATTATAATAATAAACAGACAGGCAAATTGCACTTGCAAATTCGCAAATCGCAATGGATGGAATTTTTTCAAGTTTTGCAAAAAATGTGTATGCGCAATAAAATTGGAATTGCTGTGCCGATGCCGTCCTTTTGGAACAAAACATATTCCGTGATGTGAAATTTGTAGCAAATGTATGTGAACCAGCCTTGAATATGTTTTTTTTATTTGGTAGATTGAAGCATTCGGTAATTTTTTGCTTTCCGCCGGGAAGGGGTCTATGGCGGTAGGCCACACAGGCCCGCAATATATCAAAGGGCCATTATGACTCAGGAGGAATTGGGAATGTCGCAAGACAATTCGGATGTCGTTGTTGATCGTGGGGCGGCGCGCCTGGATGATCTTTGGCGAAAAGAAGACTATTGGGCAATCTGGATCGGCTTTTTCATCATTGCCGTGGCCATTTTTCTGGTGTTCTCCAACAGGAGCGGCATAGAAGCAAAGTACAATGAATATGCCGCGATTATAAACGCCGAAAAGGCCAAACCGATCAAGACCATTGAGCTGATCAACGCGCAGGCCGCCCAGAAGGCTATCCAGGGCCAGAAACTGCCTGCCATGAAAGCGCTGATTGATGTTCTTAAAACCCCGGCCCGCTGGAAGAGCAATCCGCTGGAAGCTCTATATCTGTCCGAAGCCGATGCCAGGGCCCGCAGCGCTGCAGCCCAGCCCGCCGTTGACAATGCCAAACAGGCCGAAGCGACGGCTCTGGAAGCTGCAACCGCCGCCCAGGCGCTTGCAGCCGGCGCGGATTTCAGGGATGAAAGTCTGAACGCCCAGGCAACGGAAGCCATCGGCGCCTGGCAGAAGGCCAAAAAAGCCACGGCGGACGCCTCAAAAAAGCTGGTGAAGCCTTTTAACCGCATTCCCGGCCTGATCATCCTGGGCCTTGCACTTGCGGTTTTATGCAGCATCGGCGCCATTTTCATGGGCTTCAACGTCGGCCGCTTTTTTGTGGCCTTCCTCTGCGTGTATCTCATCTGTATTGTCGCCAATATTCTCGGCAACCAGGTAACAATGCGCAAATACGGCCTGAATGCCGAAATATGGTCGATTGCCCTCGGCATGATCTGGGCCAACACCATAGGCACGCCGCAGCTGCTCAAGGAAGGCTCGCAGGTTGAATACTACATCAAGACAGGCCTCGTCCTGCTGGGCGCGGAAGTGCTCTTCCACAAGATCATGGCCATCGGCATACCCGGCATCTTCGTGGCCTGGGTTGTTACGCCCATCGTGCTTATCAGCACCTACATCTTTGGCCAGAAGGTCATCAAGATGCCTTCGCGCACCCTTAACATCGTTATTTCGGCCGACATGAGCGTCTGCGGCACATCGGCAGCCATTGCCACAGCCGCCGCGGCCCGCGCCAAGAAAGAGGAGCTTACCCTTTCCATCGGTCTTTCCCTTACCTTTACGGCCATCATGATGGTTGCCATGCCGGCCTTCATCGCCTGGGTAGGCATGCCCGAAATCCTGGGCGGCGCGTGGATTGGCGGCACGGTTGACGCGACCGGCGCAGTGGCGGCCGCCGGCGCGTTCATTGGCCCCAAGGCCCTTGAAGTCGCCACGGTCATCAAGATGATCCAGAACGTGCTCATCGGCGTAACCGCTTTCTGCGTGGCCCTTTACTGGACCACCAAGATTGATGTGGGCGAAAACGAGCACGTCGGCCTGATCGAAATCTGGAACCGTTTCCCCAAGTTTGTTATCGGCTTCCTCACGGTTTCGATTGTCATGTCCATTCTGAGCGCCAATGTCGCTCCTTACGGCGCCATGCTGGTTGACCAGGGCACGAACAGGGTGTCCGTGCCCCTGCGCGGCTGGTTCTTTGCCCTGGCCTTCGTCTCCATCGGCCTGACCACCAACTTCCGCGAGCTCGGCAAGTACTTCAGGGGCGGCAAGCCGGTTATTCTCTATGTCTGCGGCCAGTCCTTCAACCTTTGCCTTACGCTGTTGATGGCGTGGCTCATGTTCTACAAGGTCTTCCCCGAAATCACCGCGAAAATCTAGTACTCAATAACTTGAATACTTCGTATTCAATATCAGGATCGCTTAGCCGAAAACGTGGTTTCGGCTCGCTTACGGCGGCAATGCCGCCGCGCAAGGCGTACGCCTGAAGGCTAGTACTCCGAAACATTACATGTTTCGGAGTACTATAGTTTTTCTTGAATGAAAACATTCGTTCCCAAGGATATTTTCATTCATTTGCGTTGCCGTCATTTCAGCCGCAGGCAAGCTGCGGCTTCATTATAGAATAGATGTCGGTATTGAAATCTAGACATTTCAATGCCGAAGATCGCCAGGCAAAAAACGTGGTTTTGCGTTGCTGCCGATTTCTGTATGCCAGCGAAGCTGGCTGACAGAAACGGCCTGCGGGCGCCTTTCGGGTCGCTGCCTTGCTCACGCAGCCTTTGGCGGCGCGCAATCCCTTTCTGGATTGCGACTATTGTCTCCTGACGCGACACTATAGCATTTTACGCATGAGATATCTCTTGACTGCAAAGCAAGTTTGACTTGAGATATTCTCGCGCTTGCAGGCAAAGGCGCGTCATGGCATTTACGCAATTTCATTGCATAAATGCTCTGGTAAAAGCCGCGGGCCAAAACCCGTTTTAAAGTAATTTGCAGGTCCCGCGCAATTTGCGCGGGGCTTTGCGTATCGGCCAATTTACAAGTTTTTTGGGAGCAAGTTTTGGGCAAGTGGATTAAACTGGTTTTGATTTGCGCGGGGCTATGGTTTTTCTTTGCCATTCTGACTCCGGTAATGGAAGCCCATATTCCGGCCTGGCAAAAGTATAACCGCGTGCAGGAGGAGCAGGGGTTGGATTCCGGCGCGTTGTATTATTCAAATGTGCCGCAAAGCTTCGATTCCGAAATCGGCACACGCGAAGCTGTGGAAGAAGGCATGAAGGAAAGGCGCAAGGCGCGGCGCAAGGCAAGGGAAAATCAATAAATAGAGTTCTTCCGGCGAATTTTGACAAACTCCTTTCAGCTTTGGAACGATACTTGAATATATCTGGCCGGAGGGAGCAAACCATGCAAATTTTACCTGCCGGCAGTAATGATACATCACTTGGATTTTTTGGAAGCAGCGCCAGTTCAGAAGGTTTTGCGGACGCAATGAATGAGGCCCTGGAAAATGTAAGTTCCGGCGAATCCCATTCGGCATCCACCGCCCTGAGGGAAGACGACAAAAACCGCGCTCTGGTGGAAAGTCCATACTCCCGCAGCACTTCTGACGGGGTGACCTATACTCTTTCGGAAGTCTGCTTTACCAAAAACGAACTGGCCGAACTGCGCGAACAGCTTTTGCGCGAGGGCGTTTCGGCCGAAAGTCTCGATCAGTTCAATATCCTTTGCGACCAGCCGGACGGCGCCACTCTGGCCCAGGTCATTGCCAGCCTGTACGGCAAAAAGGGCCAGGTTTCCCTGGGCGAAGACGACGAGCAGGCCATTGTCGGGCTGCTCAAGAAGATTGATCCCACGGGCGATCTGGCTACAGACGCCATCTTCATGATGGCCAACGGCCAGGGGCAGCAGGCTCTCGAGCAGATTTCGGCAAAATTTGCCGGTCTTGGCGAAAATATAGAGATCAGCCTGGACGAAATGATGGCCCTCGGCCGCGGCCTTGGCCTGAACCAGGACAGTTTGCGCCAGATTGCCGAAGGCTTTCGCGGTTTTTCGAACATTGTCGCCGGCCCGGAGCAGTTCGACGCTCTCATGGGGCCGGCCGGCAGCCAGTTTTTGACAGACGCCGCCAATGCCTCGAAGCTGGACGCTGCGCTTGAGAAAACTCTCAAACCACTGATTACCAGGGCCCGCGAGCGCATGGAAAAGGAAAAGGAAGCCGCGGCCGCCGAAAGCCGCCGTATTCAGTATGCGCGGCTGCAGATAGACAATACCGTGCAGGAAAACAGCCGCGAGACCATGGACTCGACCCTGAAGGGAAGCCAGGCCAGGCCAGAGGCTTCTTCAGAATTGACGACTGCCAAAGAGGCCGGAATGATTGGCGCGGCCGGCGAGAATTCATTCACCGAAAAGGCTGCCAATGCCGGCCAGGCGCGCATGAATGCCAGGAACAGCCAAAACTCGCAAAACGCGGCCGACAAGAACGCCCATTCCGACTTTGCGGCGCAGGACGCCAGGGACGCGAAGGGACAATTTGCCGGTCAGGACTTTGCTGGCCAGGATTTTGGCGGCCAGGAAAAGGACAGGAACCCAGTCTGGAACGAACTTTTCGGCAAGATAGAAACAAAGCCCACGGCCGCGCCCCAGCCCACGACGGCCAATTCCCTGGTCTATTCCATGCTTCAGGCTGAAGCAGCCAGCCAGCCTGCGGCGGATGTCCAGCAGCCCATGCCGCAAACGCAGCAGATGACGCGCCAGATGACCGCCCAGGTGGAGCAGGGCATGCTTACCGCCCTGCGCAATGGAGCAACGCGCATGGACCTGCAGCTGCATCCGGCCGAGCTTGGTAACGTAGCCATTACTCTGATTGCCAGAAATGGCGAGGTCAGCGCCCAAATTCGTTCCGAAAAGGGCGAGACAGCCGAAATGCTCACCCGCCAGCTCGACGCCATCCGCGTTACCCTCGAACAGCAAGGCATCAAGGTGGACAAGCTCGAAGTGGCCATGCAGAACCAGGACGAAAATTCCGGCAACATGAGCTGGCAGGATCTTTCCGACCATAACGCGCGTCAGGAAGAACATGCCAGAAGGGAAGAATTTGCCCGCATGAGAAACCTGGCATCCCTGCGAAACAACATGGAACGCAACAGCGAAAATGTTTTGGAACAGTCATTGCATAATATGAATGAAACGGCAGGATATGCAGGCCGTGCGATGCACGTTGTGGCCTGATCACAATAATATATAGCAAGACTGTTCACGGAGAGTAACATGGCGGGGAGCATTCAGGGAGCTTTAAACCAGACAAACAACGAGTTCAACCAGGCAATGTCCAAGCAGAAGGGCAGCACACTGGACAAGGATTCTTTCATGCTTCTGCTGGTTACCCAGTTCAAGTACCAGGATCCGCTCAACCCGATGGACGACAAGGAGTTCATCTCGCAGATGGCCCAGTTCTCGAGCCTCGAACAGATGATGAACATGAACGAATCGATGGAAAAGCAGACCGAAGCCATCAACAACCAGCAGATGATCAATGCCACGAGCTATATCGGCAAGCTGGTCAGCGTAACGGGCAACACTATCGGCAAGATCACCACCGGCACGGGCGATGACAAGCAGACAACAATCAGCACATTCCGCTATGCCTTTGGCGACGATGTGGTCAAGGGCACGCTGACGGTCAAGGACGCCAACGGCAATACGGTTTACTCGGAAGATCTTGCCGGCAAGCAGGCGGGCACGACATTCGAATTCAACTGGAACGGCAAAAACGGCGCAGGCCAGGATATGGCCGACGGCGTTTACCAGATTGGCCTGGCTGCCTTCAACAAGAGCGGGGAGGCTGTTCTTGCCGACCAGGTTGTCGATGCCACGGTCACCGGCGTGGTCAATCAGAACGGCGTCGTTTACCTTGGTATGGATGGCGGCCAGCTTCTGGCTCTTGCCAATGTGCGCCAGGTTACCACGCCAAAGGTTGTGGAAAACAAGCCGGACGACGGGGAAAACAATGGTGGGGAAAGCGAAAAGCCCAATGAGCCCGAAACCGGGAGCGACGGCGACAAGGTCGAGGGCTCGAATGTTGAAAAGCCTGGCGACAGCACTGAAGGCGATGATTCGGGAGACAGCAGCGGCTCGGGAGAAAGCAGCGGATCCCAGGTCAGCCATCCGGCAAGCGGCGCTTTCGATAATAACATAGCGGCATAAGCTTACAGCAGGCAAATGGAATGCGGCGCGTCCCGCGCGCCGCCAACGAGAAGGAAACTTTTGCCGGTATGAATATTACGGCCATTGGGCGGCAGGAAAAGGCATCCGACGGAAGTTATGGTATTCTGGTTATGGAATAGATATTATATTTATTGGACTGTCCACAGGGATTGTAAAAAGCGGCCAGATGCTGATTGGCCGCTTTTTACAATTTGTTTTATTTGTTTTTCTTGTGTTTGGGCACGCCGATGGCCTGTTCGCTTTCCAGCAATTCCCTTGTATCGACAATGGGGAATTGCGGCGTTATGCCCGAATCTTTCCAGCCGCCGCCAAGCGCCATGCAGACAGAGACAATGGCGTCAAGCCTGTCGCGCAGGGCAGTGGCCAGCGAAAGCTCGGCCGAGAATAGCTGGCGTTCGGCATCAAGCACGGTCAGATAGTCCGTATAGCCGTTATCGTACTGCAACCGGGCAAGATCCGTAGCGCGGCGCAGGCTGTCAACCTGAATCTGCATGCTGTTTACGATGGAATCTGCTTCGCGCTGGGCTGTGAGCGAATTGCGGATATCCTGGAAGGCGCTCTGCACCGTCTTGCGATAGGTGGCGATTGCCGCGCGCTTCTGTGCTTCCGCGTCCTTGAGGTTGTACCAGTTGCGCCCGAAGTCGATAATTGGGAGCGATCCGGAAACGCCGTAGCTCCATGCCCCGGCCGGCCCTGTAAAGAGATTTCCAACGCTGGAAGCAATTGTGCCCATCATTCCGGTGAGCGAAATTGAGGGGAAGAATTCCGCGCGGGCGACGCCAATATTGGCGTTATAGGCCATGATCAGGTATTCGGAAGCGCGGATGTCTGGCCGGCGCATCAAAAGCTCGCTGGGGAGGCCAGCGGGCAGCACAGGCGGAGAGGGCAGGGCGCCGATATCGTGGCCGCGCGGCATGGCTCGGTTGATTATATCTCTTGGGGAGCGGCCCAACAGCACGGCAAGCGCGGATTCGGCCTGGTCAACCGCAACGGTGGATGTATGCACCTGGGCGCGGGCGATCTCGACTTCCGCGCGGGCTCGCTGCCAGTCAAGTTCGGTGATGTCGCCTTCCTTGTAGCGGCTGGTGTAGATGCCAAAGCTTTCCTCGCGGCTTTTCAGGGTGCGCCGCGCTGTTTCAAGCTGCATATCAAGGGCGAGCAGGGCAAAATAAGCCTGGGCCGTCTGGCCTGCTATCTCCAGCCTCAGGGCTTCGTGTCCGATAACGCTGTTCATTAGCACATCGGAGAGCATGGTGCGCTGGTTGCGGTATTTGCCCCATAAATCCAGTTCCCAGGCCGCGTTCAGCTCGCCCTGGTACTGCGTGGTCGAACGGGACAGGCCGCTTTGATCAAAGGGAACGGTATTTGGCGTTTTCTCGCTTGCTCCCTGGGCGCGCCCCGCGCCGGAACCAGAAAGGTTGGGGAAAAGGGCGGACGTGGCCGTGCCCACCTGGGCGGCGGCGGAATCCACCCTGGCAAGCGACTGGGCGATATCCTGGTTATTGACCAGGGCATGGTCGATCATGGCTGTCAGCACGGGATCCTTGAAGCGCGTCCACCAGTCCGTGTCCAGAGGGGTGGAGCCAAGATCCACCTTGCGCCATTCGTCGGGCAAATCCTGATCCGGTCGTTCGTATTTGGGCGCAAAGGAGCAGGCGCCAAGCAGAATGCCGACGCAAAGCAGGCAAAGCAGCCGGCTACAGTTTTTGATCATACTTCCTCCAGTTCCTCGTCATCGGCCGGTTTGTCGGCATTTGGATCTTTCCTGCCCCTGATTTTCAGGGCAATCGAGGTGATTGCCTTGAAGAAATAGGGCACGAAAAGGGTGGCCAGAAACGTTGCCCCGAGCATGCCGCCGATGACGGCCGTGCCGATGGCGTGACGGCTGTTGGCGCCCGCGCCAGTGCTGATGGCCAGGGGAACGACGCCCAGTATGAAGGCCAGGGACGTCATGATGATCGGCCGGAAGCGTACGCGGGCCGCGAACATTGCCGCAACATCCAGACTGCGGCCGGCGCGCCAGGCGTCGACCGCGAACTCGACGATCAAGATGGCGTTCTTGGCCGCGAGGCCGATGATGGTGATCAGGGCTATCTGAAAATAGACGTCGTTCATCAGTCCGCGGAAATAGGTGGCCACAAGGGCGCCGAAAACGCCGTAGGGCACGGCGGTGAGAACCGAGAGGGGAAGCGCCCAGGATTCATACTGGGCGGCAAGAATAAGAAAGACCATGGTCAGCGCCAGCACAAAGATGAAGATGGTGTCCTGGCTGGCCAGCTTTTCCTGCAGGGCCGAGCCAACCCAGCCCAGGGAGTACTCCTCCGGCAGCGTGTCGGCCACGGCCTGCATGGCCTCGATGGCCTGGCCGGTGGAATAGCCTTCAGCCGGATTGCCCATGAGGTGCGCGCCGGGGAAGACGTTATAGCGTTCAACCACATTCGGGGCTGTGCGCCGCTCAAGGGTCATGATTGCCGTAAGCGGAATCATTTCGCCCTTGTTGTTCTGCACAAAGACCTCGTTAAGATCCTCCGGCAGCATGCGGTAGGGGCTTTCGCTCTGCATACGCACCTGGAATGTGCGGCCCAGATAGTTGAAATCGTTGACATAAAGGCCGCCAAATGTGCCGCTCATGGCCGTATAGACATCTGTGATATTAATGCCCATATCCTTGCAGCGGTCGCGGTCAAGATTGGCGTAAAGCTGCGGCGCGCCGGTCGAAAACAAATTCTGGATTGTTCCGATTGCCGGGTACTTGCGCGTGCCGTCCGCGTTTGTGCTTGTCGCTTCCTGCACAAATTTGTTCGCGGCCGCTTCAAGATCCTGCAAGGTGCCGGAGCCGCGCATCTGCAAATAGGCCTCCACGCCGCCCGTTGTGCTCATGCCCGAAATTGGCGGCGGCGAAAAGCCCATGACCACGGCTTCCGGCTGCATCATGGTAACAGCCTGCATCTTCTGGGTCAGGGCGTCCGAGGATTCGCTCTCAAGCGGCCGCTGATCCCAGGGAATCAGGGTGGCAAAGTATGTTGTGTAATTGCTTTTTACCGCGCCGGTTGTGATGTCGATGCCATTAATGTTGGCAAGCAGCCTCACCGTCCTGTCCTTCAGGGCATAATCCTTTATCACGTCGCCAACGACCACGGTGCGGTTGAGGGAAGCTCCGTCGTCCAATATGCCCATGCCAAGGATGTAGCCCTGATCCTCGTTGGGCACGAGGCCGCTGGGCATGATCCTGAACAGATACCAGATGGCAACGCAAAGCAGGCCCGTAAAAACCAGGCCCTTGCCGCCGTTGTTCTTTATCCAGCGCGTTATGCGCAAATAAACATGGGTGAATTTGCCAAAAAGGTAATTGAATCTTTGAAATATTTTGGCCGGCTTGTGATTGGGCGCATGCTGCTTGAGCATCAGCGCGCAGAGGGCCGGCGTGAGCGTTAGCGCCACAATGCCCGAAAGCGTAACCGAGATTGCGATCGTGATGGCGAACTGTTTGTACATCTGGCCCGCCAGGCCGCCCATGAAGGCGACGGGAACAAAGACCGAACATAGCGAGAAGACAAAGCATATAACGGAGGTCGTAACCTCGTTCATGCTCTTGGCCGTGGCCTCCAGCGGCGGCAAATGCTCGTCCTGCATGATGCGCTCGACATTTTCGATAACGACGATCGCATCGTCAACCACAAGGCCGATGGCCAGAACCACCGCGAAAAGGGTCAATGTGTTGATTGAAAAGCCAAGCGCGTAAAGGCCGGCGAATGTGCCGACAATCGAAACAGGCACGGCCAGGCAGGGGATGAGCGTGGCCCGCCAGTCCTGCAGGAAGATATAGACAACGGCCATGACCAGGATCAGGGCTTCGAAGAGCGTCCTGATAACCTCGTGGATCGATTCCATGACGAAGTCATTGGTATCGACGACAAGGGTGTATTCCATGCCGTCCGGCAGGGTTTTGGCGATTTCCTTCACACGGGCCAAAACAAGTTTGCCAGTCTCGATGGCGTTTGCGCCAGGCAAAAGATAAACCGCGCCCATTGCCGCGATGTGGCCGTTTTCGCGGGCGCTGACGCTGTAATCCTGGCCGCCAAGCTCGATGCGGGCCAGATCCTTCAGCCTTAGCATGGCCGAATCCGGGCCTGTGCGGACGATAATCTCACCAAACTGTTCCGGTGTCTGCAAGCGGCCAAGCGTGTCGATCTGCCAGTTCAGCTGCGTGCCCTTGACAACGGGCATGGCGCCGAGGCGCCCGGGCGCGAACTGGGAGTTCTGCTCCTGGATGGCCGCCGCCACTTCCTGGATGCTGATGCCGTATTTGGCCAGCTTGTCCGGATTGAGCCAGATGCGCATGGAATAGTCCTGCGATCCGAAAACCGTGCAGTCGCCAACGCCCTTTATGCGTTTCAGCTCATCAACGAGATTGATCTTCATCCAGTTGGAAATATAGACCTGGTCGTAACGGCCATCTGGCGAATAGCAGCAGAAAACCTGGAGCATGGCCGGGGAGCGCTTGGTAACGGTTACGCCCTGGCGGCGCACTTCTTCCGGCAGCTGGGTCTGGGCCAGGTTGACCTTGTTGTTGACGTTGACCATGGCCATGTCCGGATCGGTGCCCAGCGAAAAATAGACGCTGATCGATCCCGAACCGGAGCCCGAGGCCGAGGTGGACGTCATGTAAAGCATGTTTTCAACGCCGTTGATGTTGATCTCGAGAGGGGCCATGACCGTGGAGGCGATTGTTTCCGCGCTCGCGCCTGGATAGGATGCCGAAACATTGACCGTTGGCGGCACAAGTTCGGGATACTGGGCGATGGGCAGGGCCATGATCGCCAGCGCTCCAACCAGGGTGATCACGATGGAAATGACCATCGAGAGGATGGGGCGCCGGATAAATATATTTGGTTTGTCAGATATGGTGGTAGCCATGGATCACCTACTTTTGCTCCTGGCCCTGTTCTTTTTCCTGCTGCGCCGGTTGCTGTTCCTTTTGCGCCGTGTCATGAAGCGTTTCTTCGGGCGGCATTACGCGCACCTTGGCGCCGGGCCTGGCCTTGACCAGGCCTTCGCTGATGATGCGATCTCCGGCCTTGAGGCCGTTGCCAACAAGGTACCGGTCGCCCACGGTCGCGATTATTTCAATCGGCACTTCCGAAACCACATCCTCGGCATTCAGCGCCATCACGCTTGCGCCCTTCTGGGTTGTGGAAACGCATTTTTGCGGAATAAGGATTGCATCCTTTAGAATGTCGCCTTCCATGAAGATGCGCACATACTGGCCGGGCATGATCGATTCGTCGGAATTTCTGAAAACGGCTCTGGCCTGGATTACGCCCGTTGTCGGCTGTACCTTGCTGTCTATGAATGTAACCTTGCCCTCGCCAGGATACATGGAGCCGTCCAGCAGCTTTAATCTGGCAACATAGATATTGCCCTTTGGCATCACCAGCCTGCCCTCGGCCGCGAGCTGCATGCGCTGCATGCGTTCCGGCGCGGCAATGGAAAAATCGATGTACATGGGGTCGGTCTGGTTGACGTAGGTAAGCAGGGAATTGTTGCTGACCAGGTTGCCGGGGGTGAAGTTTTCCTTGCTGGAATAGCCGGAAACAGGCGAAACAACCTGGCAGTAATCCAGGTTGATCTGGGCCTCGCGCAGTTCCGCCTTTGCAGATTCGTAAGCCGCGCGAGCCGCGTCCCTTTCCTTTTGCGAAACCGCGTTCTTTTCGTAAAGGGGCCTTACGCGCTTCCATTCCTTTTCTGCATTCGAGTACTGCGCCCTGGCCATTTCCACCCTGGCCTCGTACTGGTCGCGTTCAAGCTGGAAGAGCTGCTGGCCTTCCTTGACGAAATCGCCTTCCTTGTAAAGGCGTTTCTCGATAATGGCCTCCACCCGCGCCCGGACCTCGACCGAGCGCGAGCCCGTGGCCTGGGCCTGGTATTCCGCGTTCCACGGCGCGTCCCCGGTCTTGACGTCATACACGGCGACAGGCAGCAGGGGCGTACCACCCGCCGCTCCGGGCGCATTTTTTTCCTCACAGCCGCACAATGCCAAAGACAGGCCAAGAACAAGGCCGCATGCTACAAGAGATCTGCTTGCCATTAAAATGCTCCATGCGCTTTTACGGCAAAGGGGACTGCCGCAAAGAACGTAGCTTCAGCAATTGGCTTTTATCCAAAAACAGACAAAAGCCTGAAAATACACTTTTTTAATAAGGCAGATTTACAAAACACAAATATTGATTAATTGCAAGGCAACCGCCCCGCAAATTCACACGGGGCGGCATCCTGAAAAGTAGAATAATTTCAAAGGGTTGGGTGTACGGGTAATTTTTTGGTAACTAACTGAAATTATTTGTTAAATTTTTTTGGGATTTTTGCTTCTCCAAGGGCGCGAGACAAACACCGCCCTTTTTCAGAAGCTGTCTTCGCCTTCAAAGTCCTCTTTGTCAATATCCAGTTCTTCAATGGATTCTTCCCCGATATTGCGCAGCATGCCCGCAGAATCGCCAATCTTGCTGGACAGGGCGAGGGATTGGGCGAGGAGGGCGGACTCCTTCTCGCAGTCTTCCAGGAGTTGCTCAATATCAATCTCCTTCGAGAAAAGGCTTTTCGCGCCTGGATTCTCCGCAAGCCCGTAGAGCTGGCATTCGTCTTCCAGGGACAGCGCTGTGCAGGGGAAAGGACCGTCAAGGCTTATCTTGCAGGTGGAATCGTTATCAAAAGCAGCCACAAGAATAAAAACAGCCTCTTTTGGAGGAAATACGGGATGGGCCAGCGTGCCAGTGATTTCCCTGACGCGCGGTGCCATTTCTTCTGCAACATAATCGATGGAACCTGGATGGAGCACCCAGGCCATGCGCTCCATGCCATCCCGCAGCGGGCGGATATGCCAGTCGCTGGTTTCAGTCAGGATTTCAATGGCGATTTCCATGATGCTTTCAATGAAATTCCGATTTGTCGAATGATAGCATTGGGATGGCCTTGCAAGCATGGCCGCCGCCTGTTCGGTCAGGGATTCAAGGCTTTCCTTTGAATAATCATTGATGATGGCTGTGGAAGGATACTCCCTGTTCTGGAAAAGATGAAATCCACCAAGGCGTTCTCCATCGGGGCCGGTTACATCGGCCAGACCGTGAAAGAGGATGCGGCCGTCAATTTTGCCGTTTTCGCCGATCAGGATGGCGCATTTTCCGCAAGCGGAAAGATTGTCCCAGTCCATCCATCTGGAGCCGAATTTTTCACTGGCTTTTTTGACTTCTTCTTTGTAAGCCTCGTTCCATTTCCGCGCCTTTTCCTTGTCCACAAAAGGCAGCCGCGCCAGGAAGCCCCTGGTTACAGGGATTATGAGATGGCCTGATTTTTTGTCCTTGCTTACGCCCATCTCAACGGTCGAATCCGGCGGAATGGCCACCAGGCCCATATCGGCGGACATTTCCAGCCATTGTTCAGTAAGGGACTGAAAGATATTCTCGAATTTAATTCTTTTCGAGAAATGCATCTGCGAGAGACGTTTTCTTTTTGCGGCCATTATTCATCCTCCCCGGAGGCCGCGCCAAGGGCTTTCTGGATTTTCAGGGCAAGTTCCTTGCCGGAAAGCATCATGGTTACGATCGGGTCAACTCCATCTTCCACCCCAGCGGGAACGAATTTGTCCTGGAACACTATGTTTTCGGGCTTTTCCAGAACCTTGCGCAGAAGCGCGGGATATTGCGCAAAAACATCCCTGTTCCAGGGCCAGGGGCCGCTTACCGTAATATCATATTCAAATTCGGCAGGATCTGCGATCCTGGCGAAAAGCAGGTATATGGCTTCCCGTTCCGGGAAGGCCGGATTTTCCAGGGTGCCGACAATGCTTTCGACACATTTTTTTTGCGGCCCGTCAACATGGAGGGGGCTTACGGGGTTGAGAAACATTACCAAACCTTCGCGCCAGTTCTTCCGCTCCTCGATTTCCCAGGAACTGTTGGCGAAAAATTCCAGGCTGACTCCCATAAAGGCCTTGTTCAGGACTTCCCTTGCCTCATCCCTGAACGTGTAATCCGGCAGCAGCGCATTGAGGCAAATGTTTTCGCAAAAATCTTCAATGCTGTCTTCCGAAAAATCCTCAAGCACATCAAGGTTTGAAAGCAGGCCATCCGAACACAGATTATATTTGCCTGTTTCCACTCCATTCTCGTCAAGAACCGTGGCCGTTGCCATAAGCACGGCCTCATTCATTTCATTGAAGCTATGCAGGGCGATTTTGCAACGCAGCTTGCCGCAATCTGTAAAGGACGGCTCCCACTCCAGGGCGAATTTTTCTTCATCGCCATTGAACTTTGCAAAGGCGGCCGCAATCTGTTTTTCGTAGGATCTCTCCCATATTTCGGCCCTTTCCGGTTCCGCGAAGGGAAGCCGGGCCAGAAAACCGGGCGAGACCTTAAACTCTACTTCGCAGGAATTGCCGTCATTTTCGGGAATTTTGTAGCGTATTCCGGAATCCACCACGGGGAAATAGCCCATGCCCGGCATATCGTTAAC
>VSMX01000040.1:7686-17351 GCA_009773975.1 Desulfovibrio sp. | reverse complement strand
ATTTTGACAAGCGGCAAAATCGTGGTTATCCAGAATAAGGAAGCAATATTCAGGAAATCGGCCACGCCGTTGCAAACCGGAGGGGGAACCATGATGTTTCGAGCCGTATTGCTGTTTGTTTTTTGCCTCTGCCTTTCGGGCTGCGGCAACAGGGCCGCTTCCGTGGGCGAAGGAATCCGTGGGGAAGCCGCCGAACTGGGCCGCGAGATCAACGTTGCCGCCCAGGAAACGGAACGCGTTGCCGTGGCCGCCGGAGAAGACATAGTTGATATGGCAAAGGGAGAAGATGCGGCCACGACCGACCTGCATGAGCTTTCCGGCACAAATTCTCCCCAAAACCAGCAGGAACATGCAAGGCAAATGGCCGCGCTGTGTGATACCAGCGAGGCCAATATCCGCGCCCTGCGCAAAAAGGGCCTGACCTGGGAGGCCATTGCTGCCAAATACGGCCTGAAAAACAACGGGCACACCGTATGGCAAGCCTGGGACAACGCCACCCCCGTTCCGGATTGGCAGGCGCTGCAATAAGCGTGGATTTTAAACCGTTTTACCGCCAACCACCATGCGCATGACATCGCGCAGGGCCTTGGCTTCCTCGTTGTCCAGCTGGCGGCCAAGGCGGGTGCGGGCATGAAAAAGCAGTTTCTTGTCCAGCTCGGGCGGAATAAATGGGCTTGTGCCAATTTGCGCGCGCTGCGCGTCATCCAGGCTGGCCGCGAACTCGCGGGAAATTTCTTCCAGTTCCGAGGCGAATTTCGATTCCCGGGGCAGCGGCGGGGGGCTGTCCGGCGCTGGCCTGATAAAGGCCATGATCTCGCCGATCGGCCATTCCGAATTGTCGTCCACCTCTTCGCAAAGAATTGGCGAGGCGCCGCCCGGCCCGTGAATGCCAAGCCTGTGCACCCTCACGCCGAGCATCTGGGAATCGTTGATGCCCGGCACAAGATCGGCATCGCCAGAACAGATTACGGCAGTTACAATGGCCCTGTTTTGCGAAAGGGCAATCAGGTCCGCCATCAGCAAACCGTCAACCCCTTTCTGCTGGCCGGCGGAATTGACCGTGCCATAGCGCAGCTTGATGTCGGCCAGGCGCCCGATTTCCTTGTGCTGCTCTGTGGGCAGGCCATTTGGCCCAAGCCCGTCATACCAGTATATGCGCAGGGTCCGGGTTTCGGGCGAGATCCGCTTTACCTGACGCAGCAGGGATTCCCGCATCAGCCGCGGATTAAGGTCAATATCAACGCGCCGGCGCTTTTCTCCAAACAGGATTTGTGAAATCTGCACCCAAAAATAACCGGCATCAATAAAAACGGCATTCCTGTCCATAAAAAATCCATAAATAATTAAAATATGAAGGGGAGCGGGTATCCCCCGACTCCCCTACTAATGAATGATGCCGTTGGGGCATCGAACAACTAGCAACTGAAGTATATGGACTGACCGGATTTGCGTCAACTTGTCAGGATCCAAATTTTCGCATTTGTCCCGCACCCGGCCCACGAATGTTGTCGCGAATAGCCAGGCATGGCGGGATAAAGCCTGAAAACTTGTGACCCAATATTTTTGTCTATTCCTGATCCTTTTGCCGGCCGCCTGGTAGCCGCTGCAGCATTCTTTCCAGGTCCGCTGCTGTTTCCTGCGGGTCCCTGTTCATCTTTTCGGCTATCTGCGGCAAATTTTCCACCGCGTCGCAGGGCCGGACATACAAGGGCTCAAGATCCTCGTCAAAATAATCCGCATGCCGGGCCAGCAGGCAAAGCGAGCCAGGCGAGGGCCTGGTGATGGCGGACACAAGCCTGGGGCCTTTTTCCCTGGCAAAATTTGCCCAGCTGGGCTCAAAAAGCCCGGGATAGCGGGCAAGGGCGCTGCCGCAGACAAAGCAGTCATCCGCATCAACCAGGCTTCTGGCATCCTCGGGACTGATCAGGGCGATTTCCGCAGTTGGGCAGGCCGGAATGATCGGCCCAAGGGAGATAAATGGCCGCGCATGGACAAGATCGCGCCGGGCGTGGGTCAGCACCCAGATCTTTTGCCTGTATAGCAAATAGAGATTCATGGCTGCGGTTGTGGCGAGTGCCTGCATGTAATCCAGCGGGCCGAGCATGGCGCGGCCCGCGCGCCTCAGTGCCGCGGCTGTCGAAAGAACAAGGCGGATGCCGGTAAAGGAGCCTGGGCCCGTAACGCAGGCAATGCGCCGGAAAGACGCGGGCGCCATATCCAGCCTGTGGCAGATGCCGTCCAGGGCCCAGGCCAGGGTTTCTGTGGCCTGGGCCGGCTGAAACCACTCCTCAAAGGCCAGAAGGCCCTCGTTTTCTGTAACTGCAATCTGCAGGCAGCCCTCCGCCGCATTGAGAACCAGTTCCAGGCCGGTGCCGTTATCGGGCGTCACTTGATTAACCGCCAGACATCATTGAAGGTTGCCAGAACCATCAGCCCGACAAGCAATACAAGCCCGACGCGCGTGGCATAGATCATGGCCTTTTCGGGCAGCGGCCTGCGGAAAATCATCTCATAAAGACAAAAGACAATCTGGCCGCCATCCAGCACGGGGATTGGCAAAAGGTTGAGAATGCCAAGGTTGATGCTGATGAGCGCGGTGAGGGCCAGAAGGCCGGGCAGGCCTTCCTGGGCCTGCTGGCCAACCATCTGGGCAATCATGATAGGGCCGCCAACCTGGTCAAGCGGCACAACCCTTTGCGCCAGCTTGACAAAGCTTTTCCAGGTCAGGGCAACCATGGCCCAGGTCTGTTTTGCCCCCGCGCCGGCCGCGTTCCAGAAGCTTTCCGGCGTTGTCGAAACGGCATTGCCCGCCCGCACGCCGATAAGCCAGGCAGTTTCGTCCTCGCCAAAAATTGTCTTGCGCACGGATTGTTCGGCCGAAAGTGTGAAATGCTGCTGGATTAGCCGCGCATCTTCTCCGGCCTGCGGGCTTTTTTCCGGCCTGTCAATCGTGATTTCCATGGGGCGCCCATCGCTTTTGGCAATGGCCTCGCTCATTGCTTCCCAGCTTTTTATGGGCTGGCCGTCAATGGATGTGATTCTGTCGCCGGGCAAAAGACCGGCGCGGGCCGCGGGGCCGGATTCCGAAACCGCGCCAATGACAGGCTGCAGGACTGGCGTGCCCCAGCCAAAGGCCAGCGCCCAGCAAATCAGCCAGGCCAGCAGGATATTGGCCAGCGGGCCGGCCGCGACAACCGCAAGCCTTTGCCAGGCTGGCCTTGCGGCAAAACTTTCCGCCTGGGTAAAACCTTCAGGGATGTCATTGCCGTCGCTTTCGCCAACCAGGGCCACATAACCGCCAAGGGGCACAAGGGAAAGCGCGTATTCGGTCTTGCCCCATTTGTGCTTGAGAATTTTCGGGCCAAAGCCCAGTGAAAAGGTGGAGACGCCCATGCCAAATGCGCGGGCGGCCAGAAAATGGCCAAGTTCGTGAAAAAAAATCAGGCCGCCCAGAACAACAATTACGGCAATTATGGTCGTAAGCACTTTATCTCCATTGATAAGTCAATTATCAGTCCAGAATTTTAACCGGCACGCCATCGGCCAGGCGCACCTGGCCGTCCACCACCACCTTGTCGCCTGCGGCAAGCTTGCCATCGAGCACGCTTTTGCCGCCGTTTTCAAAAAGCACGCGCACATTCCTGGTCGCGGCGCGGCCTTCTTCACCAACAAGATAGACATAACTGCCGTCCCTGCCGGAAAGAACGGCCCTGGAAGGCACAACAAGGGCGTTTTCGGCCATGCCAAGGGGCAGTTCAATCTGCACGAACTGGCCCGGCCAGAGACGGCGGCCTGTATTTTCAAAAGAACCCCTGAGGCGGATTGTGCCGGTTTTTGTATCCACATTATTGTCAACCAATGTCAAAAAGCCGTCTTCAGGGGAGCCCTGGGGCGGGGTGGCCACCAGCGGCAGCCGGCCTTTGGAGGCCAGGTCAAGAATGATTGGCAGGTGGGCTTCCGGTACGGAAAAGAAAACATAACATGGCGAGATTGTTTCGATTTCCACAATGGGATTGGCATCGTTGGCCTTGATCATGTTGCCCTTGTCGATGCGCAGCACGCCGGCGCGGCCGCTGATTGGCGCCCGCACAGTGCAGTAGGAAAGGTCAAGGGCCGCGGATTCCACGCCGGCCCTGTCGGACTGGACAGTGGCCCCCAGGGCTGCCGCGTCTGTCGCGGTTTGCTGGTAGGCTTCCTTGCTTACAAAGCCCTGGCCCACAAGCTTGCCGTAGCGGGCCCTGTCGTCAATGGCCTTGGCAAGCTGGGCCTGGCTTTTCGCCAGCAGGCCTTTCTTTTCTTTCAGCGCGGCCTCGTAAGGGCGCGGGTCAATGCGAATTAGCTGATCCCCGGCCGCGACATCGGAACCCTCCCGGAAATTGACCTCCACAATTTCACCCGCCACCCTGGGCACCACCGCAACCTGCGCGGAGGGGCTGACATTGCCCACGGCATGCACAATGCGGGGCACCGAGGCCTGCTCCACCGCCGCGACGTGCACCGGCGCGGCCCGGGTCTTGTTCTGGCCGCTTTCCTGGTTGCCGCAGGCCGCCAGAAAGAACAGGCAAGCGAGGGCAGGCAGCTGGAATATCCTTTTAAATTTCATGCGTCTTAAAATGCGTCATGTTTGCCCGCTAGTCAAGCGACCAGATTGGTGTCCCGCAAATAGGCACGCTAATTGCATGATGAATTGCAAAAATCCGCAACCCTATGTTTTGACAGGATGATGCCGCCAATGGCGGTGTTTGTGAATGACAAATTTTCGCCACAGGCAGCAAGCAATGAACGAAAAAAAGGATTTGGGCGAGATTCGCGCCGAAAACGAAGCGCGGAAATGTGTTTCAGCGATTCCCGGCGATGAAGTGAAGATGCTCGAAATTAATGAGGCAATTCATGACCTGGACGCCAGGCTAACCAGTCTGGAAATTGCCCTCAAAATGGACGGCACTGAAAAATAGCGCATTACGAAAAACATAATTCGACCGCCACAGGCCGAAAATGGCAAAAACAATTCATGAGAAGATGATAATCTTGTGAGGACAGAGTAATGAAAATATTGAAAGCTTATTCCGGCCTTGGCAATGAACTTTCGTCCCCTGGCGCTCCATTGGCCCACCATGGGGAAAGACAAAAACACGAAGAAAAGAATGCCGCCCCCAGGGGCGATACCGTCAATCTCTCGGCGGAAGCCAGGCAGGCCCTTGCCGGCGGCGACGTGCCGCTTTCCGCCCAGGCCGCTGATGCGACCTACGATCAGTACGGCAATGTTACACGCCAATTCGACAGCCTGCAGGGAGAATTGCGCAGCCTTGCTTCCAGTCTCATGACCTCTGGGGAGGGGGCGGGACTGGCCGGCCGCGTCAACACGCTGCAGACGCAGCTGCGCAGTCTTGAAGCAATGGTTTAAAATCAGGCCATTCCGGACGTGTGGAAAAAGCCGGCTTCCGAATATTCGGGGGCCGGTTTTTTTGATCCGCTTTGTGGGCGACAAGGTCTTTATAATTTTTTTAAAGATATTCCAGACCCTGTCAAAAAATTGGAGCGGCGCGTCATCCAGGGCAAGGTTTTGTATGAAAAAACTCGATAATTCAATACGTTATGAAATGGCACGACAATTGCTTGCAGCGTTTTATTCAAATATGCGGCCAAAGGGCCAGATTCAAGGATCGAGGGGATGAACATGCCAGCTTACATTCAAAATACTGTTAATAGCGTCAAGCAATTCTGGGGCCGTCTGGGCATGGCGCCGCGCATTGCCATTGCCGGTGGCATTGTGGCCGCCCTGGCTCTTGCCATAGGCTTGTCCCTTTATTTGACCAAGCCCGAATTCAAGGTGCTTTACTCCAATCTTGGGCCGGAAGATGCCAGCTCGGTGGTCAAGGCCCTGCAGGCGGAAAAGATTCAGTACCGCCTGACGGATAATGGTTCCACCATCATGATTCCCGCTGAAAAAGTTTATGACCAGCGAATCAAGATAGCCGGCGAAGGCGCGCTTGTGGGCCAGGGCATAGGCTTCGAGATTTTCGACAAGGTAAAGGTGGGCCAGACCGATTTTGTCCAGAAAATAAATTATACCCGCGCGCTCCAGGGAGAGCTTGCCCGCACAATCAGCGAATTTCCCAGCGTGGAATCGGCCCGTGTGCACCTTGTAATGCCCCAGCGCAGCCTTTTTGTGGAAGAACGCCAGTCCCCGTCAGCTTCTGTTGTGCTCAAGCTCAACCGTCCAAACCAGAAGCCCGACCAGAAGGAAATCAATGCCATCCTCAACATGATGGTCATGGCTGTTGAAGGGCTGGACAAAAACCATGTTTCGATTACAGACAATGGCGGCAAGGTGCTTTACGAGCCGCAGGAAGACAATCTTACCGGAATTTCCAGCACCCAGCTTGAGCATCGCCAGCAGGTCCAGAACAGCCTGGAAAAGCGCATCGAAGAAATGCTGCAGCCCATTTTCGGCCCCGGCCGCGTAATTGCCAAGGTCAATGCCGATATCGACTTCAGCCAGAAAACGATTCGCCGTGAAATTTTTGACCCCGAAAAAACCGTTGTCCGCAGCGAACAGCGCAGCGAAGAAACCCAGCAGGGGCGTGCAAACCTTGAAGCAGGCGCGCCAGACGCCAATTTCCGGGGCGATGGCATCACCGGATCCGTCTCCCACCAGAACGGAAACCGTGAAACCAGGACCACAAACTACGAAATAAATCGCGAAGAACAGCAGATTGTGGCCAACGTTGGGGATTTGCGCAGACTGACAGTTGCTGTTATCATAGACTGTTAGTACGAAAAGACCGAAGGCGCGTGGTCCTTTGTGCCCCGCAAGCCCGAGGAACTGGAAAGAGTGCGGCAACTGGTTTCCAACGCTGTGGGACTCAATGCGGAGCGCGGTGACTCCCTGGAAGTGAGTTCGGCCCCGTTCAACGACTCCGAGCCGCCTCACGAACCCAATTTCGCCGAAATGCTGGCCGATTACGCCGAGCGCCTGGGCAAGCCCCTGCTGAACGCCCTGCTTGCCTTCCTCTTCCTCATGCTTGTGGTGCGCCCCGTGGTTCTGGCCCTCATTCGTCCCAAGGTGGAAGCCGGTGAAATGGTGGAAGGTCTCGAAGGACTTCCGAGCGCCGAGGAACAGCTGGCCCTTTACGAGGCTCTTGAAGAGGCCAACAGGACCGACGAGGAAGAAATCGAGGCCGGTGATGAAGATGAGGAGCTGGTCTTCAAGGATATCGAAGCAATCAAGGCCCACATCTTCTCCCTTTCGGACAATCACATGGAGCAGGTTGTAACCCTGGTTCGGGGCTGGATGAAACAAGATGCGGCAAGAGCATAAACCAAAAGCTATCCCGGCTGGCAAGGAAGGCGCGAATGCGCCTTCCCTTGCCGATTTGAGAGAAATCCGCCTGGCCCAGCGCGCCACCAACAAAAGGGTGGAGGAGCTGAAAGTCAGGCTTTTTCGCATGACAGAACAGCACATGGATCAGGCAGTGTGCCTTATCAGGCGCTGGCTCAAGGACTAAAAAGCGCCCAAAAGGGTGTGTGATTCAGTAAAAAACCATACAGGGCGCATACGCGCCTTGCGTGTTGATGGAGCGATTTCGCCAATGGATCTTAACGGGCAACAGCGCATTGCCGTGCTTTTACTGGCAATGGGTGACAAATTTACGGCTGATGTCTTCAAGCGCATGGATCGCAAGGAAATAGCCGACGTTTCCAAAGCTATCGTGGATTTGGGGCCAATCCCCAGGGAATCCGTGGAGGAAGTGCTCCGCGATTTTCATGAATCCCTGGTCGAAGGCGTGGACATGATTTCCGGCGGCACGGATACGGCCAAGCGGCTTCTGGCCCGCAACCTTGATCCGGAAACCGCGAAATACGTCATGGACGCCCTGGCCCTGGATACGGGCCCGGCGCCTTTCCGCGATCTCGAGCAGATCAGCCCGCGCCTTCTCTCGCAGATTTTGAGGAACGAGCATCCGCAGACCCTGGCCCTGATCATGGGCCACCTCAATCCCGACCAGGCTGCCAATCTGCTGACCAGCCTGCCGGCCGGAGTGCGCGCAGAAGTGCTGACGCGCCTTGCCAAGCTCGAATCCGTGCCCGAGGAAATGCTCATGGAAGTTGACAAGGTCCTGACAAGCCAGCTAATCGCCATGGGCGGCAAGGAAGGCAAGAAGGTTGGCGGCGTTCAGTCGGTTGCCGAAATCCTCAATGCCACGGACCGCGCGACAGAAGAGGAAGTTCTTTCCGAAATCGAGGAAGAATCCGCCCAGATGGCAGAAGATATCCGCAACCTCATGTTCGTTTTCGAGGACTGCAAGAATATCGACGACAAGGGCGTGCGCGAACTGCTCAAGGAAGTGGCCAACGATACGCTTACCCTGGCCCTGCGCGGCGCAAGCGACGATTTGCGCGACAAGTTCTTCCGCAACATGTCGGAGCGCGCGGGCAACATGATTCGCGAGGAACTGGAATTCATGGGGCCGACAAAGATTTCCGATGTGGAAGCGGCCCAGCAGAACATAGTAAAGATAGTCCGCAGGCTCGAGGCCGAAAACAAGGTCGTCGTCAGCCGCGGCGGTGGCGATATCTTTGTGTAGATGATTTGCCCGGGGGCGCGCCGCGCTTCCGGGCTTTTCGCAATTAAAAACTTCTGGAAAGAATTATGGCGGCGGACGAAGCACGAAAAAAGTGGGGCACCATTTTCATGGGCGAGCGCGAGGCAAGCGTGGAGCAGCTTGACGCCATGCAGGAACCATTGCGCCGCGACAAGATCCGCAAGGAACAGACCGAAGATTACATGGAAAGAGTGCGCAAACGCGCCGCCGACCGCGCGCGGGAAATCCTTGGCGCGGCCTATACCGAAAGGCTGAAGGTGCTGGATGAGGCCAGAGCCGATGCCGAGGCAAGCAAGCGCGCCGCGGCTCGCGAGTGCCAGAAGCTGAAAAGCGAAGTGGAGGCCCAGAAAAAGGAAGCGGCCGAGGAACTGGAAAAAGCCCGCCACATTCGCGAGGAAGCCGAGCAAATTCGCGACGCCGCCCGCGCCGAGGGCCTCAGGGACGGAATGGACCAGGCCGCCGGCGAATTGCGGGAGTTCCGCGCCGAACTGGGGCAATCCCTTGCAAGGGTGCTTCAGTCCCTTGCCGACCAGCGCAAAAACCTGGCGGATGCCTGGCGCGGCGAACTTTGTGACCTTGCCTGTTCCGCAGCTGCCGCCGGGGCCGGTTACCTGCTCGGGAAAGAACACAAGAATATCCTCAATTCCCTTGTCATCCAGGCTCTGCACCAGCTGGAAAACCGCTCGACAATAACAATCAGGGTCAATCCTGAAGATGAATCCACGGTGGTGGACATGTTCCAGGCTGCCCGCGAATATGTGCCCGACATCCGTCAGTGGATTGTCACGCCGGATGAACATATCGAGCCCGGCGGCCTTGTGGCGGAAAGCGGCGCGGGCAGGGTGGATTGCCGGCGGCAGAATTTCAGGGAAATGGTCGATAATATCCTGGCCCATCTCACCTTGCCCATCCTCGAAAGCGAGGAAGAATCAGCCCGGGCCATGCGGGATATTGTTGACGAGGAAGCGGCCCGCATTGCCGGCTTTGCCGAAACCCCGATTATTGACGCCGTGCCGGACAGCGCGCCTGGCGAAAGCGCGAAAGGCCCGGAAGTTTCCG
>VSMX01000040.1:0-7676 GCA_009773975.1 Desulfovibrio sp. | reverse complement strand
CCGGAACCGCGAAATACAGAAACTGCCGCCCCGGAAGCGCCTGCTTTCGCTGAAACCGCGCCTGGGCCAGAAAGCCAGATCCTCCAGAATGAGCCTGCTGCTGGCGAAGCTGCCATTGATGAAGCCGCCCTCGACGACGAGCCTGCAGAATTGACCGATGCCTCTGCGGCCGGGGAAGCTCTGCTGGGCTATGCGCCCGTGGATGTGCCGGACGATGAAGAAGATTTTGCTGACGCGCAGCCAACTGAAGAGGCCCGGGCTGTGGAAGGCGTGGTCCAGCGGGACGAGGAGCCAACCCTGGCCGAACTTGAGGACGAGCTTTTTACTTCTCTCGAGGATATGGCCGAAAATGTGGCCGGGGAAATTCCGCAGCCAGCGAATGTCAATCTTGAACAGGAAGAAAGGGAGAAGAGCTAAATCCTGATCCCTTCACCAAAATGGCGGCCAGGGCAAGCCGGCCGCCAATCTTTCATTTAGGCAAATTGTATTTTGTTTTTCCCGTTTCCGCCTATATCACCTTGTTCAGGGCATATTCGATAATGCCTTCCGCGCCGGCTTCGCGCAGCCTGGGGATCAGTTCGCGCACAAGGTCGGTCTGGACAACGGTCTCCACGGAAAGCCAGTCCGAATCCCGGAGCGGCGACACGGTTGGCGAGTTCAACGCGGGCAGCATGGCCAGAACCTTGTCCAGGCATTTGCCAGGCACATTCATCTTGAGGGCGACAAGATTTTCCGCGCGCAGCGCGCCGAGCAGGAGCAGCATGATCTGGTCGATCCTGGCCTTCTTGACTTTGTTGGCCAGAGCTTGCGGATTGGCCACAAGCACGGGAAAGGAAACCATGACCTCGTCAATGATCTTCAGGCCGTGGGCATGAATTGTGGCGCCGGTTTCGGTTACTTCCACAATGCCGTCAGCAAGTCCTTCCACAATCTTGGCTTCTGTTGCGCCGTATGAATGAAAAATATCGGCATCGACGCCCTTGTCCGCAAAATATTTGCTGGTCAGGCCGCGAACTTCCGTGGCAATACGCTTGCCGGCCAGGTCTTTTGCGCTGGCATATGGCGCATCGCCGGCCACGGCCAGCACCCAGCGGCAGGGCCGCATCGAATTCCTGGAATAGACAAGATCCGCAATGCGCACAACGTCTTCGGCGTGTCCGCTTTCATGCAGCCAGTCAAGCCCTGTGATGGCCGCGTCCAGAATCCCGTCCGCCACATAACCGCCCATTTCCTGCACGCGGCAAAGCGAAAGGGCAATGGCGGGATCGTTGATCTCGGGGAAATAATTGCGCGCGTGCTTGCGGATTTTCCAGCCCGCGCGGTCAAAAAGGCTTAATGTGGCTTCCTCCAGGGATCCCTTGGGCAAGCCAAGCTTGAGAATATCATCAGCCATTCGGAACTCCGTTAAAAAAATGCCAATACGGCCACAATGCGCATTGCCGCAATCGGCGCGCCGCGCGTTGCCAGTTATTTGTTTTCAAGTATGCGGGGAATCTATTTGCCATATACCTCTTTCGGGTCAAATACCAGGGGGCAGCAAGCCGCAACTTCTCCATCCCCGAGTTCGCGGTAAAAGCAGGAGCGATGCCCCGTATGGCATGCCGCGCCGCCAAGCTGCTTCACAAGCAGGAGAATGGCATCGTTATCGCAATCCAGGCGAATGGCGCGAATCAGCTGCTCATTGCCCGACTGTTCGCCCTTGCGCCAGATTTTCTGGCGGCTGCGGCTGAAATAATGGGCAACGCCCGTGGAGAGACAAAGGTTAAAGGCCTCTTCGTTCATCCAGGCCAGCATCAGCACTTCCAGGCTTTGGGCATCCTGGGCGATAGCGGGCAGGAGGCCGCGCGAAAAATCCGGTTCCAGTTCCATTACACACCATTAAATGTATTGCATTGGGCCACATCGCCCGTATCGTAGCCGCGCTTGAACCAGTTGTAGCGCTGCTCGCTCGTGCCGTGGGTGAAGCTGTCGGGCACAACGCGGCCCATGCTCTGGCGCTGCAGGCGGTCATCGCCGATGGCCGTGGCCGTGTTCAGGGCTTCTTCAAGATCTCCCCCTTCCAGTATGCCGCGCTCGCGCATCCTGTTGCCCCATACGCCGGCAAAGCAGTCGGCCTGCAGTTCCAGCATTACGGACAAATGGTTGGCTTCCCTCTTGGAAGAACGCTGCATTTCCCGGTTTACTTTTTGCGATATGCCAAGCTGGTTCTGGACATGGTGGCCAATTTCGTGGGCCAGCACATAGCCCAGGGCAAAATCGCCCCCGCCGCCCATCTTGCGTTCCATATCATTGTAAAAGGAAAGATCTATATAAACCTTGTGATCTGCCGGGCAGTAAAATGGCCCCATTGCCGACTGGCCATAACCGCAGGCCGTGTCGGTATAGCCGCTGTAAAGCACAAGCGTGGCGGGCGAATACTGACGCCCGGCCTGGCGGAAAATCTGCGACCATGTGTCTTCCGTTGATTTGAGTGCCGCAGAAGTGAACTGGGCCAGCTCGTCGTTGCGGGGCACGGGCCGGGTCTGCGAAACTTCCGTTCCGCCAAGGCCAAGCAGCGGAGAAAGATCATAGCCGTAATAGCCTGCCACAAGCACAACAACAAGCAAAACGGCGCCGAATTTTCCGCCCACGGGCAAACCGCCCAGTCTTCTCATTCCGCCCATTCCGCCCTGACCGCGGCGGTCCTCCACGTTGTCGCTACGTCCAAGATTTTGCCAGCGCATATATTCTCCGTTATGGATTCTGGTTGTTCTGGATGCCCGAAGTCGGGGTTTGCGCGCAGGGCGCGCAGCAAAAATATTCTAAACTTGCATGCGCCCAAAAGGCAAGTTGTTGAAAGGGCCGCATACACGCTGCCTGCAAGGGAAATTTACGCTTTAAAATAATCCCCAAATCCATCCGCGCCCTACCCCCTTGCCAAGCCTGCAAAAGGACGGCATACTACCGTATTGAAAAATGTGCCGGAAGCGCCGTATATTAGCTTTACTGCCCCCATGTTTCCAGCCATTTCGGGAATTTCAGACTGAAGTTTCATATTAAGGATGCAAGATGAAGTCAATGCTGCTTGACCAGAAACCGCGCCGCAAGAAATCCGTGTGGCGGGAATATGCGGAAGCGCTGATTGTAGCCCTTGTGCTTGCGCTGATCATCAGGACATTTGTGGTTCAGGCCTTCAAGATACCTTCCGAATCCATGCTCCAGACCCTGCAGGTGGGCGATCACCTGCTGGCCAGCAAATTCGCCTACGGCCTCAAGATTCCCTTCACCGACCGCTATCTGTACCAGGGCGCGGACCCCCAGCGGGGGGACATCGTCATTTTTCGCTATCCGAACGATCCGAGCATTGACTACATCAAGCGCATTATCGGCGTGCCCGGCGATGTCATCGAAATCCGCGACAAGCAGCTTTACCGCAACGGCCAGCCTGTCCGGGAAAGCTATATCCGCAATACAGACCCCGAGGGTATTGAGCCCGTGCGCGACAATTACGCGCCTGTAACCGTTCCGGATGGAAAATATTTCGTTATGGGGGACAATCGCGACAATTCCCTTGATTCCCGTTTCTGGGGCTTTGTGGATCGCGACGCCATCAAGGCCAAGGCCTGGCGCATCTACTGGTCCTGGGGCGGCCTTGACAATATTCGCTGGTCGCGCATTGGCCAAAAGATAGAATAGAATGTTCATAAGGCTACTTTCGGGCGGCCTTTCGGGCGTGGACGCCTTTCCCGTGGAAGTGGAGATCGAATTCTCCCGCGGCGGCCTGCCCGGTTTCAGCCTGGTTGGCCTGCCGGAAGCGGAAGTGCGCGAAGCGCGCGACAGGGTGTTCGCCGCCATCAGGGCCAGCGGTTTTCACGCGCCTCCCGGGCGGCTTACAGTCAACCTGGCCCCGGCGGGACGCAGAAAGGCCGGAGCAGGCTACGATTTGCCGCTTGCCCTTGGCATACTGGGCGCGGCCGGAATTTTTGACCCCCAAATCCTGGACGGGCTTTTCTTTGCGGGCGAACTTTCGCTTTCCGGGGAGATCAAGTCCGTGCGCGGCGTTCTGCCCCTTGCGCTCCTGGCGCGGCAAAAGCGGGCCAAACGCCTGGTTGTGCCACCCGGCAATGCCCGGGAAGCCGCGGTTGTGGAGGGGCTTTGCGTTCATGCGCCTGCAAGCCTGCTGGACTGTGTGGCCTTTTTGCGGGGCGAAAAGGCGCTTGAGCCAATTTTGCCGGCAACCTGCTGGAATGATGCGCCGCCAGCTGCGGGGCTTGCGGATTTTTCGGAGGTAAAGGGACAGCAGGCAGCCAAGCGGGCCCTGGAAATAGCAGCCGCTGGCAGGCACAATATTTTGCTGATCGGGCCACCCGGCAGCGGCAAGACCATGCTGGCCCAGCGCCTGCCCGGCATATTGCCGCCGCTTTCCTTCGAGGAAGCCCTGGATGTTACCCGGATTTACAGCGTGGCTGGTCTTTTGCCCAGCCATACGGGCCTGATTCGCGAAAGACCCTTCCGCGCGCCGCATCATACAATTTCGGATGTGGCGCTTGTTGGCGGCGGGCGCAACCCAAGGCCTGGCGAGGTCAGCCTGGCGCACAGGGGCGTGCTTTTTCTGGACGAATTGCCCGAATACGCCAAGGCAAGCCTGGAAGCCTTGCGCCAGCCGCTGGAAAACGGCACGGTAACTGTTTCGCGCGCCCTCGGGAGCGTAACCTATCCTGCGGGCTGCATGCTGGTAGCGGCCATGAATCCCTGCCCCTGCGGCTATCTGGGGGATACGGCCCATGCCTGCAGCTGCCGCCCGGAACAGGTTGCCAGGTACAGGCACAAACTCTCCGGCCCGCTGCTTGACCGTATTGACCTGCACGTCGAGGCCCCTGCCGTCAGCTTTGAGGAACTGCGCGACAGGGAAAGCGAAACCCCCTATCGCTGGACAAGCGCCGGCATGAGAGAGCGCGTGGAAAAGGCCAGGGCAATCCAGGAACGGCGTTTTGCGGGGACGCCCCTGATTGCGAATTCGGATCTTTCCGGCCACATGCTTGAAAAATGCTGCGTTCTCGACGCGCAAAGCGCCGCCTTGCTCAAAGCGGCAATGGACAGGCTGGGACTTTCGGCCAGGGCCTATACAAGAATTTTGCGGGTTGCGCGCACAATCGCCGACCTTGTGGAAAAAACGGAAATTTCAAGGGAGCATGTGGCGGAGGCCATAGGATTGCGCCTCCTGGACCGGCCAGTCGCCGGTTAGGGCATTTTTGAAATGCCGCAGGTTTATATATCACATCAAAGACCAGGATATGCAATGTCGGGTCAACTCAAGAACAAGAACGTGCCGCGGGCCACAATTCAGCGTCTGGCCACATATGTGCAGGTGCTGGAAACATTCGCGCGGGACGGTGTGGAGGTCATTTCATCGAATCCCCTTGCCGTGGCCTGCGGGGTAAACGGCTCCCAGGTGCGCAAGGATCTGGCCTATTTTGGCGAATTTGGCGTGCGCGGCGTGGGCTACAATGTAGCCTCCCTCATTTCGTCCATTACCGGCGCCCTTGGCGTTGACAGGGAATGGCGCATGGCGCTTGTGGGCGTTGGCAATCTTGGCCGCGCCATCCTCAATCACGGGGACTTCCGGGCCCGCGGCTTCAATATCGTGGGCATCTTCGACTGCGACCCTTTCAAGATCGGCGAAATCATGCATGGCCTGGAAGTGCGCTGCACAGACGATCTCAAGGAACACGTCATTCACGACAATATCGAGATCGGCATCATCACGACCCCGCCGGAACGCGCCCAGCGCGCCGCGCTGCACATGGTCGAGGCCGGCCTGACATCCATTCTCAATTTCGCGCCCGCCCGCATAAATGTGCCGGATCATGTGCATGTGGAATATGTGGATTTTTTCCGCCACCTTTACACCCTGGCCTTTGACCAGTCCCACGGGCACGAGGAAGTTTCGCTGGAATAAGAAGCCGTCTCCAGACAGCTTCTTGCGCCGGATTTTCAATCCGGCGCGCCGCGTGAGGCGGCGTGAAGGGGCCAGCGACCGAAAGGCGGCCGCAGGCCGAGCCCGTTGCCGGCTTGCGGACATCGGCAGCAAAGCAAAACCACACTTTTTGGCGCATGATCTTCTTCGCAACCGTTGGAAAACGGATGCGAAGACATCTTCCAGGAATAGCAGCTTTTCGGCATGCGCTGCAAAAGCCGGCAAAAGGAGGACATTGTGGATTTTCTGGCACTTGTGGAAGCAGCAAGAACCTGCCGCCGTTTCGATGAATCCCGGCCGCTTTCGGAGGCGGACCTTGAATGGCTTGTGGATTGCGCCAGGCTTTCGCCCAGCGCGCGCAACGCCCAGGAATTGCGTTTCATCATCATCAATGCCGGCAAGGCCTGCGAAGAGCTTTTCGGCTATTGCCGCTTTGCGGGCGCGCTCAAGGACTGGAACGGCCCGGCGCGCGGCGAGCGGCCAACGGCCTTCATTGCCGTGCTGATGCCCGAAAAGGACAATAACCTGCTTTGCTATGACTGCGGCATTGCCTGCATGGCCATCCAGCTGGGCGCGACGAGCCGCGGCCAGGGCTGCTGCATTGTGCAGTCCTTTGCCCGGGACAAGGCCGAAAAGCTCCTCCAGCCACCTGCGGGGATGAAGATCGCCCTGGTGCTGGCCCTTGGCGTGGCGGCCGAAAAGCGCGTTGTCGATGGCCCGCGCCCTGATGCTTCGCTGGCCTATTGGCGCGATGGCGACAATGTCCATCATGTGCCCAAGAGGCCATTATCGGAATTGATTGTCGGGCGATTCTGACCAGGGCCCGGCTTTTTGCCGTCCAGGATGCCCTTGCATTTTTTGCATATAATGACACAGCCAAATTTTTACCCGGGAGGGGCCATGGAACTGAAATACAGGCGAGTCTTGCTCAAGCTCAGCGGAGAGGCCCTGGCGGGCGAAAACAGGATCGGCATTGATCCTGAAACCGTTCGCGATGTTTGCGGCGAAATAGGCCAGGCGCTGGAAATGGGCGTGGAAATGGCCCTTGTCATTGGCGGCGGCAATATCTTTCGCGGCCTGCAGCCGTCAGCCCGGGGCATGGCCCGCGCCAATGCGGATTACATGGGAATGCTGGCCACTGTGCTGAATGCCCTGGCCGTGCAGGATATGCTGGAAAAACAGGGGCATCCAACGCGGGTGCTTTCCGCAATCAGGATGCAGGAAATTTGCGAACCATTCATCCGCCGGCGAGCCTTGAGACACCTGGAAAAGGGCCGGGTGGTGATTTGCGCTGGCGGCACGGGCAATCCCTATTTCACAACCGATACCACGGCTGCCCTGCGCGGCATGGAACTCAAGTGCGATATCATCATCAAGGCGACCAAGGTTGATGGCATTTACGACAAGGATCCGGTCAAGTATCCCGATGCCCACAAATTTGGGCGCCTGAATTATGACGAAGTCCTGGAACGGCGCCTCGGGGTGATGGATTCCACGGCCTTTGCACTTCTCCGGGACAACAATATGCCCGTGGTCGTCTGCAAAATGTTCGGCGGCGATATCTGCAGGGTTATTGAGGGGAAGGATGTTGGCACTATCGTGATTAAAGCGTTTGCGTAATGAAATTAGGCAAACGTTCCGGTGGCTACGGCAGCAGACACCCGCGCCCAATGAAGCCGCAGCCTGCCTGCGGCTGAAATGACGGCAGCGCAAGTGAATG
>VSMX01000004.1 GCA_009773975.1 Desulfovibrio sp. | reverse complement strand
GGACAAGCCTTTCGACGTCATGGCCCCGGCCATAGCCCTGATAGGCGATTGTGGAATCGGAATAGCGGTCGCAAAGCACAATCTGTTCCGCTTCCAGGGCCGGCCTTATGACTTCGGCCAGATGCTGCGCCCTGTCGGCCAAAAAAAGATGCAGCTCGGCTCCCGAACAAAGGCAGGCATTGCGGGCGTCAAGCAAAATCGGACGCAGGCTGCGGCCAAGGCTGTTGTCGCCCGGTTCCCTTGTGAGGACAACATCGTGTCCAAGAGCAGCCAGACCCGCGGCCACAAGGCGCGCAATGGTGGATTTTCCCGCGCCTTCTATACCTTCAAAAGTGACAAACATTCTTCCCTCTGGAAGTTTTTACGTTCTTTTGCGCAAGCTGCCGGGGTTTTCAGGGCCTTGAACATGGCGCGGCCAAGCTTGCTTTCCCTGGCGGCAACCCAGCCGGATTCACTTTCCGCAAATTTGGAGAACATGCTCCTGCAGCGGCCCATCTTGCTGTCCAGATCGTCGGCCATGTGCAGGGCAAAGGCCTCCGCTGTCTGGGGCAGTGTTACCGCATTGAACTCAAGCTGGCCGTGATGGCTCAAAATCAGGTGCGTCAGATGCTGCTGCAGGTGTTCCTCAAGATCCGATTTTGCAAGAAAGGGGGCGAGCATTTGCACGCCAAGCACGATATGCCCGACAAGCAGGCCATCTGTTGTGTAATCGTTGCTCAGACCGCCGGAAAATTCCCTGATTTTGCCAAAATCGTGAAAAAGCGCGCCGGCAAGCAGCGTCTGGCGGTCTAGTTCCGGGTACAGGTCGGCAATTTGCCGGCAGATCCTGAAAACTTGCAGGGTGTGTTCCAGCAGGCCGCCGGCGTAGGCCTGGTGCATTACCCTGGCTGCCGGCCAGACGCGGAAAAACGCGCGGTATTCCGCATCGTTCAGCACCTTGCCTGCAAGCCTTGCCCAGGGCCGGTGAACAAATTCCTCCTTGCACAGGGCACAAAGCTCCTCAAGCATTTCATCAAGATCATGGGGGCTTGAGGGCATGATCCAGGCTGGGGGAATGCCTGCGGCGGACTCCTCGTCAAGAATTGTCATGCCGGAAATTTCCAGCTGCATCTGGTCGCGAAAAGAGCCGGCGCGCCCCGAGGCCCGCACAATGCTGCCCTGGGGGATTTCGGTGAATTTCTGGCTCAGGGGCTTCCAGATCTTGCAGTCGATTGAGCCACTGGCATCCTGCAGCTTGAGTGCCCAATACGGATCGCCAGCCCTGGACTGCAGCAGGCTGGCATCTGTTGCCACAAAAATGCCTTCTGCCGTGTTGCCCTCTATAATGTCTTTGACGTATGCGCCTTTTTCCATATAGTCTCTGTCCTGCTTTTTTGTGACATTCCATTCTTTAAGGGGCATTGTCAAATGGATGTTCTTCTGACCAACGATGACGGCATAAATGCCGACGGTTTGCGGCATCTTTATGCGGCATTAATCGCTCGCGGCCATCATGTCAATGTTGTCGCGCCCGTACGCCAGCAATCTGGCGTGGGGCATTCGCTTACCGTGTTCGAGCCATTGCGTTCCAAAAAAATTGTCGATGGCGATTTCGAGGGCAACGGCATTTACGGCACGCCGACCGATTGCGTAAAGCTTGGCCTGGGCTGCCTTTCGCCCAGGCGGCCGGATCTTGTCATGTCCGGCATAAATCTTGGCCCGAACGCCGGCCCTGATCTTTTTTATTCCGGCACTGTAGGCGCGGCCGCGGAAGCCGCCCACGACAATGTGCCCAGCATGGCCATATCCTGGGGAGGATTTTCCCCAAGCCCCCTGCTGGGGAAAATTGCCGAACATGCCGTAGGCCTGGCCGAAAAGATTGACTGGCAGGCGCTGGCGCCCAGAAGAGTCATCAATGTCAATTATCCGAATCTGAAAGTTGAAGATATGAAAGGCCTGCGCGTTTGCCCGCAATCATTGGCTGTCTGGCGCAACATTTACGAGGAACGCAAGGACCCGCGGGGCAGTTCCTACTGGTGGCTGGACGGCGACGTGCCGAAGGACAGCATTCTGGAAGGAACGGACAAGGATCTGCTGGCCAGGGGTTATATCACTGTAACGCCTCTGCGCTTTGAATATACGGACGAAGCCGGGATTGCCGCGCTGGAGAAAATGGGGCTGTAATTAACAGAAACTGCCTCCGCTTTGTATTTTTCTGTTGACAAAATAGCCAGGTTTCTGGCAATTTATTTTTTCTTTTTTGGAGGTTGGAATGTACGCTATAGTGGAAAGTGGTGGCAAGCAATATCAGGTTGAAAAGGACGCGGTAATTCGCGTGGAAAAAATTGCGGCCGAACCGGGAAGCGAAGTCGTTTTCGACAAGGTGCTGATGACCGGCGGCGACTCCTGCCATGTGGGAACTCCCTATCTGAAGGACGTTCTGGTCAAGGGACAGGTTGTCGCGCAGGGGCGCGGCCCCAAGGTGCTGGTTTTCAAAAGGCGCCGCCGCAAGGATTCCAAATGTCTGCACGGCCACCGTCAGGATTACACTGCAGTAAGGATTACATCAATTGATGCCTGAATTTGCGGTTTTGCCGGGCAATAAAAATTAAATCAATATCATTCTTTCAGGTTTATGTTGCCTGAAAGCAGTGCAAGAATATTCGGGAGTCGACATGGCACATAAAAAAGCAGGCGGTTCGTCCAGAAACGGCCGCGACAGCGCGGGACAAAGAAGGGGCGTCAAGCGTTTTGGCGGCCAGCATGTCCGGGCCGGCAACATCATTATTCGCCAGCTTGGCACAGTGGTTCACCCTGGCGAGAATGTGGGGATTGGCCGCGACTTCACAATTTATGCCAAAATTGACGGCGTCGTGCGTTTTGAAAAATACATTCGCAAGCGTCACGAAAAGACAAGAGTCAGCATAGAGCCGTACAAGACAGCCGAATAAGCTGGTTGGGCATTTTGCGAAATATGCCTTGGGGAAAGCAGGGGGAGCTTGCTTTCCCTGATATCCTGTTTAAAAGAGCTGGCACGATTGCCGGAGGGAAATCATGCGGTTTGTCGATGAAGCGAAAATCCTGGTCAAGGCGGGAAAGGGCGGACGAGGCTGCATGTCATTCCGCCGGGAAAAGTTCGTGCCCCGCGGCGGCCCGGATGGCGGCGACGGCGGCAATGGCGGCTCGGTTTACCTGCGTGCCGACAACCGTTTGCTTTCGCTCTACGACTTCAAGTTCAAGAAGATTTACGAAGCCCAGAATGGCAAGCCTGGGGAAGGGCGGCAATGCGATGGCAAAAAGGGCGCCGACCTTGTTATCGGCCTGCCTGTAGGCACCCTGGTTTATGCGGAAGGGCAGGACGGGGAATACTTGCTTGCAGACCTGAGCGAGCCGGACGGCATTGTGCTTGCCGCGCGCGGCGGCCGGGGGGGCAAGGGCAACGAGCATTTCAAGTCCTCGACCATGCGCGCGCCGCGCTTTGCCCAGCCAGGAGAGCCAGGCGAGGAACTGACGCTGCGCCTGGAATTGAAAATATTGGCCGATGCCGGCCTGATTGGCATGCCAAATGCCGGCAAGTCCACTTTCATCTCCCGGGTATCCGCGGCCAGGCCAAAAATCGCGGCCTATCCCTTTACCACGCTCACACCCAATCTTGGCGTGATGATTGATGAGGTTGATCCTGAAAATCGCCTGGTCATTGCCGATATTCCCGGCCTGATCGAAGGCGCTCATCTTGGCCAGGGCCTTGGACATCGCTTTCTCAAGCATGTTGAGCGCACACGTTTTCTGGTACACATGCTGAGCATTGAGGATATCAACGACGACGATCCCTGGGCCGGTTTCGAGCTTGTGAACGAGGAGCTGCGGCGGTTCGATCCGGAACTCGCGCAACGCAGGCAGGTTGAGGTTATCAACAAGATTGACCTGGTGCCGCAAGAACGCCTGCAGGCGCTAATGGCCAGGGCGGCGCGCGACAAGAGGCAGATTTATTTTATTTCCGCGAAGGATAAAACGGGTCTTGAACCCCTGGTCGATGATCTTTGGCGCCTCAAGGACGATCTGGCAAGGCATGATCCGCTGATTCACTTCAATATGGAAGATCCGAAAGACACGGAAGAATTTCCCGACATTGAAGTTGAATATGCCAGGGATTAAATATTTCAAATCTTCCAGTAGAATAGATGCCATTTTGAAATAATGTCGCAGAACAGCAAAAATGCTTTGGCCACGCAGCGGGCCTGTCATCTTGGAAAGGCCCGCATGCTGGTTATCAAGGTTGGCAGCGCGGTGATTTCCGGCCCGGATGGCCTGGATCTTTCCAGCATGGCCAACATTGCCGCGCAAATTTCCGCCCTGTGCTATACCCGCGCGGATTCCGGCGCCAGAAGGCGGGCCATTCTTGTTACTTCCGGCGCGGTTGCGGCAGGGCGCGCCTGCCTTGCGGCCTGCGGTAAAAAACTTGAAAAATACAGCCTGGCCCAGAAACAGGCCGCGGCTGCTGTTGGCCAGGGTCTTCTGATGGAAGCCTGGACAAATGTTTTCAAGTCCCATGCCATGCCCGTGGCCCAGATTCTGCTGACACGCGATGATTTTCGTTCCCGCGAACGCTTTTTGAATGCCAGGAACACATTTTCGGAATTGCAATCGTTCGAGGTTTTGCCGATTGTGAACGAAAATGACACGGTCTCGGTCAGCGAACTCAAATTCGGCGACAATGATTGTCTTTCAAGCCTGCTGGTCAACCTGGCGGAAGCCGATCTTTTTATCAATCTTACTTCCGCGCCCGGGGTAAAGGCGGATAATCCTCAAACCAATCCGGATGCTCCCTTTCTGGAAATTATTGAGGATATTTCTTCGCTGGAGATAAGGAAAATTTGCGGTGAAAAGACTGCTTCCGGCAGCGGAGGCATGTATTCCAAGCTATTGTCCGCAAGGCGCGTTTCCCAGCTTGGCGTGGGAACACTGATTATTCCCGGCCGCAAAAAGGATGCGCTTCTTGCCGCTTTTGGCCTGGCGCCGGCGGACGAATTCAATGGCACCTGGGTATGCCCGGCCGCGCATGCGATTTCCAGCAGAAAATTCTGGCTGGCCTATCAGTCAAATCCCGCTGGCCTGGTCGAAATCGACAATGGCGCCGCAAACGCGCTGGCAAATCATGGCGCCAGCCTGTTGCCCGGCGGCATAACCAGTGTCGAGGGCGTCTTTCCCAGGGGCGCCATAGTTGAAATCAGGAGCGGCGCCCAGGTTTTGGGCGTGGGACTTACAAATTACAATTCCGCCATACTGAAAAAAATTATCGGCCTCAAACGGCACGAGGTTGCCGCAATTCTTGGACAGGCGCATTATCCAGAAGTCGTGCACAGGGACAATATGCTGCTTCATGCCGCTATTTGAAACGCGTTTCCCTGATCAATTCTTGTCCCGCGCCAGGGCCTTTTGCGCCAGTTCGCTTACTGTAAATAAATCCATTTTATTATTGCCGTCGAAAATTTCACATTCATCGTTATCGCCGCATTCCGCAAGCTGGCGCAGGGCAGGCGCGTTCATGATGTCGGGCGGAAGCTGGGTCAGGGCCCACGCGGCCATGCCGCGGCAAATGCTGTCCTTGTCTTGCAGGCCTTTCAGCAGCCATTGGCGCGCGCCCGAGGCCAATTCCGGCCGCGTCCTGGCCAGTCGCCCAATTGCCCAGTAGCATGAACGGCGGAGTTGATCATTGTCGCAATAATTATCGTCGAAGCCAAGATCAACAATGTAGGAAATCAGGATCTTGTGGTAGGTTTTTGCAAGTTCCGGGCTCGCGGCCAGGCATTCCGCAAAGGCTTCCGGAATGCCCCAGCCAATATTGCCGGATTCTTCGCTCATGTGCCATATAAAGCGGCGAATTATATTGCGCGCGGCTTCCGGATTTTCTGCGGCGATTTTGGCAGCCGTGCGCCCCAGGGCAACCGCGGCCTTGTGCCGCATGAGAGGATCAAGCAGAAGAAAGGAAAAAAGAGCCCCCACGTTGGACATGCCGCCAGCAGCTATTTCCCCAAGCTGCCCCTGCCAGTCGTTTCTCTGCAATATTTCTTTCAGCTTCGCTTTCGCTGCTCTCATGCGGGCCATAGGCTTTCCTTTGATTTTACGATGCGCAAATGCCATTATACGGGCAATATTCGCAATTTTTTGATACTTTGGCTTCGAATCTTGGCGTTTCCCTGATGGTCTTCAAGACCAGGTCAATGCAAAGAGCGCAATAATCAAACGCTTTTTGTTTTTCTTCCCCAGTCAGGTTTATAAAGAGTTCTTTTTCAAAGTGGCCATCCGTGCTGGCCAAATTGACAAATGCGGCGTTGGCAATGTCCTGCCTTTCCGCATTTTCCTGACTGGCAACAAGCAGCATATAGACGGGCAATTGCAAACTGGGCAGGTTTTCCCGCATATTTTGCAGATTTTCGGCAAGTTCTTCAAAATCGCATTCTTTTTGCTGGCACAAGTTTGCGATGCCGCCAAAAAATTCTTCATTTTTCCAGAATTCGGCATTTCCGACAGGCGGCCTGCCAGTTTTATAATCAAGAATGTGCAGCTTGCCATCGCGGTCGTCAATCCTGTCGATGCGGCCCTCCAAAATGTATTGCCCGCTGATGAAATCCATTTTATTCGTTATATTAGTTTCCAGCGCCTTGATGGTAATATTTTGAGGCAAATTTTCGAGATATTTGCCAATATTTGCAAGATACGCGTGCTCCAGCCTCAATTGGACATGGGCGGGGAAAATTTCTCTGAATTTGTACTTTTGATCATTCAGGGTCTTCTCAAAACTGGACTCAATTCTGTTTTCAGCACGAATCTGCTTCACATTCAGATTTGTCCCAATCCAGGGGGTAAAAAGACTCTGCAATGCCCTGTGCACAAACTGTCCGGCAGCGGCGCCAAAATTATCTTCGCACGGCTCGTTTGGACCGGAGAGATCCAGCAGGTATGTGTAGGCAAATTTAAGCGGACAACCAAGGTATGTTTCCAGATCGGTGGGGGAAATTTTCCCCTCCAGGAGGGTATTGAGCTTTTTCCCGATTTCCTCGTCGGCTTCTATTGATTTTGGCACGGGAAGAGAGGTGGAAACCGGCGCCCTTGCCACTTTCAGGATTGAGTCTCCTGGTTTGAATATCTTCTTGCGCCTGTTTTCCTCTTCCCAGATTAACTGCTCCACAAAGCGGCTGCGGCTTTTTTTGCCATTGGCCACATCAGAGCGGTTTACGCCTTCCTGCCAGTAAAAATGGGCTTCTCCTGCGCCTTTGCAAAGCCTGTAAAGATTGTGGGCCATTGATTTTTCCCGGCTTTTGCTGTCCGGAAGCCCCAGAACCGGGCGCAGGGAATTTGGCAGCAGGGGATCGCGCGGAACAGTGCCAGGCAGCCGGTCATCCGTCGCATCAAGAAAAAAGACGCGGTCAAAGTTGAGAAGGCGCGTTTCCAGCATTCCGAGAATCTGGATATTGTCAAATTTTTCGCTTGTAAAGGGAATGCGTTCGGAAACAAGCATGCCATTAAAAATATCCAGGATTGCTGAAAGCGCAAGCTCCCTTGAAGCAAGATCGTTATTTTCCAGAACAGGTACGATATTTTGCAGAATTCTGTGAATCACTTCCTGGTCAAGATAGAAATTTTCCCAGCGTTCCTTGTTATTGCGCAGTAAAAAGCCGATAAAATCTTTCAGAAAGGCGGCAAGCCCGGCCAGGGTTTTAATTTCGCGTGGCCGCATAAAAACCAGTTCGGAAAATTCATCAAAAAGGGTGGCCAGGGCGCCTTCGCTATTTTTAAGGAAATAGTCCGCCATTTCCGTGATATTTACGCGCGCCCCGCCCCGGCGAATGCGCGCGTCGATATCCTCGATAATTTTGCCCAGATCGTGGGCGCCGGTCTCATCTTCAATGCCCAGGCGCTTGAGGTATGGATGGTTTATAATTGTCAGAATGTCTTTCCAATAATGCCGCTCATCGCCGATATCATGCGCATGAAGGGAGAAAATATCTTTCAGGAGGATGGCAAAGGGCGCGCGGCCTGCAGGATAGCCCATGGAGATATTGACGTTTTTTTCCGGAAGCTGATGCAGCAGGGGCATGAGCAGATCTTCATTGGCCAGGACGATGACCGATGAAAGTTCGGGCTTTTGCATTATTTCCCTGCTCAAATCCTCAAGCTGGGAATGTGTATCATAGCCGCTGAAAAAGCTGAATTGCGGATTTTTGGTTTCCTGCCCAATATCGAAGGCATTAATGGTTTTGGCATGCCAGTTATTGATCCACCTTGAATGTTCCTCGCATGCCCAATGAACTTCTTTTTTGCTGGCAACGTGGGGGTCGGTATGCAGGCAAACCTGGGCGCCGGCATCCCACAGGGCTTTCAGGATTGTGTTTTCTGATCCGTCAAGTTTTGCGAAACCGGCGACAAAAACCGGCCTTTTTTCTGTCGGCAGCAGCCTGCGCGGAATTTGCGCCACATTTTTGCAGACCATGTACCGGGCATGGCCTGGCGTCGTCCAGTTGCGTCTGGCGAGCGCATCGCGATAGGCCACGCCTATCTTGCCCAATGCGCCCAAAAGGGCCGCTGCCGGGCCTTCCACTTCATAATCCAGGTTGGCAATGTCAGAGGCTTCGCGGCCATGGATAAAGAGTTCCTCGAAAATATTGGCAAGGCGCATTCCCCAGGGCAGAAACCTGCGCATTTCCATACTGGAAAAGCGTTCGGCCAGTACCTTGTCTTCATGCGCGACTTTTCCAACACATTCCTCAAGCAGGGCAACCTGGTCGAGCGTGCTGGCTTCGTGAACAGGTCGCGCAGGCATATTGGCCTGCCACAAGACAATCACTTCCGGAAAGGTAAATACCCTGGGCAGCGTGGCAGCCTTTTTGTCGTTTCCGAACAATTCGCACAGATGACGCCAGGGGCGCCGGTTCGGGATAATGATTGTTGCCGCGCCGCAATCATGGCCTGTATTTTCTTCCACCCAGGCCTTGAGATCCGGCAAAAATGCCCTTTGCCACGGGAATATGATAAAAGGATGCTTTTCCATGGTCTTACGCGCCCACCAGCTCTTGCGGGATTTCATCTATGGGATCATGGGCCTTGCCGGCTTCGACCAAACGGAAGCATTTTTCATCCAGATAAATGAGCAGTCCGTAAATCTTGCCCTCAAATCCCATGCATTGGCTCAGGCAGTTGATATATTCCTGCACCTGGACGATATGCGTTGGATAAATTCCGCCGCTTTTGTAATCGATTATCAATGTGCCCCAGGGTTCCCGCACCATATTGTCCATCCGCAAAAGCTTCCCGTTTTCGTTCATTATTGGCTGTTCGGGCAGGCCATCCAGAAGCCAGTGCCTGCTTTGGGGCAGCTTTGCAAACCAGGTGAGCGCATCAAGCAAATTCTTGCGAAGTCCGGGGTCTTCCGGCACGGCAACTTCACCATGGGCCACGCCGTATTCGAAGGCCTTGCGGGCCGCGTCTTCCGGTTCCTGGTCAACGGGCATGTTTTCCAGGCAGAAATGCAGGAAAGTGCCGCGATCCTTGTCTGTAAGGGAAAATGCCATATCCTGGCACAGGGTGGCAGGATTTTCCGCATCCGGATCATCCCGGTCAAAAAAGATTTTCAGGTCCGGACGCCACCGCATGGGGGACCATGCTTCCGGGCAATTATCGGCAATTGGCCATTTTGCGGCCTGGGAGGCATCGGGATCATGGCGTTGCTGCCCGGGCCCTGCTTCACTCTGGCGCAGGGCATCAGCGGCAGCCTCGTCATCTTGTTCGGGCTGGCTATTTCCGGCTTCCTTGTTCCGCGCCTTTTCCTCTGGCAAAGCGCCAATAATTTGCGGAACGTTGATATTGGCGTTTTCCAGAAGCTGGCCAAGCAGGGATTTGTTTTCGCCGTTTTTATCTGGCGGCGGTGAAAATATGTAAAGTTCCTCTTCGGCGCGGGTAAAGGCCACATATAAAACATTCAGGCTTTCAGCCACAAAGCCGGCTTTTTTCTGGTAATATGGATCCCCGCAGTGTTTTCTCAGCAAGGTGGCAAATCGCAGATCCCCGCATTCCATGACAATGGGTTTTGTATCCCTTGAATTCCAGGTAAAATCTGTCCACGGAACAATAATGACCGGGGATTGCAGGCCCTTGGCCTTGTGGATGGTCATGATGCGCGCGGCATCCATTTTTTCTGGCATCGGCGCTTTTTCTTCCGCTCCTTTTTCATGCCACCAGGCAAGAAATGAGGAAATGGAATTCCTGCCCGCAGTTTCGGCCAGATGAATAATTTCCAGCAAACGCCTGGTGAACGTGGCGTCTTCTGGAAACCTTCTTTCCACATCCAGCCTGGCAAACCATTCCCTCATGGTGTCGTAGGGGGTAAAAAAGCCCGCGCGCTGGTGGAACGGCTGAAAGAGTTCATTCCAGACGGATTTGAAATCCCTGGCGAATTGCCTGGAAAGGCTTCCGTCCCTTGGCCTTGAAGCCCAATCTTCCAATTCCCGCTCTTCAAGCGTGCCCGAAAGGCCGTGCCCGGACGCAAGGGAGCCTGTGATTACATCCCAGAAGGCGATGTCATTATCCGGCTTGTCCAGAAACTCAAGAAAGGCAATGGCCTGGCGGACAAGGTGGTGAGCGGAGAGCTTGAGGCTGTTTTCGGTGATTACCGGTATTTTCAGATCCAGCAATGTTTCCGCGGCAACTTCTGCCTGATGGCCCTTGCGGCACAAAATGGTTATGTCGGAAAGCGGGCGTCTTTTACTGATTTCCTGAACCAGGGCGCCAAGTTCCGCCCTGAGCTCGGGGGATGGATTTGTCTTTGTGCCCTGGGGCACAGCCTGGATGGATACAAGACCGGTTTTTCCAAGGTTTTTTTCCGCTACTTTCTGCTCTGTATTTTCAAAGGTTCCGCGTATTCTTTCCGCCATGGTTTCAAGAATGGTCGGGGGAATATCCTTGTCAAACGATTTGAGCAGTTCCCCGGGCAAAGGACTTTGGCCCGCAAGCTGCAGAAAAAGACTGTTATTGAAGGTTACAATTTGGGGCGCGCTTCTCCAGTTAGCTGGCAAATTGTCGGAATCTATTTCTTCATCGGCATATTTTCTGTCAAGGTTATCCAGGATACCGTCAAACAGTGTCGGGTCGCCGCCTCTCCAGCCATAGATTGATTGCTTGATATCGCCAACCCAGGCGAGGGAGCCGCCGCCTGCAAGAGCGTTATTTACCAGCGGCCGGATTGCTTCCCATTGCTCCCTGCTCGTATCCTGGAACTCGTCGATCATGAAATGCGCAAGCCGGTTGCCAAGGCGGCAAATCGCATCGGAAACGCCATCTTCCGATTCCAGGGCGTGCCTTGCCAGCATTGGCATCATGGATGACAGGCAAATGCCGTCAATGTCCATGTTCTTCCCGTATGCCTCGGCAAGATTTTGGCTTATCTCCACCAGCGGGGCATATTTCAATGCTTCCATGAGAATATCATGGTGTGGCGCGAGATCTGTTAGTCGCGCATGGTAAGTTTCGTATGCCCTTGCCATGTCAGGAGGCATTTCATTGCCTTTCTTTAGCGGAAAGCGGCAGGCGGATTTCTGGACACATTTGCCAACATTGCCTGCCGCAATGGGCTCGATACATTTCAGGACATTCTTGTTCCAGTTGTCGCTTTCAAGCTCTTTTCCGGCTTCCAGAAGGTCCTGGGCCGCGTTTTGGAGATTTCGGCGCCGGGCATCGAAGTTTTTCCGGATTTCTTCGGGTGGCGTGAGATCCTGAATTTCCTGTTTCAGGACGGCATCAACAAAGGTATAAAAATTGTCCAGAAAAGCTTCGCTGTCGGAAAAGCTGTTGCTGTTGCCGTAATCAAATAACGCCTTGCTGGCCTCAAGGAGCTTTTTGCGGGCATTGTCCCCTTCCTTCAGGGCTTTGGCCAGGAAAAGCTCCATGTAAGGTTCGAGAGCCTCGCGGCTTTCAAAAACAGTTTCAAAATCGGGCTGCAGCTCCAGATCAAGGGCGGCCGAGCGCACAATCATTTGCAGCAGGCTGTCGATTGTGCGGATATTCAGATTGTCCATGTCCCGGAGGAGGACATCAAGCCAGCGGGCCGCTTTTGCGGGATCCATGCCTCCTTCCAGGCCCAGGGCTATTTCCTTGAGCCTTTTGATCACCCTTTCCCGCATTTCGGCCGCAGCCAGATTGGTAAAGGTAATGGCCAGGATGCCCCCGAAGGAATCAGGCTGGCTTTTGGGATTCAGGACACAGCCGGAAAAAGATGACGGCGTTGTCTGGCCGCACTTTCCCAGCGCGTTGATTAACTGGCTGGTCAGGGTATATGTTTTGCCCGAACCAGCCGAAGCCTTGATCTGGTGCAGTCTTGTTTTCATTGGCGTTTGCCTGGAGGCGGCAACATGCCTTTCAGCATGCCCTGGCCTGTGGATTCAAGAACCGCTCGCCAAAGATCCGAATAGATGTTCAATTTGCGCCTGGACGTTGTTACAAGCTTGAGGGGCAGGTGCACATAGCGATCCTGTAATTTGGCCACAACCATGTCAGTTCTGCCGGCCATGGCCGCATGCACCGCATACTGGCCGAGAAAACCGCAATAAACCTTGTCGCCGGCCTGGGCCGGAACCGAGCGGATAATATAGCTTGGATCAATGAATTTTACGGAATGCTCGATCTTTTTATGATTCAGGTAACGCTTGATTTCCTGACGCAAAAGATCGGCCACATTCCCGAGAACCCTGTTGCCCGACGGGTCAGTTTCGGTATGGTGGGCAAGCAGATGCTGCCCGGCGCCTTCGGCCGTGACAATCACGGCATGGCCCCGTTCGCGCAGACGTTGTTCGATTGCCGGCAAAAGGCCGCCTTCGCCCTCCAGCTGGAACTGCGCTTCCGGAATCAGCACAAAGTTGACGTCCTTGAGCGCCAGGGTGGACTGGGCCGCGATAAAGCCCGATTCCCGGCCCATAAGCTTGACAAGACCAATGCCGTTGGGCGTGCCGCAGGCTTCTGTATGGGCGCACTCGATTGCTTCCGTCGCCTTGTAAACAGCTGTTTCGAAGCCAAATGACTGGGAAATGAAATTTATGTCATTGTCAATTGTCTTCGGTATGCCAATCACGGAAATCTTGAGCCCCCGGCTCCGGATTTCCCTGTTGATGGCCTGGGCTGCCTTCATGGTGCCGTCGCCGCCGATAATGAACAGTATATTCACATTGCTTCTCTCAAGTGTGTCAACTATTTCATCCGGTGGCTGCGGCCCGCGCGAGGAACCAAGCATTGTGCCCCCAAAGCGATGGATGTCCGCCACTTTTTGCGGGGTAAGCTCAACGGGATTATGGCCGAATTTGGAGATGAAGCCCTCCAGTCCGTAGGGAATGCCAATAATTGACGGCACATGGTAGGCATGGTGGGCTTCCATGACCACCGCGCGGATAACGTCATTGATGCCCGGGCACAGGCCGCCGCAGGTAACTATCGCGCATTTGGCCCTTGAGGAATCAAAATACAGTTTCTTGCGCGGGCCGGCCGCTTCAAAGTCCACGCGTTGGGGCTCGCTGATCTCCTCGGCCAGTTCGTCATCCACAACTATTTGAATTTTTTTGTCGTCGGCCCAGGTTCGATATGGAAGCCGCGATTCCATCTTGCATGGGCCAAGAGTGCTGATAGTGGTGTCCAGAGCGCTTTTTTCCATTTTTATCCTCGGTTTTGGCCCGCAGACTGTTTTGAAAGGGTTAAAAGGCGGGCCCTATTGGTATTATTCCTTCATTTCGGCCATGGCTCTGATAGCCAGGCCAAGAAATTCATCCAGTTCAAGGCCGGCATTTTCGCATTGCCGGATATTGGCCCGGCAGACATTGTGGGCAAAAGCCTTGTCTTTCATTTTTTTCCTGATGCTTTTTGTTTCCATGCCCTCATAGCCGGCAGGGCGCATCAGGGCGGCAGCCGAAATCAGCCCGGTAACAGTTTCGCCGCAGCGCAGCGCGTAATCAAAACGCGTACCCGGCTCGCAGCCGTTCATTTCACCGTTATGGGCCCTGATGGCCTGAAGCGCGTCATCGGGAAGCTGGCCCTGCAGCATATCCGCGCTGTCAAGGCCATGCCGTGCCGGATTTTCGGCCGTTTCTGGAAAATCCAGATCATGGAGCAGCCCGGTCAGGCCCCAGATTTCCACATCTTCATCAAAGCGCGCGGCCAGGGCGCGCATGACGGCTTCCGAAGCCCTGGCATGCTGGAGCAGGGAAGGCGTTGCCCCGTTCTCCGCAAGCAGTTTCAGCGCGTTTTCGCGATCAATCATTGCATTATCCTTGAACGAACAGGTTTATGGTAAAATTTCAAAGGAAACCACCGCATGCGCCAAGCTCGAACGGTGGTTCGGGAGGGAAAAGGAGTCGTTGGACTCACCTCTACTCGATTTTGCCTATGCCGGAGAATCCAGACTAATCCCGCGTACGCTGCATTCTATCGTGTCAAAACATATTACCAAAGATTCCTGATTGTTCGCCTGGTCATCTTTGCCTGTCTCACAAAAATTTTTATAATCTATGTAATCGTCCTTGCCACAATTATTCATGAGCTTGATAAATTCTTCGTCGGCTTGTATGCTTTCGGCAATATCCCGTAACCCGGCCTCCACGCTTGTCCTGAATTGCCTGTCATACTCGGAAGCTCCGGCAATAATTTCCAGAAGCATTTCTTCCCTGGAAACTGAACGAATTTCAGCACACGAATCCGATAGAGTCAGAGTTTCCTTGTCAAGACTGGCTACGGTTGACATATCACATTCCAAATCTTCCACCTGCCAGTATATGGGGCCAATTAAATATCTTATCCATACCCCGGCAAAAGTCAAACCAGGGCAGGGCGCAGAATCTTCAGCAAAAAGAAAAAACATGGCATAATGGGTGTCAAGGCGAACCCGCTGCGCGGCGCAAAATCCTGGCGGATTTTGTATGGAGAACGATTTCGTTCTCTATAAGAATTGCTTGAAATTTAGAGCAGTTACGCAATAAACTGGCCTTGCCTTACTGCAGCCTGAATTGCACGGGCACGACCACAGTGCCTGCGACGCATGCGCCATCTTTTCTGCCCGGCTTGAACTTCCATTTGCCCACGGCCTTGAGCGCGGCCTCGTCCAGAAGCCTGAACCCGCTGCTCCTGGCAAGACTCACATTTGTTACATGGCCGTTGGCATCCACCTGGCAGCGCACGCTGACCGTGCCTTCCTGACCGCGTTTGCGCGCAAGTTCCGGATATTGCGGCCTTGGCTTGCCTGAACCGCCTGCGGGAGCGGGAGGGCTTGACTCGCCAATCGGCGCTTTGGAGGCAACTTGCTCCGCCTTCCTGTCCGGCTGCATTGCGCCCGATGGTGTGGCCCTGCCAGGCGCGTCGTTCTTGGCGGCAGCCTTTCTGGGCATGGGCGCTTCTGCTTTCCGGGGATTCGGTTTTGGTGTCTTTTTGGGCATGGGGGCCCGCTCGTGTTTCGGAGCTTCTGCCTTTGCCATACCGGAAACCTGCGCAGGCGCCTCCTGTTTTGGCGCTTCCTGCTTTGCAGGATCCTGAACCGGGGCAGGATCAACGATTGAAGCCAAATCTATGCTTATTCCTGTCTCCTCGGGAGGCGTGGCTGTCTTCAGGGGTATGGCAAGGCCAGTCGCGCCCAGCAGAAGGCCGTGGAAAACAAGCGAAATGAAACTTGTGGCCCCAAGCGCCCGCGGCCTGTTTTCGACAAAGGGAAACCTGAAGATATTTGGACACATGTCTAGCCACCTTCCTTTGCCTGCAACGAGATTTTTTTGAGGCCGGCTTTTTTCAGCGCGTCCAGAACGTCAAAAAGTTTCTGGTAGGGCAGCATGGCGTCCGCGAAAATCTGCAATGTCGGTTCCTCGTCATCGGCGGCGCCCCTTTCCCGGCCCTGGCGCATGACCTCGGCCGGCAATGTTTCGAGTGTCACCGGGTCCTTGTCCAGCCAGAGCGCCCCATCCTGCCGGATAGTCAGGGCAAGCACAACCATCTGTTCTGGCTGCGCGTTTTTGGATGTGGGCAGGGCGACCGGCATCCCCATGTGAACAACCATGACCATCATGGCGTAAATCAGGAAAACCAGGATCAGGAAGACCACATCCATCAGGGGCAGCATTTCCACCCTGGCATGGCGGTGTTTTCTGGGCATGCGCATGGTGTTTATTCCTCTTCCGCCCTCGTCCGGATGAGTTCAAGCCGCGAGCCATAGACTTCCAGGATATCCTGGGCATTATCAATGCGAAAATTGAAATAGTTGTAGGGGAAGATGGTAACGACCGCTATGCCGAGTCCGCTGGCTGTGGTTATCAGCGCCTGGGCAATGCCGCCGATGACCGCCCTGGGCTCGCTTGCCCCGGCAGCGCCAAGCATGTCGAAAGATGTGATGATCCCCAGCACGGTGCCCATGATTCCGAGCATTGGCGCGGCCGTAATGATGGTATCAAGGATATTCATGCCCTTGCGCATTCTGGCCAGCGATTCCAGGGCGATAATTTCCATGGCCTTGCCGCAGTCCTCTTCCCTGACGGAAAGGCCGGCCCGCAGCATGGCCGTGATAATGCCTTTGGGCGCGCCGCCCTGCCAGGGCTTGCCCTCGCTGGCATCCTGCAAGACGCGCGCGGCGATGGCCTCATCCCTTTTGAGGCTCAGTCGCGCCCAAAAACAGCAACGTTCGAGAATTACGGCCAGGGCCACGATAGAACAGGCCAGAAGCGCCCACATCAACGGTCCGCCAGCCTGGAAATATTCCCACATAAAATGCCATCCCTGAAAATTACAAATTACGGGGGCCGGATATCCGGCCCCCTTCATCCTGTCAGAAATCGTACCTTACGCCAACATGGAATGAACGTCCCGGCATGGGATAATCATAACGATAGGCGTAATTTTCATTGGTAAAGTTGCGCGCTTCGAACTTGATGCTCAGCTTGCCCCAGTCCTCTTTTTCATAAACGGTTTTGCTGATGAAAAAGTCGCCGATCAGCTTGTCTCCCGTGCGCACTTCTGGATAGGGGTAGTCCGCGCTGAAATTGTATTCGTGCTGAAAACCGAGGTAGGTGAAGCGCAGATCCGCGTCCAGGCCCCATTCGGGATGGTTGAAATTCAGTCCGAAAGAGGCCGTCAGCTCGCGGGTGTTCCTGAGACGCTCTCCATCGGCATCCTTGTATTCAAAAAGTTTCGTGAAGTTCAGATAAGGCCTCAGCATGAACTCCCAGTCATTGAATTCTCCAAGATCGAAGCTGAGGCTGCCCTCAAGACCATTGATGAAGCTTTGCCCATCCTGGTTGTAGTATTCCGAGCTGTAGCCAGCGTCGTCAATGCCCCTGTTCAGGATCTTGTCCCGATATTCGGTGGCAAAATAGGTCAGGCCAGCTTTCAGTCCTCGCCAGCGCGCCTCGAAGCCCACATCCCGGGTCAGGCCTTTTTCCGGCTTGAGGGACTGGTTGCCCTTCACGCCGTTCAGGCCTTCGTAACCAACGACATAAAGGCCGCTGGGCACCTTGTAGGATTCGCCGATATTGGCGCGCAGCGTAAGCCATTCCCAGGGGTTGAAGGCAATGCCGGCAGAAAGGCTGGTATTGTCCAGGTCCTCAGTGTTGCCGTCCACCTTGAATGTATAGACGTCATGGCGAATACCGCCGTTAAGGATGATCTTCTCGTCGAAAAAAGCCAGCTTGACAAGCCCCCAGCCTGCCGTGTCCGTCTGCTTGTAGCGCGGGGCAAAGCCGGATGAGTAGCCGGATTCCGTGTAGTCCACCCCGGCTGTCACCGTAAGAAAATTCCAGTTCCAGGAAACCTGCCCCTGGCCGCCGGCCTGGTTGTTCTCGATTACATAGTTTTCATAGGTATAATACTGCGAGTTGAGGACGAAATCATCCGGATAGTTGATCTTGAACTGATCGTAGGCATTGAAATAGCGGGCCTTCCAGGAAAGGCCGGATGGTTTGTAACCGCCGTCGTATGTAACATCCACGGACGAATTGACGCGCTGGGAGCGAATGTCCATGCCGTTGTAGCGCTGTTCCCGGGCAAGGTCTTGCGAAAGCCCGAGGCCAAGGTCCTGGCCGCCGAGAATCACGGCTCCAATGCGATTTTCCTCATTGAAATTGAGGCCGAAATTCATCAGGTAGCCAAGACGCCCGTCTGCGACCGTATCCTGGTAAAGCTTGCCGTCGCCGGTTGTGTAGTTGTTGCGCTGGGCGTTCCAGGTTACGGAACCCGCGAAGTCGAACATCTTCAGCCTGCCGGATAATCCGCCCAGGGCCCTGTATGCGTTCCATGTGCCATAGCCCGCTTCCGCCGAAAGATGAAATTTTTCGCCTCCTCTTTTCGGGATAATGTTGACAACGCCGCCAACAGCTGAACTGCCATACTGGACTGCGCCCGGACCGCGCAGGATTTCAACCTGCTCAATGCCGTCCATGGGTATCTGGGCAAGGTTGGTGGTGGCAACAGGCGCGCCATTCACCAGCACAAGCACGTTTGAGTCCAGCGGATTGCTGAAATTGGTGGACATGCCGCGTATCGAAACCTGTGTGGAGGACTGGCTTGGCCCATAGCTGTCTATACTGAAGCCATAGGCTTGCAAAAGCCCGGAAAGATCCTCATACTGGTATTTGTCAAGTGTTTCGCTGTCTATGACGGTCATGGCCTGCGGAACCGTGCGGGCAGATTCGGCAATTCTGCCCGCAGTTACCAATACCGTGTCTTCAACCTTTTCCGCGGCAAAGACTTGCCCCCCCCCGAACAGGCTGCCCAGAAGACAGGCAAGCACCCATTTCCTCATGTTTTCCTCCCATGCGCCCCCGGCGCCAATTAATAATTAAGTTCCCCGGCGCGGTTGCCGCGAAACAATGTCCACAGGAAAAACGGCGCGCCAAGCATGGATGTCAGGATGCCGATCGGCAATTCGGCGGGGGCAAGCACGCTGCGCGCCAGCAGATCACACAGGACAAGAAAACCGCCCCCCATAAAAAATGAGGCCGGAACCAGCGGCCCGTGCCCGTATCCAAGCCAGAGCCGGCAGATTTGCGGAATCATCATCCCTACAAATCCGATTGGCCCGGTAACCGAAACTATTATGCCCACCACAACGGATGCCACGATAAAAATCAGCAGCTTTACGCTGCTCACATCGACTCCCCGGCTTGCCGCGATTTCCTCGCCCGCCGTCAGCAGGTCGAGTTCCGGGCCCATGCGGGAAAACAGCGCAAGCCCCAAAAGGACGGCTATGGCCATTTCCCAAAGTCTTGAGGAATCGATTCCGGAAAGCGTGCCCATAAGCCAGCGCATTATCTGCGCCGCGTCATGGGCATTGCTCATATATTGCACATACATGACAAGGCTGGAGAAGAAAAAATTGATAATTACGCCGGCCAGGAGCATGACAGCCGTGGAAAATCCGCCGCGCGCCCGCGTGATTGCGTAAACCAGAATCATCGACAAGAGGCAGCCCATGAGCGCGGAAACCAGGTTGCCGGCAAGACCAATAAAACTTGCTGCCGCGCCCAGACGCAAATAGACCGATGCTCCAAGGGCCGCGCCTGATGAAATTCCGAGCGTGAAGGGCGTTGCGAGAGGATTGCGGAACAAGGCCTGGAAAGCCAGGCCGCAAATTGAAAGACCGGCCCCGGCCAGAAAGGCCCCAATGGCTCTTGGCAGGCGCAGACGCCAGAAAATAAGGTTTTCCGGGCTGCCGGAATCGAGCGCTTCGAGGGGATTGATGATAACAGCGCCCAGAAACGGCGCAAGCGCAAGACAGCATACGGCCAGCGCGGCAAGGATGAACAGTTTGCGGTTTGCGCCTTTCATGCTACCACCAGGGTTTTGCCCGTTTTGGGATGGGTCAGATAGCAGAAATCATGCCCGAATGCCTGCTCAAGGATGCCATGCCCCACAAGATCGCCGGCTGGCCCGAAATGCACCTGCCGGCTTTCGCGCAAGACAAGGACATGGCCGCCTGCATCGAGCGGCTGGGCCAGGTCGTGGGTTACGGTTATGATGGTCAGGTTGCCTTTTGCATGCAGCGATTTAAGTAATTCGTTCATGGCGTGGACATGTTTGGGATCCAGAAAGGAAGCCGGCTCGTCAAGCAGCAGCGCATCCGCGTCCTGGGCAAGCGCGGCCGCAAGATATGCCCGCTGGCGCTGGCCGCCTGAAAGCTGGTCCATGCGCCTTTCCGCAAGATGGCCGGTATTGGTCAGCCTGAGGGCCCTTTCCACGCTTTCGCAGTCTCCTGAACCTTTGGCGCTTGAATGCAGGCCGAAAGGGTAGCGTGAAAGCTTCAGGAATTCCCGGATGGTAAACGGCGGCGCCCTGTCTCCGGCCTGCGGCACATAGGCCAGCAGCCGGGCAAGATCCTTCTGGCTGTATTCGCTTATCGGCCTGTCGGCCACGCGCATTTCGCCTGTGCTGCGCCCCTCGGCCAGACGCAGCATATTCTTGAGCAGGGTCGATTTGCCCGACCCGTTTGCGCCAATGATGGAGAGCCATTCGCCACGTTCCAGCCTGAAATTGATCCTGTCCAGAATTTGCCGCTGCCCGTAAAAAAATGAAAAGTCCCGGCATTCCATAATGGCGCCCATCAGGAATTTCCTCCTGCAAACTGCATGACCTGCCCGAGTTTTTTGAGCGTCTCAAGAGATCGGGGGCCGGGAATCGTATCGCCCGGGTCATTGAGGATAAGCAGCCGTTTGCCTTCCACTCCCTTCAAATGGCCGATATCGCGCCAGCTTTTTTCAAGTTTTGTGGCGTCGGCCAGTTTCGGCGCGCCAACCACGATGACATCCGGGTTCATGGCAATAACGGATTCAAGCGAAAGCCGGGGGAAGGGCGCGGCGCCGGAATAGGCGTTTTGTCCGCCAGCGGCTTCGATGATTTCGTTATAAAATTTGTCCGCGCCGATAATGGTCATTTCGGCAAGCGGCCTGTCATATTCGTCCGGGTTTAAAAGCGCGAAAAGCACAGTTGGCCTTTTTTCCGGCTTGCTGCCCAGGAAAGCGTCCGAGAAATCTTGCGCCAGTCTTGCCGCTTCCTCATCCTTGCCGGTTGCCTTGCCCAGGGCTTTTGCGGAATCCAGAAAGCCGTGAAGCGATCTGTAATCAAAAAGCATGACGGGAATGCCCAAATCCTCTATGGATTTTCTGAAATGGGCCATGTCGGCCGGCAAAATGGCCAGATCCGCGCCGGCCCTTGCCATTGCTTCTGGGTTGACTTCCATGAATCCCCCAACTTTTGTCTTTTGGGATGCTTCAGGAGGAAAGGCGCAAAATTCCGTAACGCCGGCCACCCTGTCGCCAAGGTCGAGGGCATAAAGCGTTTCGGTAATCGCGGGGGCAAGCGAAACTATTTTTTGCGGATCCTGGCGGAGCGGCGTATGTGGAGAATGGCCGGAAATGGCAAAAAGTATTCCGGCAAGAACAAGCGCGCCGCAAATGAAGAAAATCCTGCCCATAAGTTTTTCCAAAAATAAAAGGCGGATTTCGCAATCCGGCTGTGGCCGGACGCAAAATCCGCAGAAACGTTTTCCCCTACGGCAATTCCGCCACCTGCCCGAGGCGGAATTTTTATATAAAAAAGGCAGGTCTTCTGGCTTCCGGATCAAGGATTCATTCCGTGCCTTCCCGCTACGTCAAACGCAGTCAGTGGCTGCCTTGCGGCCTACGGCGAATCTCCCCGGTTACAGCGGCGGGTCCGCAACGGTTTTGCACCGTTTTCCCTTTTAAGCCCTTTTACGGGCGCCTTTTAACCAATCCTAAAATAATCCGGCAGACAATGTCAAACCAAAAGGATCCGGTTTTGCCTGCTTTTATGCGGACGGGGTGAGCGAAAAGGTGGAGGACAAGGTTATCGCGTCGAAAGCCAGGGCGCCAGGGTTGTAATAATTCCGGAAAAGGACGAGAATCCGGCCGGGGAAGCCCCAGGGCTGTGGCAGGAGATTTTCGGTTTCCCGGCCGCATTGCCGTAAAACTGCCTGCAAAAGGGCTTGCCAAATCCTTTTCCCTTTTTCCAATGGCGCTATCCTCCCACTTGCGCGAACCCGTCCAGAATGGGACGGGATTTTCCATATATAAAATATAAAAAGGCAGACGAGATGTTTATCGAGATAATTATGGATGGCCGAAAGAGCAGGATTGAATCCTCCCCCGGCGCAAACCTTGCGGAGGCGCTGGTTGCCGCAAGATTTGCAGAAGGCACGGAATGCAATCGCGGGCTGTGCGGCAAATGCGCGGTCAGATTGCTTTCCGGCAGCGTCGAAACGATTGATGACGGCAGACCGTCCAAATGTCCGGAAGGTTATATCCTTGCCTGCAGAAGCCTGCTGGGTGATTCCGATATCAGCATAGAACTCAAATCCGCAAAAGACGATATAAATCGCAAGGTCCGCCTGCCAAACCTTTGCAAGGGCAAAAGCCACGCTGATAACCCGGTAAGGAAGATCCACATGGAACTGGCCGCTCCATCACTGCAGGATCAGGCTTCCGACATTGAGCGCGTGCTTGCGAAACTTGATGGCGTAAAGACGGCGCGAACATCCGTACTGCGCCATCTGCCGTCTGTTTTGCGCAATGCGGACTTCAAGGTCACCGCTGTGGTAATCGGGGACGAACTTTGCGCTGTGGAACCGGGCGACACGACAGGGGAAAATTACGGTTTTATTGTTGACATAGGCACAACCACCGTCGCCATTTATCTTGTCAATCTGAACACGGGCGAGCCAATTGACGCCGAGGGCCTCGCAAATCCCCAGCGCAGTTTTGGCGCTGATGTCCTTAGCCGTATTTCCGCATGCACCGATGACGAAAAGCTGGACAAGCTCCAGGCCCTTGTTGTCAATGGCATTTCCGGGACAATTAAAAGCCTCCTCGCCAAAAACGGCATTGATTTCAAAAATGTTTACAGTCTTGTGGCTGTAGGCAATACCGCCATGAGCCATCTTTTCATGGGCGTGGAACCTGCAAACCTTTCCATGGCGCCATTCATTCCCTGTTACAGGCCGCGCATGGAGACGCGCGGCAAGAACCTCGGCCTTCCAGTCAATCCAGAAGCGCGGGTGGAAATACTTGCCAACATTTCCGGCTATGTCGGCTCTGATACGCTTGGCGTTGCAATGGCCACGCGCCCCTGGGAAAAACCTGGCTGCACGCTTGCCGTCGATATAGGCACCAATGGCGAAATCCTTCTGGGCAAAGGCAGGGATCTTTATGTCTGCTCCGTAGCTGCAGGGCCAGCCTTTGAAGGCGCGCATATTGGCCAGGGAATGCGCGCCGGCAAGGGAGCCATCGAAAAAGTGCGCATTGAAAACGGAAAAATCAGTCTTGGGGTAATTGGCAACTGCCCGCCAGCCGGCATTTGCGGTTCCGGTCTCATTGATGCCATTGCGGAATTGCTGCGCGTCGGCATTATAACCTTTACCGGACGTTTCGCGCTTGCTGATGCGCCAGGCGCAAGATCGCCTCTGGCATCGCGCCTGCGCACAGGCAATGACGGCGTGCGTGAATTTGTTCTGGCCTGGAGGGGCGAATTTGGCAATGACCAGGATATCGTGATCAGCCAGAAGGATATTCGCGAACTGCAGCTTGCCAAATCCGCCATAGCGGCCGGAATCGCCATTCTTTACAAGGAAGCTGGCATAACGGCCCAGGACGTTGACAGGCTCTGCCTTGCTGGCGCTTTCGGCAATTATCTTGATCGTGAAAATGCCGTGGCTCTCGGCATTTTTCCCGGCATACCTGTTGAAAAGATTATCCCCGTGGGTAACGCGGCCGCCGAAGGCGCGGGACTTTGCCTGGTTTCGCTCGCGGAGCTTGTGCTGAGTGACGAGGTGGCTGCCGGGGTAAAGCCTGTGGAGTTATCGGCAAGGTCCGACTTCACCGATTTGTGGATAAACTGCATGAACTTTCCGACGCCATGAAAAGTCTGCTTCCTGCCTGTGAAGTCCTCAAGCCGGAAGCGGAATACCGCCTTCACTGAATGAATTGTTTTGGAGAATTTTCATGCCCGAAAACAGCTTCAAGTTTTTCAGCAACCGTGACTGTCGCTATTTCCCCTGTCATGATGGGGTCGATCCTGACAATTTCAATTGCCTTTTTTGCTATTGCCCCCTTGATACCATAACCAATTGCGGCGGCAATTACACAGTTACGAAAAACGGGGCCAAAGACTGCAGCCAGTGCGTTTATCCGCATTTGTCCGAAAATTACGGGGGAGTCGTAAAGAAGGTCAACAAAAGGCTGGATGAATATCCGTTTCCCGAAAACGGTTATAAAATATAATTTAAGGAAAAGTTCGCCGATTTTGACTTTCACTGCAAATCCACCGGTTTTGTCGCAATGCGCTTGTAATTCCATTCGCCTTCCGGTTTGCCATTCAGCCATTGCCCGTCGTCAATGGTGATGCCTATCCATTGATGGGTGGGGAAGAAAGCGGGGATGCTGTACGGCACGTCCGGCTCGTTGCCCTGTTCGTCCAGAAAGCTGTTTTTCACAAAATTCCGGCCCAGGGCCATTTCATAGCGCCACAATTCGATTTCTTCATGGCAGGCAGGCGAGTTTTCAGCAGCATTGGCCGGGAGACATTCAGCCGCATCTGCCTGGCTTGCCTCCAGGCTCAAATTTTCTCCGCCTGGCAGGGCTTGCGCGCCATCTTTTGAGGGGGCGGCGGGCATGGGACGCATGATAACAGCCCTCAGCTGTTCTGAATACCTGCCAAAGCGCAGAAAATGCAGCCGGGGCGCGGCAGGCTTGAAAGTCGCGATTGTGGCGCCCAGGGCCTTGTGGCCGGCAGAATTGATGGCCGAAAGAACCTGAAGGCTGTTATTCCATTGCCTGATGACGCCAATTGGCTGCCAGGCAGCTGGCGGCCGCAAAACCTCAAGCCTCTCCTTCGGCGGTAACGACATCTGCAGGGATAACATTTCCAGCCTTGAGGGAGCCTGTTTTTTTTGTGCCATGGGCTTGCCGAAATTTTGCAGCACGCTTGCAATCTGCCCGCAAAGGCTGCCTTCCCGCAAAATGCCGCGCCGGGGGTTTTCCGAATCGTTTTGTTGCTTTGTCATGGGATTGCCAGGACCTTGCCAAAATGGCTGGATGACAGGATTGGTTTTATTTCTCCAGCAAGCTTGCACAGCAAGCGCAGCGTTGGGGGCTGGGGGCTCACGGCCCCCGGAGGGGCGCAGCCCCGCATTTATCAGAATTTTTCAGCCAAACTTATTTTTCGGCAGCGGCCGCGCGCGCCATTGGGCTGATATGGCATGGCCTGCAGCCCCGGAATTCCGGATGGCGGGCCGCTTCCTTCTTGTGGCAGCCATAGCAGGAGCGGTCCGAGCCGGGATCGTGGTAAGCCATGAACATGCTCATGGGGTCGCGTTCGCGGGCGCCCTTGATGCTGTGGCAATCCTCGTTGGTGCAGGGCACATAAAGCTTGCCTTCTGCATCTTCAATATGGTGGCACAACACGCACCTGATGCCCTTGTGCGTGGAATGGTTGAAAATTACAGCCATTCGCGGCGATACGCCGTAATTCAGATCTATGGGATTTCGCAAGGCTTTCAGGGGGCCGGAGATCTTTTCTCCGTCTTTTGCAAGGGCCGGCGCGGTTGCGAGAATGGTGATGGCAAATAGGCCAAGCAGCAGATATCTCATAAAATCTCCTTAAAACATGTTCCAGAACGAATATTTCAATGGCTGCAGCCTGTTCCGGGAAGCCACAATATCCAGATGCATCATGCCAGGGGCCATGGCATCCATGTTTGGCGTATCGAAAACTTCGCGCAAATCTATTGTGGGGCAATAGGTCCTGCAATGGGCGCACCAGTCAATCCGTTCACCGTGGGAGTCCGTTTCGCGCAATATTTCCATTGTTTCGGAGCCTTCTTTTTCACAGGCGGGGCAGGCGCTGCGCCGGAACGCCCAGTTTGAGCCGCACAGCTGGCAATGATAGTGTTTTTTGCCGCCCCCGCCGGCCAGAAAGGCGTTTTTTTTATCCGCCTTTGGCCGGTCCAGCCAGGCAATCGATGGAAAGGAGCCGCATACCGGGCAATAGCCCTGGCGCCAGGCAGCTTCCTCATCCCAGGGATTTGCCTCGTCTGTCGCCGCGGCCAGGGCCCGCAGAACGGCAGAAATGACAAATTCGGCCACATAATTCAGAACCGCGGGCGGCAAGCCGTTTTTTTCCGCTATTTTGGCCTGGGATTCCGCAGAGCCAACAAGCATTGCCTCAAGCAAGGCTTCCCGATCATCTTCAGCGGCCGCCAGAAAAAACTTTTCAAGGGCCGCAAGATGGGGCTGCAGGGCCGCCTGTTCCGCAAAGAGGGGCAGCAGCTTTTCGGCCGCCATGCGGATGGCCTCCCCAAGGCCGCGGCCCGGAAAATCCGCAAGCAGCGGGATTCCGGCCCTTGCCTTTTGCCTGTCGAATTTCGGCAGGCGGACTGAAGCCGCGCCCAGGACAGGAACGAGCCCGGAGGCCGCTTCATCCCTGGCTTTCAGCAGCGGGGCAAAACTTTTCAGCACTGGTTCCAGCACAGGCCGCCGGCGGATAATGGCCGAAATGGTCTGGTCGATATCAAGACTGGGTGATGGCATGGATTCTCCTGACCTGCGCGTATTCTCCGGCCGCGATGCTACGCGAAGGACGCATATTTGTAATAGTATTTCTTGTCTTCTGCGAGCAGGAAGATGACGTTGACGTCTTCCGCGTCGCAAAGGAAGGCTTTGGGATGACGCTGTCTGGCGTAATCCAGGCGTTTGCGGGCCAGGTCGAGGATTTCCTCGCGATTGCCGAAAACCATGCAGCCCGTTGGGCAGGTTTGCACGCAAATCGGCGGCAGTCCCGCATTTACGCGGTCAACGCACATATCGCATTTGACCAGCAATCTGGTTTGCGGGTTGTAGCGCGGAATATTGTAGGGACAGGCGTCGGTAACGGCCTTGACGTCTTCCGGCGAAAGCAGGGCCGTTTTTTCGGTAAACAGCACAATGCCTGTTTCGGGCTGCTGAATGATGGCGCCCGGCACGGCCATATCGGCAACATCCTTGCAAATGGGCGTAACGCAATGGCGGCATTGATCGGGAAAGAAATTCCAGACGACGGTGCCGTCCTTTTGTTCGTGTTCGTTGAAACGCACAAGCTTGAAGTTGAAAGGATTGAGATCCGGCGGATTTTGGTGTGTGCCCATCTGGTAGGTGCGATTTGCCGGCAGATTGTGCCATTGCTTGCAGCCTACCTGGCAGCCGCGGCAGGCTGTGCAGCGGGTGGTGTCTATCAGGATTGCTTTGGACATGCTTTGTTCCCCGTTTTTTTGCGCGAAAAATGCCCGCGCTGCCGGAACATTCGCGCAAAGGGCAAGATGTTCCGGCAGCGGGGTTTATTTCTGGTCTTTTTTCGGCCTGTCGATTTCAGTGAGCTTTTCGCACTTGCTTACATTTACGCAGCAGGCTTTGAGTTCGGGAATGGATGTGTTCGGATCGCAGGCGGTCAGGGTGAGGCGATTGGTCGAATCGCCGCACATGGGCGTTGTCCAGCCCCAGGCAAAGGGCATGCCCACAAGGTGGATCGTCTTGCCCATGACCTTGAGCGGCCGCAGGCGCACGGTCACCATGGCTATTGCCTCGACCTTGCCGCGCGCGCTTTCAATCAGCACGCCATCGCCGTTTTTGATGCCCTTTTCGTCGGCAAGCTGATGACTCATCTCGATATAAAGCTGGGGTTCGGCTTCCAGCAAATCCGGCACATGCCTTGTTTCGCCGCCGCCGCACCAATGCTCGGTCATGCCGTAGGTAGTCAGCACAATGGGATAGCGCTCGTCAGCCGCGGCCGCGAACTTGTTCATGTCCGAAGTGAAGAACCTGAACACCGGGCTTCTGAGCTGGTCCGAGAACGGATGATGCGAGACAGGCGTTTCGACCGGTTCGTAATGTTCGGGGAAGGGGCCGTCCAGCAGAATATCGCCATAAAGCCGGCCATAGCCGTCGCTGTTCATGATGAAGGGCAGCTTGCCTTCATCCAGGGCCATGGGCGGCCAGGGGCCGTCGGGAACATCGCCTACCCACTTGCTGCCGTCCCACTCGATGACCGGTTTTTGCGGATTGTAGGGCTGGCCTTCCGCATTGACGGACGCGCGGTTGTAGAGGATGCGCCGGTTGACGGGCCAGCACCAGGACCAGTTGGGGTAAAGGCCGATTTTGGCCTGCATCGGGGTCTGTTCGGGATTGCGCCGTTTGGCCTTGTTGCCGTCCTCCTGCGTGTAGCTGCCCGTGTATAGCCAGTTCAGCGACGAAGTTGTGCCGTCATCTTTCAGATTGACAAAGGAAGGAACAAGATCGCCGGCCCTGTATTTCTTGTCGCCCACTTTCGTGTCCTTGAGAAAAAAGCCGTTTATTCTGCGGGCCCATTCCTCGGGATCGAATTTTTCCGTCCAGTTCAGCTTGAGGAGCGGATCGGGGAAAACGCCGCCGTCCATCTTGTACATATTGCGGATCCTGTTGAGCAGGGGCACGAAGATGTCCGCGAAGTTACGCGCTTCCCCTTCCGGCTCGACTGCCTTGTCGAACCACAAAATCCAGCGGCCGCTGTTGCTGATGCTGCCGGCTTTCTCAATTCTGTGGGCCGATGGCAGCAAAAAGACTTCTGTCTTGACGCTTTTGGGGTCAACGCCGGGCCTGCGCCAGTTGTCTGTTGTTTCCGAATGGTGCAGTTCGGCGCAGACCAGCCAGTCCAGCTTGTCCAGGGCCGGGCGCATCTTGTTGACGTCCGGGAAGCTGCCCATGGGGTTGACGCCAAAAATGATGCCGCCCTTCATCTCGCCGTTATTGGCCTTCTCCATCATCTCCAGATAGGAGTAGTTCGCGCCGTCGTCGCCCTTTGGCAGGAGGCTGTAGCAATATTCGTTTTCCGGCGTGGCTTCTTTGCCGAACCAGCCCTTGAGCAGGCTTGTGAAGTATTTGGGCCTGTTTACGCTCCAGTTGATGCTCTTCTTGAGGGCGGTGGCAGGGGTGTTGACACTGTTGAAATCCGCCAGGGTTTGCCAGTCCGCCCTGGGCAGGGGCAAATAGCCGGGCAGGTTGTCATAGAGCAGGGCATGGTCTGTCGAGCCCTGGACATTGGGTTCGCCGCGCAGGGCGTTGATGCCGCCGCCGGCATTGCCGATATTGCCCAGCAGAAGCTGGATGATGGCCGAAGCGCGGATATTTTGCGCGCCGACCGTGTGCTGCGTCCAGCCCAGGGCATACAGGATTGTTCCCGCCTTGTCCGGCTTGCCGGTAGCGCAGAACGTTTTGTAAACCCTGAGCAGCATTTCCGGCGGAACGCCGGTAACGGCAGAGACCTTGTCCAGCGTATAGCGGGAATAGTGCTTTTTGAGCAGATTGAACACGCAGCGCTCGTGCCGCAGGCTCATGTCCTGCAGGGGCTCGCCGTCTGGCCCGCGCTCGAAATCCCACTTTTTCCTGTCATAGGCGCGTCTTGCCGGGTCATAACCGCTGAAAAGCCCGTTGTCGAAAGAATAGCCTTCCCCCACAATGAAGGAGGCGTTTGTGTAGTTCAGCACATAATCCGCGAACCAGGTTCCGGTATTCAGGATGTAGTTGATCATGCCTCCAAGGAAGGCAATGTCCGTGCCCGAGCGAAGGGGCACATGAAAATCGCAGCGCGCGGAAGTGCGCGAGAATTTGGGATCGACATGCATGATGCACGCGCCGTTGTCCTTTGCCTTCATCACCCATTTGAAACATACGGGATGATGTTCCGCGGCATTGCTGCCCATAATAAGCACCGCATCGGCATTTTTGATGTCGATCCAGTGGTTCGTCATTGCACCGCGTCCGAACGACTCTGCCAGAGCCGCAACAGTGGGGCTGTGTCAGGTACGCGCCTGGTGATCCATATAGACGATCCCCAGGCTGCGCAAGGCTTGGTGCATGAGCGCGCATTCCTCGTTGGAGGCATGCGATGTGCCCATCATGAAAATATTTTCAAGGCGATTGACGGTTTTGCCGTCCGCGTTTCTGGCCACAAAGTTTTTGTCGCGGTCATCCTTGATGCGCCGCGCAATCTGGTCCAGGGTCCAGTCCCAGTCCTTTTCTTCCCATTTGTCGCTGTACGGGGCGCGGTAAAGCGGCTTCATTAGCCGCGGCTTGCCCGTGTACATGCCCATGAGCCCGGCGCCCTTGGCGCAAAGCGAGCCCTGGTTGACCGGAAAGTCCGGGTCGCCCTCCACAGATACAAGCCTGCCGTCCTTGACATAGGCAATCACCTGACAGCAAACCGCGCAAAAAGGACAAATTGAAATGAATTCCTTTGCGCCTTCAATCTTCAATTTTCCTGCATAGGCGAACGCCTCGTCCAGATTGAACCCAAGCTGGCCCAAAGTGAGGCATACCGCGGATGCACCGGCTAGTTTCAAAAAATCACGCCGATTGCAATTCATGTTTTCTCCCGGAATGACGGAAATTATTTCAGTACAAATGCTATTGTATTTGTCATAGATTGGGGGACAAATCTTGTCAAGGAGCCTTGAAAAAAAAAGTGTTTCCGCGCCAGGGCACACTTGCGGATGAAATTCCTCATCCTCGTTGTATGGGGCCCCTCCGCGCAGCCAGCGTGGCCCGGGCTTACAGTCCCAAAAGGCATTTGGCGCTTTTGAGGAAGGCCCTGCCGCTTTCCGGAATTTCAAATGTTCCGCGGGCGAAGCGGTTCAGGGCATTGTGCGCAAAGGGCATGTCGGACATCAGGCTTTTAACCGTTACCGAGCTGCCGTCGGGCGCGATTTCGATGTCCCTTGCCTCAATGGAAATCGGATGATCCTCAAGCCCCTCCAGCGTAATGGCCAGGAACAACCTGCCGTTCTTGTATGAAAATTCCCTGACAACTCCCAGACCCTCAAGATTTATATCCATTGTTTGCTCCCTTGCCGGCTGTCCGGCGCATCCTGGCCCTTGCAAAAGAAGTTTTTTGCCCCGGGATCGCCGGGTTTGCGGTTTTTTACGACATTTGCGGCCATAATTGAAAATAAGCGGCAAAAGGCCGACGGCAATTATACAAATCGGTATTCAAATGACAAGCGCCATATAAAAATCATACACCGTATAAAGATGCCGTATAAAAATCATACGCCCTGCCGGCGGCCGTTTCCAAAAGTTGGCTCCGGGCGCGGAAATTATGTTTGGCATCATCTTTGCTATGTATAAGGCAGGAGCGCGAAAGCGCAAGCAAACAAAAACCCGCAAGGCGGTGATTATATAGAGCATAAAACAAAGCGTTACAATAAACTTCAATATATATAAATTCGACGAAGCCTCAAAAAATCCCCCCAATGGCAACGTCAACTATCCCCAAAACTCCTCAGATTTATCCTTCCTTTTCCTGGCCGCCACATTATCAGAGGCGGCCTTTCCTTTGTTTTAATTTTAATTTAAAATGTACTGACTTTTTCCAAAATGCCGGAACTATTTTCTGGATTTCCCCAAAAAATTATGCAAGGAAGAAAAAGAGTGTTATGTTGTAAACAGGATCATTGATTTTTTTGCAATATCAACAGGAGGACTGCCCATGAAGAATCCGCAAATATCGGTTCCCAACCAGTTCCTGAACTTTT
>VSMX01000039.1:9310-17365 GCA_009773975.1 Desulfovibrio sp. | reverse complement strand
GGATTGCAAGATTTTTATTGAAGCGCGGGAATGCATTATACAGCATGGCTTATGGGATATTTGCGATTAACCCAAAAAAACAAAGCCGGCCAAATCGCCTTGCAGGGATAGGGCCGGCTTTTCAGCATCAAATTTTGCTCCAGGTCTATTTTTTTTGCTCTTCGCCCGGGGCTGCTGCCGCTGCCGACCAGTTGCCTTCCTGCAGGCCAGTCCCGGCAGGATTCGAACTGGCTTCGGCGGAAGCTTGAGGCATGAAGTGCTGCAAATCCCGGCTTACCTCGAAGGTGCGCAGTTCGGCGGCCGCGGCCCTGGCAAAGGGTGAATCCGGGTAGGACTTCACAATGCCCTCAAGCAGGGCCTCGGCGCGCATATTGTCGCCTATCTTGCGGTGCAGGCGCGCTTCCCTGAAACGCAGGCCCGGATATTCGGCGGAATCCTGCGCGACGAACGGATTGTAGCGCGCCGCCCATTCCAGCGCTTCCGGAATGCGGTTGCCGACTTCGCAAATATCCATCAGGGAAGCAAGAGCCTCCTTGATGCGGTTGGGGTCCGCCTTGTCGGAACGCTCGTCGGCCAGCCTGCCGAACAATTCCACCACTTTGCGGTTCAGCTCGTAGGCATTGCGGATATCGCGGCGATGCTCGGCATCCTTGGCCAGGAAATAAGTGGCGTATGCCTGCTGGTAAAGCGGAATTTCAACCCGGTTTGCCAGCTTTTTCCACATGGCAAGGGCCGGTCCGTTCAAACCAAGGTTCTGCGCCGAAAGAGCCATGGCATAGTCAATCTGGTTCTGGAGCTGGGGCTCCATTTTCCAGTTGGCCACCTTTTTGCCAAGATCGAGAATCTTGTCCCATTGGCTGTTTTGCAGATAATAATTGAAAAACTGGGAAAACGCGGCTTCCCCGTAATTCGGATCCATCGGGTCTTTCAAAAAATCTTCCATCAGTTCGAAAGATTTCTGGTCATCCCCGCGTTCCCTCCAGCCCTGGGCAAGAGCGTAGCGGAGTGGGGCGTCAATGTTGCCGTAGCGTTCGCGCACCAGCGGAAAACCGTTCCAGAGCAGGAGAATGCGCCCGTAATTCTGTTCGGCCAGCGAATTGTCCAGTTCCTTTTTAAAGGCTTGCCACAAAACTTCCTTTGCCGCGTCCGTGCCCTTGCTTTCGGGGTACTCGTCAATATATTCGGCGGCCTTGCCCATGGCTTCAGGATATTGCTTGTCCCAGTAAAGCCACATGGCCTGTTTCAGGCGCGCCTCAATGGCTTCGGGAGTTGTTGACGAACTATTGGCAAGTTCGGAATAGACCTGCCAGAGGGGCGGCGTGCCGCCATGCGCAAAAACCGGCTCCATTTGCGCGTATGTTGGATTTTCGAATATGCCGCCTTCTGCCAGGCGCAGGCGCGCGCGCAGCGCGGAACGCGTGTCCGGAAAGGACTGCTCTATGTCCCGATAGATAAAATTGGCTGCGTCAGGATTATTGTCCCGCAAATATTCATCGCCCATTTCCAGCAAAAGCTCGTCATTGCCCTTGCGGCGCGGATTCAGGTTGATAAAAAGCCACTGCAGATCCATGGCCCCGTCGCGGTGATTGAGCTTTTTCTCGTTTTCCGCATGCATGAGCAGGAACTGGGGATCGTTGATATAGTAACGGGGCCAGCGCTTGCTGATAAAGTCCAGGATGATGTTGGCGCGGGCATCCTTGCCCTGGTTGACAAGCGCATGGGCCAGGCCGACGGAAGCGTTCTGCAGCTGGTTCGATTCGGGGTATTTGTCCAGAACCGTGCCGAATGATTTTTCCGCGTCCGCATTCAACCCTTTTTTGAGCTGTTCCTGACCAAGGGCGGTGAAACCCTGGGCAACGCCGGGAAAATCCGGAAAACGGCGCATCAGGGCCACTATGTGCCCGCGGGCGTCGTCCAGGTTGCCAACCCGGGCATTGGCAAGACCCAGGCGCAGCAGGGCGTCGGGAACATGGGGGGAGCGGATATTGGCATTCATGGCCTCATTGGTCGATGAGACAATGGCTTCGTAGCCGGCAAGGGGATTGTCGGCATAGCGCGCCCACATGCAGTCGCTTTTGAGGTAGAGGGCTTCTTCAAGAATCTTTCTTTTCACGCCGGGAATCTGGCGGATTTTGTCAAGTATGGACAGGGCTTCGTCATACTTGCCTTCGCCCATCAAATCGTTGGCCTCAACCAGCATCTTGTCGGGCTCAAGCGGCTTGGGCACGGGATTGCCGGCTTCGTCCACATAAATTGGATCCGGTTTGGGCTGGGCGTCCTTCTGCTCCTCCTTGCCGGCAAGAGGCAATCCCTCGTTTGCGCTGGAGGTAGCGCCATGAGCCCCTTGCCCGGTATTGGTAACAGCCGGTTTTTGCGCGGGATTCGCCGGACGTGGCGCGGGAGCCTGCGCCTGGCGAGGGGCAGGCTGCTCCGCGGCCAGGTTTGGCGCAAACTGCGCGGCAGGAGGCTGCTGAACAGGAATTTGCCCTGCCATGCCAGGCTGGCCGGGAATTTGCCCGGCCACGCCAGCTTGCGCTGGCTGGGCCGGATATCCTGGCTCCGGATATGGATTTGCCTGGTTGGGTTCCTGCTGCATATTTGGCTGCAGGGCAAGATTGCCGGATGAAGCTGGCACAGTATCGGAAGCTGTGGAAAGACCGCCGTTTTCAGGCCAGTTTTCGGGACCGCCCGCATTGATTGGAGCCCTTAGACTTTGACGCGAAGAAGTGTCAGCGCCAAGGCCAGTGCGCGGCAAAGACGCGCAGAAAGTTGCCAGCATGATGACGGCCAGAAAAATACCGCAATATTTTTTTGACGAACTTGACATTGATGATGCTTTCTTACGGTTTTTGGTGAAGCAGAATCCATTGCCCGCAGGCTCCCCCGGACTGCTTCAGGATAACGGAATATATTTTTTCACATTAATGCAAAATCAATGCCTTAAAAGCAGGCTATATTTGACGCTTTTTCAATTTTTCAATCAGGGTGGTGCGCTTGATGCCCAGGTATTCGGCTGCCTGGTTTTTTACTCCGTCAGCCATGGCCAGCGCCTGGTCGATCAGGCGAGTTTCAATGGAATCGAGAAATTCCTTGAGATTGACGCCCTTCTTTTCGAGAATATCCAGATCTGGCCAGACAAATTCCCCGCCTGGCTGTTCAACGGGGCGCTCAACCGCTGCGGGCGGTATGGTCACTGGCTCTGGCGGCTCGGGCAAAATGCCTATGTCGCCAACCTGATTGAGAATCTTGTCCGGCAAGTCGGAAGGATGGATAATTTCCCCGTCCACCAGAATTGACAGGCGTTCCATAAAGTTGACCAGTTCGCGTACATTGCCCGGCCAGTTGTAGGCGGCAAGAATTTTTCGCGTATCAGGCGCAAGCTCAAGTACGGGACGACCTTTCTTGCGGCAAAACTGCTCCAGAAAATGATTGGCCAGCAGCATCACATCGCTGCCGCGATCGCGCAGGGGTGGCAAATGGAGCGGAATGACGTTCAGCCTGTAATAGAGATCCTCGCGAAAACGGCCAGCGGTCACTTCTTTTTCCAGATCCCTGTTTGTGGCGGCAACCACGCGCACATCCACCTTTTTGGAGCCTGAGCCGCCAACGCGTTCGATTTCCTTTTCCTGGAGGACGCGCAATATCTTGACCTGGAGGGCCAGATCCATTTCGCCGATTTCATCCAGAAAAATCGTGCCCCCGTCGGCCAGCTCAAAACGGCCGGGACGGGAGCGGATTGCATGGGTAAAGGCGCCTTTTTCGTGGCCGAACAGTTCGGATTCCAGCAATTCCTTGGGAATTGCGCCGCAATTTATGGGCACAAAGGGCTTGTCGGCCCGCTTGCTGTTGGCGTGCAGGGCGCGCACCAAAAGCTCCTTGCCAGTGCCGGATTCCCCGGTCACCAGAACAGTGCTGTCCGTTGGCGCAACTTTGCCGAGGACCCTGAAAACTTCCGCAAGCGTTGTACTTTGGCCTATTATGCCGCTGGTATCAAGATTCATCTGCAAGTTGTAAGAACTGCCGGCCAAAGTGTCAATGGTCTGACATGAAAAATACCTTGTAAGCTTCCCATGTTGAATAAAGATCAACAATGCTGGAAAGCTCGAAAGGACTGTGCATCGAAAGCAGGGCCGGCCCAAGATCTATAACCTGCATGCCGTAGGCAGCCATGAACAGCGCAACTGTGCCGCCGCCGCCAAGGCCAACCTTGCCCAGTTCCGCCGCCTGCCAGGGAATGGCCGCCTTGTTGAACATGGCCCGCAAACTGGCATAAAATTCGGCATCAGCGTCATTTGCGCCGTATTTGCCGCCAGATCCCGTATATTTGGAAAACACTGGTCCGTAACCCATCAGGGCCGCGTTCTGCTTTTCATGCACATCCTGGTAATCCGGGTCCAGCCCGGCCGTAACATCCGCGGAAATGGCCCTGGTACGCAAAAAAACATGGGAAGGCGAGGCCTGCGGGCACCAGGAGCGGCACAGATCCTCTATGCAATATTGCAGAAAACGTGAAGACGCGCCGCTTGCCCCTTCCGAACCGATTTCCTCCTTGTCCCAAAACATTACCGCAATTGTCTGGCGGGGCTTTTCCACGGCCAGCAGGGCCATAAGGGCGCAATAAAGGCAGATGCGGTCGTCCTGGCCATAACCGCCAATCATGGATTCATCAAGGCCGACAAATCTTGCGGGGCCGGCTGGCACGGCCTCAAGTTCGGCCGTGATCAGGTCTTCTTCCGTAACGCCGTATTTTTGCTGCAGGATATCAAGCAGCTTTTTGCGCGCCGGCTCTTTTTCCTCTTCCTCCGTCTTGCGCGGTTCGTGGCCCAGCACAATGTTCAGCTTTTCACCGTCAAAGGCTTCCGCAACCTTTTTCTGGCCCTGATCTTTTGCAAGATGCGGCAAAAGATCGGCAATGCAGAAAACAGGCTCGTCAGGCTTTTCACCTATGGCCACCTCGATTTTCTTGCCGCCATCCACTATAACCACGCCATGCAGGGCAAGCGGCCTGGCCAGCCATTGATAACGCTTGAGGCCGCCGTAATAATGCGTCCTGGCCTGGGCAATGCCGGCCTGCTCCGTTATGGGCCGCTGCTTGAGGTCCAGTCGCGGGCTGTCCGCATGGGCGGCAATCAATTTTATGCCATTTGCCGGATCCTCGCTGCCCTTGATGACCGCGAACAGGGCCTTCCCGCGCAAGGGCGCCATTACCTTGTCATTCTGCCAGTCTTCCGAAAAACCGGCCTTTGCCAATATTTTTGCAACTTCCGCTATGGTTTCCCGCTCGGTTTTGCACTTGCTTATAAAATCAATGTATTCCCGTGAAAATTTCATTACTTTCTGGCGATCTTCATCGCTTTCATAATGTTCCCAGGCGCTTTTGGCCTTGTATGCCGGATCATTTTTCATTGCTGACAGCTCCTGTTTTCAGAAGGTATTGGGGATATTTAACATATATTTCAGATAGAAGATAAAGCGAGCCAATGACAAGCACGGGCGTGCCCTGGTCCAGGGCCAGCCTGAATGCCGCGCCTGAATCTTTAACCATCCGGGCCTGTCCTGGCAACCGGCTATTGATTTGCCCGCAAATAACATCGGCGGCCAGGGCCCGGGGATTGTCGGGCGTGGGCACGAAAAATCGCGCTTGTGGAAAATTCCTGGTCAATATTTCAACCATTTGCCGCCAATCCTTGTCGGCAAGGGCGGAAAAGACAAGCGAAATTTTTTCGCCCAGAATTTTTCTGGCTTCCGGAAGCACCTTGCCCAGGGCATGGGGATTGTGCCCGCCATCAAGCAGGACTGGCGGATCATTCCTGATTTTCTGAAGGCGCCCGGGTATGAAGGCTTCTTCAAGCCCTTCCGCAATCGCGGCGGCATCTGGCTCAATACCAAGTTTGCCAGCAATATGTTCAAAGGCCAGGCAAGCCAGCCCGGCATTGACGCGCTGGTGGGCGCCGGCAAGACCTGTGGCGCAATTTTGGGACAATTCGGGCGCAAATTTGATTTTTGCCCCGCAAGCTTTTGCCCTTTCCAGGAGTATTTCCGCTGCCAGCCTGCATTGGGGCGCGGAAAGGACCTGGCTTTGCGGCTTGATGGCCGCTGTCTTGTCCCTGGCAATATCTGCAAGATCTGGCCCTATTATGGCTGCATGATCCATGTCAATGGGCGTGAAAACATGCATGCAGGCGTCCAGAGCGGTGGTGGCGTCGTTTTTTCCGCCCAGCCCCGCTTCGATGATGGCCAGCTGCGCGTCATGCTTTTTGAAAAGCATGACGGCAAGGACTGTAAGAAATTCGAAATAGCTCAAATCCCCGCCGTCTGGCAGGACGGACATAATCCGGTTGGCGCAGTCTAGCCAGTCCCTCCCGGAAAGCTGCGCCCCGTTTACAAGTATTCTTTCCCGTGGCGATACAAAATGCGGGGAAGTATAAAGGCCGGCGCGGATGCCATGGGCCCGGGCCAGGGAATCCAGAAAGGTCGAGGTAGATCCTTTGCCATTGGTGCCCAGAACCTGAACCACGGGAAAGGGCAATGGCCCGGGGCAGCATTTTGCCAGAGCGCGATCCATGCGCTCAAGGCCAAGCTTCACCTTGAAAAGGCCAAGCCTGTCCAGCCATTGCCAGAAATCTTCAATATTGCCAAAAAAGTCCATTTGCTGCCAATTGTTTAGACAATGTTCCAATTATACGTCAATTCTTCCAGATGCCGGCGGGCAAAATCCAGATCCGGCTCAAGTTCCAGCGCGGCTCGCAAATCTTCAAGCGCGGCCTCGTTTTTCCCCTGCAATTTGCGGCAAATGCCCCTGTTGGCCAGATCCATGGCCGAACCCTTGTCGATTTTGAGCACCTTGCCGAAAATTTCTTCCGCTTTGGGATATGAGCCTGTCTTGAAAAGAGCCACCCCCAGCAGATTGCCATATTCCTTCATTGACGGGCAAAGCCGGAAGGCGGCGGAAAGCTCGGGAATGGCCTGGCCCCAGTCATCCATGAGCGTCTTCGCATGGCCATTGTAAAACATGGCAAGGGCGCGGCTTTCGTCATCGGGCTGCAGTGGCGCGGCGGCTGCGAAAAATTCGGCCGCCTTTTTGTAATCGCCAGCGCCAAGGGCAAGCATGCCCCTGAAGAATGGCAGATAATGAGCATTGGGGCAAAGCCGGGCCAGTTCCTCAATAGCCGCGAATCTGCCTTCTTCGGCCAGCTTTCTGCCTGTGAAAAGGCCAATGGACTGGTTGCGGTCGCGTTCACGGAAGGCCAGGCCCGGGGCAATGCAATAGTGCGCGGGAACGGCAAGATCCGGATGGGCTGTTTCCACCGCATAAACATTTGTGGGGGCAAGATCGTGGACAAGCCGGGAAATTTCCTCAAGAATATCGCCGGATGAGATATCCGGCAAAGTATCAAGGCTGACAACAGGCCCTTCCATGAGCCAGTGAAATTGGTCGGGAGAAGTGAACTTGGGCAGGCCCGAAGCCTCGTAGCAGGAGGATGTGCAAAAGTCGCCGCCAAGCTGGGCAACTTCCGTAATCGCCCGGATTGCGGCCTTTGCAGGGGATGATGCTGTTCCGGCTGTGAAAACGATTTCGCTCTTTTCGGGAAAGGTGGCGGGATCATGGGCCAGCGCGGCCACACAGGGCATGGGCAGGCCCTGGGAAAAATCCTTGAGAATCAGCAAAATCCCCTCGCGTCTGAAAGCTTCTACCAGTTTGGCAAGCACAGGATCCTTGCAGGTTGAGGGGTCAATGGTCGGCAAAATGGGGCGTTCCCTTTCCGCCAGGCAGCAGCAATGCCTTTCCAGAAGTTCGGAAATGCCTTGCAGAATGGATTCTTCAGCGGAGTTGCCGGCGCTGGAACCATTAAATTCGCCCAGCATCCTGAACCAGTCCAGGGGCAGCCAGACAATCTTGCCATCGGCAAGACGCGTGGCGGGGTAAAAATCCCAGGAACGAAGATTCAGGATGGCGCGCGCCGTTTCCGGATCTACCGGATCGTTTACCGATTTGCGCATTTCATCAATGCCTATCAAATCCTGGCCAAAAAGATTTTCGGCCTCTTGCCAGGT
>VSMX01000039.1:0-9300 GCA_009773975.1 Desulfovibrio sp. | reverse complement strand
CCACGTTCAAAAAAGCTGAAAAAGGCATAGCGTTCCATCACTTCCATGAGCGCGGAAGCCCTGGCCTGGGCCGCGCTTGAGCCCTTGCCCATCTGCTTGCGCGTGGGCAGAACCTCCCTCGCGTCCTGGCCGCAAAGGCCAAGATAGACAGGAATCCCCAGCCTGCCGCAGTCCACCCGCCGCGCGCCCGCAAAAATATCCAGGCCAGAATTTTTCAGCCTGCGAGATACATCCGCAAAGGTTTCTTCCGGACTTCTGGCCTTGTCCAGGTCAAGTGTATAATTTTTGGGGCATGATTTAAGGCGTATGGGGGAAACATTCATCCGCAAGTTCCTTTGTGGCTTGAGACTACGGCCTTCAGGTCGAATAAGCCCGCACCCCGCAGTCTCGGGCGGGGTCTCAGACGCGGGCGCAAAACGCAAAGCCCTGCAGGGCCTTGCTACCAATCTGGTCCGCAAAATCCTTTTCGGACTGATTTGGCGCAAATTTGTGACGCAAGTATTCTTGCGGTTGGATATATAATTATTGGCAAAAAATAAATGAAAATGCCGGGCATTTGCCCGACATTTTCCATACAAACTTGCCCGGGATTACCAGCAGCCATGTCCGCCGCGGTAATGGCCGCCATGGTGCCAGCCGTTTCCCCGGTAGTAGCCGCAGGGGCCGTAGCCATTATTGTAATATGGCCGGCTGCGGGCGGAAAGCTCCTTGCCGCGCAGTTCGCCAATTTCCCTGGAAAGTGCTTCAATCCTTTTGCGATCCGGGTTTGGGCTGGCCAATTCATTGTCCAGCTGCGCGAATTTGGCGTCAAGCTGCTGCTGAATGGCGTAGGCATCCGGTTCGGCCGCTTCCGATACGGCCGCAAAGCCGGCAAGCAGCGCGAAAGCGAAAAAGCCCATGCAAATGTATTTGCCGAAAATTCCCATAATTTCCTCCATTGATCCGTGTTTTATTGTTTGCTCCCTTATAGCAAGCAATGTGCCACAAAAGTAACATGCTGATATAAAAGAAAATTACGGGACAAGACAGATGTTTTCATCTGGAACGTGTAACCTTGTTACCCATTTGCAAGAGGAAAAAGGTTACATTTTTGCGTCAGTTTTTCTCTCAAGAATTAATATTTCATAGCCCCTGACCCGGGATTTGCCTTCCTCGTCAATGGCCTTTACGCCGATCCTGTTTTCGGAAACCCTGAACTTTTCCTTTGCCAATTTGGCAAAGCGGGGCTTGGCGCGGGCAAGATCCGTGCAGAAGACGGCGCGGCCGCCTGGCGCGAGGGTTCGGTGGATGAACTTCAACAGCGGGCGGTGCAGCTCGTCAAGATAGAGAATCTCGGAAGCCGCAATGATGTCGTGCGGCGGGATATTGTCGTTGCCTGTTACATCCAGGAAGCGCGCCTGCGCCTTTTCCTCAAGATTGTTGTGAAGAATATTGGCGCGGGCAAAGTCCAGGGCATCGTCCACTATATCGCCCATTGTGATTTTGGCAAAGCCGTGTACGGCGGCCACAAGGCCGCATATCCCGCAGCCGCAGCCAATTTCGAGCAGGGACTTGCCTTCCGGCCCGAACTTGCGCAAATAGCGCCCCAGCACAAAGGAGGCAGGCCAGATTTTGGCCCAGAGGGGCAGATCCCTGAGCGGATTTTTAATAGCCTTGCTGTTGATGAGGGCGTCGAGATGCGCCTGCATGTTGTGGATTGAAAGCACCTGCAAATCCGCGCCGTCAATGGAAAGAGGCTCAAAGGAAGTATCGAACTTGCGGCCAATCCTGGTCAGGATGCCCTCAAGCCGCTTTTTTGCCGCGTTTTCGTTGCTTGCGTCCGCCATGAATTATTCTTCCGTTTCCGGCGCTTGTCCCGCCTCTTCGGCCTTCAGCTTGGCCAGCAATTCCTTTGCCTGGGCGAAATCCGGGTCGAGGCTGATGGCGATTTGCAGGCAGCCCCTGGCCTTGTCCTTTGTGATGCCGCCCGCGAACACGCGGCCCATGTTGAAGGCTATGTTGGCAGAGGCATTGGGCAGGGCCGGATTGAGCGAAAAGGCCTTGAGCATGGAGCGGACGGCCTGTTCCTTGTCCTTGTGTTCAAAATAGGCCATGGCCATGTTGTAGTAAATTTCGCTGGAATCGGGCGCGATTTTGAGCGCGCGCTGATATTCCTTGATTGCCTCGAAAACCTTGCCCTGGCGCCGCAGGCTGATGCCAAGCTGGTTGAATGTGCGCAAGTCGTCGATGCTCAGGTCGTCTCCCTTGAGGTCAAGGCATTTGCGGAGATATTTTTCGGCCTGGACAGGATCGGATTCCTGCAGGCTCATGGCGATTTTTTCCGCAACCGCCGCGACTTGCTGCATGGCATCCTTGTAGGTGCGGGTCATTGCGCCGTCAAAAAGCTCCTTTGCCGCGTCAGTATTGCCCCTGGCCATCTGCAGTTCGGCCATTTCCATCTTGCGCTGGCTATTTAGCGGTGAAAGATCATCCAGGCGCTTGAGGTACTCGTACTGCATGTCGGCGTCATTTTTTTCACGCGCAAGATCAGCGAGCTTCTGCAATGGCTCCATATAGTTGACCTGCTGCTTGCTTGCGCGTTCGTAGGCCACCTGGGCCTTGTCCTGGTCGCCGGCCAGGCGCAGGGCATCGCCCATGACCACATAGCCGGCCGCGGAATCCGGTTTGACCTCGAGAACCTTGCGGGTAATCTTTAACGCGTCCATGCCGATATTACGCATAATGAATGTGCGCGCCGTGTCCAGCATCTGCTTGATCGGGCTCGGAGGCTTGAGGGCCGCGGCCATCTTTTCCATAAGATCAACGCCGGAAATAGGCTTGATCAGAAAACTGTCGGCGCCGGCCTCATGGAGTAGCATAAGCCGCCCCTTGTCGGCATTGTTGGTCATGGCAAAGATGCGCAGCTGCGGGAAACTTTCGCGAAACTGCTTGATCAGGAAAGTCGTTTCGCCAGTGCCGCTCATGGTGCGCTCTATAAACAGAGCGGGATTGCGCTTGACCTTGAAATCGTCTGTCAGAGCCTTGAGCACCTTCGAGGGGTCCGGATAAAAGTCGATCAGGCCGCCCTTGTTCAGGGCCAGGCTTTTGACAGTGGAACGCAAGAGGGCAAGAAAGGTCTGGTCATCGGTTACAACAATAAAATGGCCGTTATGCTTGCTGAAAAATTCGCGAACAACAGCCTGTTGCTTGCCCTGAACCTGTTTTTTCTGGAAATCCGCAAAAGCCATCGAAATCTCCGATAGAGCGTTTTCATGATGATACAAGTTGGAATTTGAAATGACGCCCCAGCCAATTAATTACTTTAAACTAAAAAACGGCCTTGCACAAGGCAAGCCGTTTTTTGCGTCAAAATTATGCCGCAAGATCAGAACTGCATTTTGGAAAGTTCCTTGTATGCTTCCAGAACTTTGCCGCGCACCGCGCTTGTAAGTTTCATGGCCATGCTTGACTTCTGCATGGTTACCATAAGCTCGTGCACATTCTGCGTCCTGCCGGAGGCAAAATCGGTAATTGCCTGGGCCTTGGCGCTTTCGAGCTCATTGACCTTGTTCAGCGAATTCTTGAATGTGTTGGAAAAGCTGTTCTGCGGCGTAACGCTGACATGCTTCTGATCCGGATAGTGGATGAAATCCGCATGCGCCCCGAAATTTTCGGCCTTGTCAACAGTATCCCGCAGCAGGGACTGATCCAGCGTGCGCGAGAACAGGGTTTGCGATCCCACCGGGCTGCCTGTCCTGAGCGCGCCGTCAACCTTGTTGAAATGCTGGATGGCGTCCGTGTATGCCTTGATTCCTGTCGCTTGAATACTCATTTTAACTCTCCTCTGAATCCCCGAAAATTTGATGAAAAAATTTTTATGCCTTGCCGATTTCAAGAGCCTTGTTGAACATGCCCTTGATGGCTTCGACCGTCGTAACATTGGCTTCGTAATTGCGCTGGGCGGTCATGAGATTGGCCATTTCCTCAACCACGTTGATATCCGGGTAGGAAACATAGCCTTCCGCGTTCGCGTCCGGGTGGCCTGGCTCATAAACCTGCTTGAGCGGCCTGGTATCCTGTGTGACTCCCATCACGCGGACACCCTTGAGTTCCCGGTCCAGGGCGGAACGCATGTGCACGGAGAATGGATCGTCCACGTCCGTGGCTGCCTGAACCACCGTCCGGCGCCTGTACGGGCCGCCATACGGCGTGCGCGTGGTTTTTGCGTTCGCCAGGTTCATCGCTATCGTGTTGATGCGCGTGCGGTCGGCTGTGAGCCCCGATGCGCTGATGTCCATGGCTGTGAGAAAATCCATTTTATGCCTCCGTTATGTCCGCTTGTCGCTAATATTGTTTGCCGTCCTGAATTATATTGGACAGCCCTTCAAACGATTTCTGCATTATTTGTGTAAGCGCGGTATATTGAAGCTGGTTTTTCGCATGGCGGGACATTTCCTTGTCCAGGCTTACCCTGTCTTCGCCATGAATCTGCCGCGGCTTGAAAGCTTTTGACCATTCCGGTCCGAAATTCTCGGGATTGAAGGCGGCCGGCATGTGCCCCTGGCTGGTCGTGCTCATCCGGCCCCGCATGTCAAGGCCAAGAGCCGATTGCAGTTCCTCCTCGAATGCCAGTTCCCGAGGCTTGTAATTCGGTGTTTCCAGATTGGCCAGATTGCTGGTGATGACATTCTGCCTCTTCAGCTGCATATCCATTACACGGCTCACAAGACCGATCTGGCTGTTGAACAAGCCTTTCATATCCCCTCCGCAAAGATCCTTCCGGATCCTGATTGCTGAATTTGTTTTCCAAGTATAAGCAATAGGCGTGCCAAATGGACATATTCTGCAATTTCAGCAAGTTATGGGCATTTTATGAATTGTCTAAAAAGTTTGTCGAGATTTTGACGAAGGATTTTCAGCGAATTGTTGCCAGTCTTCCGTCACGCATCGCGGCTTCCCGGTTGATGAATTCCGGGCAATCCTCGTCATAATGGGAAACCATGATGATTTGCATGGTTCGGGAGAGGTTTTCAAGAAAAACGAAGAATTCCGCCCTGCTTTGGGCGTCAAGGCCAGTGCAGGGCTCGTCGAGCAAAAGGATTGAGGGCTTGCCCATCAGGGCGCGGGCAAGATGGAGGCGGCGCAGCTGGCCGCTGGAAAGCCGGCGGATCGAGGCCCGGGCAATGCGCTCCCCGGTGCCATCCGGAAAAAAGCGCGAAATGGCCTGCATGGCATTTTCCCGCTCCTCGTCCGAATACTCGCGATAGATGCCTATTGTCTGCTCAAAGCCGCTGCAGACAAGCTCAAGGCCGGTCAAGTCATAGGCATAGAGGGCCTGGGTCAGATCCGATACAAGGCGCGCGCCCTGGCGCAATTCGCCAAGGCCGCGCGCGCTGCGGCCAAGGTGTGGCAGCCAGCAGGAGACAGTGCCGCCGCTTGCGGCCACTTCTTCCCCGGCCAGCAGGCGAAGCAGCGTGGACTTGCCCGAGCCATTGGGGCCGGAAATACGCCAATGCTCGCCCTGGCGGCTTTGCCAGTCAATATTGTGGAGTACTTGCTGGCGATTGATGAAAACATCCACGTTTTCCAGCTTGAAAAGCGTCTGGCCGGCCGTCTTGCCGGCCTTTCCGCTTTTGGGCGCGGCCCGGAAAAATATATTTCCCGGCTTTTCAAAAAGCCGGCCGCCAAACAGATATCGCCTTTCCTCGCAGAAGGCCGGGATGCCATCGTTGCGGTGGGATGACAAGATGATGGTGCTTTGCGGGGCAAGTTTTGACAGGGCGGCGTAAAACAGGATTTTGTGCTCCTTGTCCAGCCCGTCAAGGGCCTCATCCAGCAGGCAAAGCTTTGGCCTGCGCAATATTGCCCTGGCGCAAAACAGAATGCGCATCTGCCCCTGCGAAAGCGAGGACAGGGGCATTGTCAGCAAGTTGACGCAATTCAGGGATTCTGCGGCCGTGCGAGCCTTTTCAAGCTTTTCCGCATCAGGATCAGGATTGGCAAATGAAAGCGGGCTCTGGTCAAAAGCGCCAAGCAAGGCATCCAGAAAAGTTACGGAAAAGCCCATTCTCTGCGTATTTTCCTGGAGGGCCGGCGAAACCAGGGCTGTAACCGAGCGCCCGTAAATGGGGGATGTTTCCGGCCCGCGCGGGCCAATCCAGCAGATGCTGCCGCTGCCTGGCCATAAATTGCCTGCCATGATGCCAAGCAGGGTGGATTTGCCCGAACCGTTGGGGCCAATCAGCGCGCAATGCCTGCCTTCTTCGATGGTCCAGTTTATCTCTTGCAAGGCAGGCTGGCTGTCGGCGGGAAACCTGAAACCGAGGTTTTCAAGAATTGCTACGGGCGGCATGGCATCAGAACGGCAAATATGTTTTTTCACCCTGGCAAAAGACAGCCTGGCGGCTGAAGCCAAAAGCCCGGGCATAATTTGCCAGGCGGGCGAAATCCCTGCCCACGTCGGCCACGCAATGTGCATCGGAAGCGAAAGTTATGTCAACGCCGCATTTTGCGGCCAAAACCATGAGCGTGGGGCAGGGATAAATTTCCCGGCAGGGTTTGCGCAGGCCGGCGGATGAAATTTCCATGGCCATGCCCTGTTGTTTCAGCACGTCCAGGCAATCCGCAATCTGTTCCCGGCTCTTTTCCCGGGACAGCCACTTGTGGAAAGATTCGGCGGAAAAGATTTTTATCAGGTCCGGATGGGCCGCAATCTGGAAAATACCGGAAGAAAGCATTTGCCGCCACAATGCAAAATAGCGTTCATAGTGGGCAAAGCGCTGCGTGTCGTCCCAATTCTTCCATTGGGCATCCCCGTCGTCAAAACCCCAGCGGCCGATAAAATGCACGCTGCCCAGCAAATAGTCGAAATCATGGGCGGAACAGGCCTTGCGGATGAAATCCTCCTGGCCGTCGAGCCAGTCCATTTCCATGGCCAGCAATACGCGGCAGCCCGGCATTTTTTTGAGATCCTGCACGCGGCTTACATATTCCGCAAAGCCTGCGGCCAGTTTTTCCCTGTACTCGTGGGTATAATCGTAGCCTTGCGGACGTGGTGAGTGTTCGCTGAAGCCCAGGATTTCCAGGCCGCGGGCATTTGCAGCGGCGAACATTTCCTCCGGCTCGTCCGCGCCATGGGAATATTTTGTATGGGAATGCAGATCCGCCCTGATCATTTTTTATCCCCTATCTTGTCATGAGATGTTTCACTGGAGTAAAAACAGCCACTCACAGCCTTGCCGCAAGGTTGGTTGTGCTGCAGCCTTCAACCAGATCGACAAGGTGAACCTTGCCGCCGTATGACTGCACAAAATCCGCGCCGACAATATCCTCGACGCGGTAATCGCTGCCTTTGACAAGGCAGTCCGGGCGAATATCGTGAATCAGGTTTTCCGGCGTGTCTTCGTCAAAAATCACTATCGCGTCCACATCCCTGATCGCCCCCAGAAGCATTGCCCGGCTTTCCTGATTCTGGATCGGGCGTTTGGGGCCCTTCAGGCGCCTTACGGAATTATCGCTGTTCAGCCCCACGATCAGGCGGTCGCCAAATGTCGCGCATTGGCGCAGAAGCGTTATGTGGCCAGGATGCAGCAGGTCAAAGCAGCCATTGGTAAAGACAATGCGCTCATTGCGCCGGCGCCATTCCGTAATCTTTTCCCGTAATTGCGGCAGGGAATAAAGCTTGGGGCTTTCCCCGTCATTGCGCAGGGCATTGTTGAGTTCATCCAGGCTGACAGGAGAAGTTCCCAGCTTGCCCACTGCCACGCCCGCGGCCGAATTGGCAATTCTGGCCCCCACCTCCCAGGACATGCCTTTTGCCACGCAGGCTGCCAGGGTGGCGATTACAGTATCGCCCGCTCCTGAAACATCGGCCACTTCACGGCTCGCGGACCTGATGCGCAGCGGCTGCGCGGGGAAGTCATAGAGGCTCATGCCCGCGCTGCCACGCGTAAGGAGAATGCGCCCGATATCATATTTTTGACAGAGCAGGGCGGCCGCATCGCTCCGCAAGCGCCCGTCCGCGCGCAGTTTATCCGCGCTGGCGGAATTGTTGAGCGCCTTTTGTGCCGCCCGCGCAAATTCGTTCATGTTTGGCGTAATGCAGGCAGCGCCGGAATATATGCTCCAGTCGTCGCGTTTTGGATCCACCAGCACGGGAATTTTCAGGGAGCGGGCCTGTTTTATGGCTTCGACGCAAAGATTGCGGCCAAGGCCGTCATCCAGGAAAATTCCCTTGGAATAATCGGAAATGATCAGGGCCGAATACGTGGGCAGGGTAGTTTCAAGGACGCGCAGGAGGCGCGACGCTGTTTCGGCATCCGGTGGGGCCACGCGTTCTTCGTCCAGGCGCAGCAGCTGCTGGTTGCGGGCCATGATGCGTGTTTTGCGGATTGTGGAACGCCCCCGAACCAATACTGTCCTGTTTTCCACGCCTTCGGCCCGGAGACGCGTCAGAAGCTCGGATCCGGCAGCGTCTTCTCCTGGCATGGCCATCAGGGCGCTTGCGCAGCCAAGGCGGGAAAGACAGCGGCTGACGTTTGCGGCTCCGCCCGGCACGCTCCAGCTTTTTTCAGTATGCACGACAGGCACAGGGGCCTCGGGAGAAATGCGTCCGGCTTCTCCGCTGATATAGTGATCCAGCATGGCATCGCCAATAACCAATACCCTGGCGCCGGAAAATTCAACCTGTCTGTTCACAGCTTTCCTCACATGCGGGCAAATTGATTGTCACCTGTTGCCAGGGCAATGCGCCGGGCAAGCGCCTGGCTGTTTTCCGCTTCTTTGGCCAGGGCCAGCATGGAAGTTTTGGCGGCCTCGCCAAGGGAGGCGCGCAGGGAGGAATTTGAAGCCAGCTTGCAGAGCATTGTTCCGGGCGTCTTGCTCTCGGCCGGATGGTAAAGCAGCCCGTTCTTGCCTGTGTTGATGATCTCGGCAAGGGCCGGCCAGTCCGGGGCAATGACAGCGCAGCCAAAGGCCATGGCGCAGGCCAGGGAAACAGGCATTTCAACCACGGCATTGTTTTTGGGCCGCGGGAGACAGGCCAGGAATATATCCGTTGTCTTGTACAATTCCGCCAGTCTGTCCGGGGGCACATGGCCCAGAAAACGCGTCTGCTTGCTAAGGCCCGTCAGGCGGCAGCGCAGCCGGGAAGCAAATTTCTTCTTTGCGGCAATCTTTAGGTGAAAAGCCACTTTCCGGCTCCTGAGCATCTTTGCCGTCGCAAAGAGCAGACGATAATTTATGCCGTTGCCATCGTCAACAGCCAATAGTTCCAGGGGCTGGTCCGGCGCCGCGGGCATCGCGCCCTCGTCCTCCCCGGGC
>VSMX01000038.1 GCA_009773975.1 Desulfovibrio sp. | reverse complement strand
CGGGAGTTATGCCGGTCCTGGCCTTGAAGCATCTTGAAAAATGGCTTTGATCCGTAAAACCGCAATTTATGGCCACTTCCGCAATTTTCTTGCCTTCCCCCAGCATTTGCTGTCCCAGATTGACGCGCAATGCCTCCAGATAGCGCCAGGGCGTGATGCCGTAACAGGTATTGAAACCTCGCACCAGACTGTATTTGTCCAGTCTGGCCAGGGCGCTCATTTCATCCAGGCTGACGGAAGCAGGCGGATTGGCTTTTAAGTGGGCGCGGAGTTCATCGAATGGATTCTTGCTGGCGCATTCTCCAACAGGCGCTGCAAGGTCCCTGTTCCAGAACAGGATTTTTCCGAGGATTTTCCTGGCAAGCCCCTGCAGGCAATTAGGGGAAGCGGCCATTTGCCCTGCCATGGCCCTGAAGTCAGCTGCAAGCGGCGATTCTGGCCAATTAGCTTTTTTGAATAATGGCAGGGAGTATTGGCCTGCAATGTCGGTCGCCATATTTTTCATGCAGTCTGGTGAAAAATGCAGTCCAAGCCAGCAAAGGGGTTTTTCTCCAGCCTGGACGCAGCCATGGACTTCTTCCGGATTGAGCAGGACAATATCTCCGGGACCTGGCCAGCATTCGCGGCCTGCCAGGGTCATTCGGCGTTTGCCGTCCAGCACACAGCCAATCAGGTAATGATTGTGAAAATGGGGCGGAAAATTTTGCTCCAGGCCGGAAAACAGGCAGATTTCCAGGCCCGGAGCGATTTTTTTGAATAGAGGTTTGGTTTTGGACATTCTCCCGCTTCCTGTTGAAGATATCGTAGCGGCAAGCAGGATAACTTTCTTGTACAATATTGCGGAAATTTAATTTTTCCCCTTTTTCATGCCCAACTCGATCAATTTGGCAAGCAGCTCGGGAAAACTCAGACCAATGGCCTTCGCTTCCTTTGGCACAAGGCTGGTCATGGTCATACCCGGCAGGGTATTGACCTCAAGCAGTGTCAGGTTGCCTGCGGTATCCAGAATGAAATCCGCCCGGCTGTAATCGGAAAGGCCCAGAGCCTTGTGCGCCGCCATGGCAAATTCCTGCACCATGGCTGTAATTTTTTCATCTATCGGGGCGGGGCAGAGCTCGCGCGCGCCGTTTTCGGCATATTTGCTTTCATAATCAAAATAATCGCCGCAAACCGGCTCAATCAAAACAGGCGGCAGAGGTTCGTTGCCAAGGATGCCGCAAGTCAGTTCCTTGCCCCTGATTTCCGGTTCAAGCAGGGCTTCTTCACCAGCGGCGAAAATTTCGCCCAGGGCCTTGTCCAGCTCGGCGCGGTTGGCGGCCCGGCCCAGACGCAGGGAGGATCCGCCAGTATTGCTTTTAACGAAAATTGGATAGGGCATTGAAGGTTCCCAGCCCGCTTTGGGGGGAACTGGCAAAAATTCCCAATCGGCTGTGGGAAGGCCGGCCCTGCGAAAAATCTGTTTGGCCGCGGCCTTGCTGAGCGCAAGAAATGAGCCTGCCGGCCCGGAACCCTGATAGGGAATGCCGCCTGTTTCCAGCATGGCCTGGACAAGTCCGTCCTCACCCGGGGAACCGTGGAGAATCAAAAATGCGAAATCGGCGCTTTCGGCCCTGGCAAGCAATTGGTCAAATTGCGGCAGAAGGTCGAAAAATTCGACCTCATGCCCCATTTCGAGCAAGGTTTTTTCAATGATTTTGGCCCCTTTCGGGGAAATTTCACGTTCGGACGACCAGCCGCCCGCTATCAAAAGTATCTTCATGCAGTTTCCATCCAAGTTGCGACGAGAGCGCGTTTTCTATGGTTTTGCCCTGTTCCAGGGAGGCCTTGATGCTTTGCCGCGACATTTCGTTCTTGCCATAGCGCGTCAGGAGATCGGAAAAGCGTTCGTCAAGGTTGACAATGGCATCGTGCCGCACCCTTTTATCGGCGTAAATAATGAAAAATGGCAACGAGCAGATTTCCGGTCCATCCGGCACGGCCCAGGGCCAGAGCACATGGAGCAATACGCCGCGGGCAATTTCGTAATTATGGGTTTCACTCAGCGCCCAGGCCGCGCCAAGCTGTGCATGGCTGCCTCCATAGCGGATGCAATATGTTTTTGCAATATCATGCAGCAGGGCGGATGCGCGAACTGTGGCAGGGCACACGTCAAAGCCCAGGGCCCTGGCTTTTTGGGCCAGAGCGGTGGCAATTTTGGCCACTTGCAGGCAGTGGCGCCTGATATTTGGCCGCATGGCGTATTTTTCCCACAGGGCAAAACAGGCCCTGTCGCCAGGCGGCCCGGAACATGAGGCCGTAGGGCAGGCAATTTCGGGAAATTCACCGTATGGATTGTAATAGTTTTTTATGGGGCATCCAGCCATCTGCCTTCATCCTGTTGAATGCAAGCTTGTATAAGAAGCTGTCTTCACATAGTGAATTTTGTTTTCTCGCAATGAAGATGAGTAAATTATGAAGGGAGTGTACTCTTACGGTACTCGGCCTGAATAATTTACGAAATCTGACGCAGCAAGAGGGCAGAATGTGCATGTGAAGACTGCTACTAAAAATGCCCGGCTTGCATATACAATCCGGGCGGCAACGGGAAGCATGCCGGGCCGATTAAAAAATCGGCAGGCTGGTTTTTGCGGCTGGTGAACCATACGAATGGCCAAAAGCCGCGCTGTTCACATAGGCATAATAGATATCGTAAAAATACCCGGAAAGTTTAGACTATTTATAAAATAAGCTGGTCAGGATTTGCCCATGGAATTGAGAAAATCCTGATTTGACTTTGTGCCGCGCATTTTGTCCAGCAAGAATTCCATGCTGTCGATTGGCGCCATTGGCGCGAGAATTTTGCGTAAAATCCAAACGCGGTTCAGAATGTCCTCGCTGATCAGCAAATCTTCCTTGCGCGTGCCAGTGCGGTTGATGTCGATGGCAGGGAAGACCCTCTTGTCCGAAAGGTGGCGGTCAAGATAGATTTCCATATTGCCAGTGCCCTTGAATTCCTCAAAAATGACTTCATCCATTCTTGAGCCTGTATCAATAAGGGCTGTGGCAATAATGGTCAGGCTGCCGCCTTCCTCAATATTCCTGGCTGCGCCGAAAAAGCGTTTTGGCCTGTGCAGGGCGTTGGCATCCAGGCCGCCTGTAAGCACGCGGCCGGAAGATGGCGTAACTTCATTATAGGCGCGGCCAAGCCTGGTTATGGAGTCCAGAAGGATTACAACATCCCTTTTGCGCTCAACCAGTCTTTTGGCCTTTTCAAGCACTATTTCGCAAACTTGCACATGGCGCTGCGGCGGTTCGTCAAATGTTGAGCTGATAACTTCCGCGCCCTTGACTGTGCGCTCCATGTCGGTAACTTCTTCCGGACGCTCGCCAATGAGCAGGACAATCAGGTAAACATCGGGATTATTGGCTGTGATGGCGTTGGCAAGGGATTGCAGCAGAATGGTTTTGCCTGTGCGAGGCGGGGCGACAATCAGGCCTCGCTGGCCGCAGCCTATGGGCGCCATGAGGTCGATAACTCGGTTTGAAAGATTCTTGTCCCCGTTTTCCATTACCAGTTGCTGATCGGGATAAACAGGTGTGAGATTGTCGAAAAGCACTAGGTTTTTCACATGCTCGAGCGACTCGAAGCCGATTTCGGTCACCTTGAGCAGGGCAAAATAACGTTCGCCTTCCTTGGGAGGTCTGATCAAACCCGAGACGACATCGCCCTTGCGGAGTGAAAAACGGCGGATTTGGGATGGCGAGACATAAATATCGTCAGGCCCGGGCATGAAACTGGAAAGCGGAGAGCGCAAAAAACCAAAACCGTCCGGTAATATTTCCAGCACGCCATCGCCATGGATTGCGCCATTCTGGATGGAGCAGGCGGAAAGCAGGGAGAAGATCAGTTCCTGCTTGCGCATCGAACTTGCGTTTTCAATTTCATATTGCTCCGCAAGTTCCATCAGTTCCTGCATGCTTCTGGTTTTCAAATCTGTAAGGCCGAGTACGCTGTCGGTGAGGAGTGTGGGCATTGTTTTCTTTTTGCGCATAACTGGTAGGGTTTAATGCCGGGGATCCCTTGGAAACCCAAACATTTGGAAATAAATTATAAAAAACCACATGAACATTTATTAAAAATGTTCGCATCGCGGCTTAACGCCTTTTGGCGCCGGATAGCAAAAGTTGTTTTGACTTTGGCAAGTTGCAAAAAAATTCAGGGACAGACGCGCCCCTAACCAAATAACGGTATATGGCGGCCATTTTGGACGGCCGAAAATCAAAATCCTGCTAGTATATGTTGATGCGATTGTTTTCAGGCGGCAAATGCATTTGACAAGATTTATATTCCTGCCGGGGCATACGCGATTTGATTATGGCAATTTCCTGATGAAAATTGCCATGCCTGCGCTTGAGCTGTGATTAATTCGCGCGTCAGGCGCATAATCGGACGTCCCCAACAATTGAAAATGTATATTTCAACTGCGAAATGCTATAGATAATCTTTTTCTGGATTGCAAGCAAAAAATCATGAAAAATTGGTCATTGCAATATTGTTGATTTTTTCAACAGCTTCCCGGGAGAGATAAAAAGGACTCGCTTCGATGCCAAAATTCCTGGCCTGCCGGGACATGAAAGCCGCCGCAACATAAGTCTGTTCACTAACTTTATTGGCATTGACTTCCCTGAAATCAAATGAAAGCTGAATTTTTTTGATGCCAAGAGATGCGCACATTTTGATGAATTGCGCAATTTCCGGTATCTGGTTGTTTTTTTCATAAATTATATATTTGAGCACAATCTGTGCTGGAGATCGGGCATCGGCCACATATTTTTTCAGGCTGTCCACAACCCTGGCAAAGCCGTTGATGCCCTTGACATTCCTGTAAATTTCGGGGGATGAGCTATCGAGGCTGATATTGATTTCCCCCTGGTCGCGCCGCAGCATCCTGCCAATGGCCGGCGAATATATCAGCGCATTGGTATGAACATTTTGCCAATATCCGTGCTTTGTGATCCATTGCGCGGCATCTTCAAATCCTGGCAGAATGCTCGGTTCCCCGCCCCCCAGCTGAAAAAACAATTTTTATCCAGCAAATCCTGTGTCTGCAGGCTTTCCAGGGTGGGTAGCACTTCATAGCCGTAGCCTCTGCTTTTATGCGGCCACAAGTCGCAATATTCGCATTTGCAGTTGCAGAAAAAACGGTGCTGGTTGAAAGAGACTGTCTTGAACTTTACCGCTGCTTCAATATGGTTTTCGTCAATTGTCTGGAGCTGGGGGCAACCCTTGCAGACATTTTCGGAATTCCGGATCCTGGCCAGAACATTCTTGATATGCTCGCAATAGGCCTGTGCGGGAAATTCGCCGCCGGAAAATGGAAATTTGGGTACTTCAATGCCATGCACATTACAGCAGGGCTGGATGCTGTCAGGCTCAAAATTGACGTCGTTGAAAAGATTTATGCAGAATTTCATTTCTAATTCGGGATTCTCAGTTTGTTTGTTCTCCGGCTTGAGGAGGCGCGTAATAGGCAAACAATTCATCTTTCAGATCATCGAAAGGAATGCCCAGCACTTCCGAAAGTTCGCCGCTCACAAGACTCATTGCCTGTTCCAGAAGGCGTCTTTCCCCAAAGGACAGTTCCTTGCTCCTGCCAATCAGCAAAAGTTCGCGCAAAACTTCGGCAACAACATTCAGATCCGGGCTTTTCAGCCTTTCGGAATATTCCCGAAAACGTCTGTTCCAATTTTGCCCGGTAAAAATTGTCTGTTCCAGATTTTTGTGCAGATTGTCAAGAATGAGACTGGCCTGGTTTTTTGATACGAGGGCCCTCAGGCCCACATTGACGGCATTTTGCACGGGAACCATAAGGGTGATGTTGTTGGCCCGGATACGAACAATATAAAATTCACAGGGCACGCCACCGATTTCTTTTTGATCGATACGCTCAATTTTGCCAACGCCCTGGGCCGGATAAACGACCAGATTGTCCGTCGAGAACATGAAATGCCGCCAGAAGGTTGTATGTGATATACTTCCTGGTGAAGTATTTATAGTGCATATTCATTTGCGCTGCCATCATTTCAGCCGCAGCAAGCCGGGGCCTCTCTCGAGGGGCTGCTATCGCAGTCATCGGGGCATTTTCACTTTGAAAATGATCCATCTCTGTCGGAAAATGTTGTGAACCGCCAAAAATAATTCGGCAATAATGAAATGTGCAATGTTAATTAAGCATATCGCATACTTGAACTGGTGTCCAGCCATCTGGCTTATTTTTTATCCTCTCCAGTGGGCGTTTTTTCAGGTTTCCCGAACTGTTTCGCTTTCACGGCAGCTGCCTTGAACCCGTCTTTGGCAAAGGTATAAAAAACCTCGACGGAATTATGAATGGCATGCGAAAATATTGTCTGTTCCGCCCCGGGCGCGCGGCCCAGAACCCAGCCCAGCGTTTCCCCCTTGTGGGCCGGTTTGCCAATGCCGATGCGCAATCTGTAATAGGCATTGCTGCCAATGTATTGCTCGATGGAACGCAAGCCGTTGTGGCCGGCATTTCCGCCCCCCAGCTTGAAGCGGATTTCGCCCGGGGGGATATCAAGCTCATCGTGGACAACCACCAGCTGGCCAGGAGCAAGCTTGAACCACGACAGCAAGGCCTGGACGGATTTGCCGCTTTCATTCATGAAAGTTTGCGGTTTTGCGCAAAGCCAGGTTCCCATATTGTCGGGAAGCCGCGAGCGCCACAGTTCGCAAAAAAATTTTTGTCCTCCCATCTTTTCAACCTGGGAGATTTTCTGACAATCCGCAAGGAGGGCGTCAATAAAGGCAAAGCCGCAATTGTGCCTTGTTCCCGCATATTGCTGCCCGGGATTGCCCAGGCCCACAACCAGTCCGGCAAGTTCCATTTTGCTTACCTGCTCACAGTAAAAAAGCCGGCCACAAGACCGGCTCCCAGCAAAAATACAGGCTGATAACTACCCGGCCACCACTTCGCCTTCAACATCCGCGGCTTCCTCATCCTTGTCCTTGGCCAGGATGCTCACGACCGCGAAGTTCTGGTCATAAACAGCCGAAACATTGGGCGGCAGCTGCAGATCGGCCACATTTATGGAATCGCCGATATTCATGTCGCTGACGTCAATTACAATTTTCTTGGGCATATCCAGCGGCTTGCTCTCAAGGCGCACGCTTTCGCGATAGGTTTCCTGGATGCCGCCCAGCTTGACGCCTTTGGCCGTGCCAACAAATTCAAGAGGCACATCGACCTTTACTTCCTTGTCAAGATCCACGCCATAATAATCTATATGCAGAAAAAGTTTTTTATAGGGATGGCGTTGAACCTGCCAAATCAGCACGGGATGCGTTTCCTTCTGTCCATTGCTGTCAATTTCCAGATTGAAAACCGTGGTGTGGCCCACAGCCTCGTAAAGTTTCTCCAGAGGCAGGGCTTCGGCCTGCACCAGGACATTTTCGCCGGTGGGAGAATAAAAAATGCCGGGAACAAGGTTTTTCGAGCGCAGACGTCCACTCGGACCTTTGCCGCGGCCCTCCCGTTTTTGCACATTCAATGTCTTTTCAATGCTCATTCCAGTCTCCTTGAAATCGTAAGGGCGACAGCTTGCAGGCCTCAGACGAAAAGCACGCTTACCGAGGAACCTGTATGTATGTTATGAATCGTTTTTCCAAGCAATGCGGCAACAGACACAACCTTGAGCTTGGGGCAGCGCGCAAGCTTGTCTCCAAGCGGTATGGTATCGGTAACAATCACCTGCGAAAGCGCATCTGTCGCGTTGATTCTTTCTATGGCCGGCCCCGAAAGCACTGCATGGGTGGCGCAGGCCACAATCCTGGTCGCGCCATAGTTCATCAGCACTTCAGCGCCCGCGCACAAGGTGCCGGCTGTGTCGATCATGTCGTCCACAACAATGGCAACCCGGCCTTCCACATCGCCAATCACATGCATGGCATGAGCCTGGTTGGGAGAATCGCGCCTTTTGTCCACAATGGCCAGGGGCGCATTGAGCCTTTTGGCGTATGCCCGGGCCCTTTCGACGCCGCCCGCATCTGGCGAGACAATTACAACCCTGTCTTCATGCAGGTCGCGCAGGCTGTCCATCATGACAGGCACAGCAAAAAGATTGTCCACCGGGCAGTTGAAAAAACCCTGGATCTGGCCGGCATGCAAATCTATGGTAACCACCCTGTCCGCGCCGGCTACGCTGATAAAATCCGCTGTCAGCTTGGCGCTTATCGGCGCGCGCGGGCTTACCTTGCGATCCTGGCGGGCATAGCCGTAATAGGGTACAACGGCTGTGATGCGTCCCGCGCTTGCGCGCTTGAGCGCGTCCATCATCAGGCAAAGCTGCATGAAGTTGCGGTTTATCTCCGGCGGGCAAGTGGGTTGAACCACAAAAACATCGTCTTCCCGCACATTGTCGCCGATTTCTATGCGCAATTCGCCATCACTGAAGGAGGTGGCAAGGGTGGGTGTAAGCTGGCAACCCAGGTGGTCGCAGATAGCGCGGGCAAGCTCGGGATTGGCCGAGCCGGTTACAATTTTAAGGTCGCTGAACATATGACCATCCTGGCCCCGGAGATTCTTCCGGAAAATATTGGCTGGGATGGAAGGATTTGAACCTTCGAGTCACGGAGTCAAAGTCCGTTGCCTTAACCGCTTGGCCACATCCCATTATCGACAATTTCAGCAATAATTGCGCATGGCCGAAAAATAAAGCCGGCCAGCATTGCGCATTGCTTCCTTCACCTGCTTTCCCGCGCCTTCATCGGCAAAAATGCCGAAAATGGACGAACCGCTTCCGCTCATGCCTGCCGCAAGCGCGCCCAGTCTCAACAGCGCGTTCTTTATTTCCGCAAGTTCGGGATAACGCGGAAATACCGCTGCTTCAAGATCATTTTGCAATCCGCAATCTGCCAGACAGTTCTTTAAAGCGGCACAGGAAAGAGAATTTCCTTTATCTTTGTCAAAAATGTTTGTCAAGCAATTTTCTGGAGATGTTTTCTCCCGCAATTCATCATAACGCGCAAAGGCCCAGGCGGTGGAAACGCCGAAAGGGGGACAAACCAGCAAGATGAAAAGCCCTTCTCCCATAAAGCGCACGGGTTCGGTAAACTCGCCCGCGCCGCTAGCCAGCGACGGCCGGGGAGTAAGGAAAAACGGCACATCCGCCCCGGCAAATAGCGCGGCTTCATTCAGCCGGGCAGCGTCAAGAGGCTGGCCGCAGGCTTCATTCAGCCAGAGCAGAAAGGCCGCGGCATCGCCGCTGCCCCCGCCAAGCCCGGCTTCTTTGGGTATGCCTTTGCGCAAGGTTGCCCGTATTCCGAAATTCGGGCGGCAAAAGGCGCCAAAGGCTTGCCAGGCGCGAAAAATGGTGTTTTTTTCGGGCCGAATTTCGGGATCATCGCAAACAATTTCCAGGCCCGGGACGGCCAGTTTTTCAAATTCAAGCTCGTCCCGGGGATGATCCAGGGGATAAAAAACAGTCCTCAATTCATGGTAGCCATCCGGCCTGCGTCCCGTTATTTGCAGGCCAAGATTGATCTTGCAGCCCGATGAAATCACAATGTTTCAACCGTCAAATGTTCATTCGTGTAAACGCAGATTTCGGCGGCTATGGCCATGGCTTCGCGCACAATGGTTTCCGCGTCCGGGTCTCCGCCATGCCGCACAAGGGCGCGCGCCGCCGCCAGGGCGTAGGGGCCGCCGCTGCCTATGGCCGCCACATCGTCATCTGGCTCGATAACATCCCCCGTGCCCGAAAGCAGCAGCAAATGTTCCCTATCGGCCAGCAGCAGCATGGCCTCAAGTTTGCGCAAATACTTGTCCTTACGCCAGTCCTTGGCCATTTCCACGGCCGCACGCACAAGATTGCCGCGCTTTTCCTTCAGTTTGGCTTCAAACAGTTCGAAAAGGGTGAAGGCATCGGCCGTTGCGCCCGCAAAACCGGCCAGCACCCGGCCTTCGTTCAGGCGGCGCACCTTGCGCGCTGAATGTTTCATTATAGTTGTCTGGCCCAGTGTTACCTGGCCATCGCCGGCCATGGCCACATGGCCGTTCTTCTTCACCGCAAGTATTGTTGTTCCCTTGAGTTCGGTCATCAGCTTTTATCCCAGATTTCCTTGATTTCCTTGTATGCGGAATCGAGCTTGTTAAATTTGGCCCTGTCCGGTCTTTTTTCGGCCAGGCTTTTTGCCTTTTTGAAATGGCGTTCGGCCAGTTTTTTGTTATTGCCATACATGGCGGCGTATGTCAGATGGATATAGGCTTCGTAATTGTTGCCGGCTTTGCCCAGTGATCGGGCGTACGCTTCATGGACATCGGCCTCCCTGGGCACCTGCAAAAGCACCTGCTGGTAATAGTGTGGCGCCTGGGATGCGCGGCCGGTTTCATCAAGAAGCCGCGCATGATAAAATGCGGCCATATAGTCGCGCCTGTCCAGCTTAATGGCCTTTTGCAAAAGCTTTTCGGCTTCGTTCATGTTGCCCTTGCGATAGTGAAAGCCGCCCGCTTCCCGCAGGACAAGGGGATCGTTCGGGCTTTTGAGAACAGCCGCATCAAAGGCGGAGGCTGCTTCGTTGACCCTGTTTTGCCTGGAGAGCACAATGCCCCTGCCCATAAGCGAAAGGCTGTCCTTGCCGGAAAAACGCTGCATGGCGGCCTGCGGATCTCCATAACGGGCCCAGAGCAGGGTTTGCACCCTCTGGAAGCGGCGATTGTCCATTTTTCGATTGACAACATTTTTGGGCATGGTCGCTATTCTTGCCGCCATGCTGTTGACCCTGTCGCCTATTGCAGGGTGGGTCGAAAGATAGGTGGGGATGCTTACGCCGCTCATCCAGCTTTTCTGGCGCAACTTCTTGAAGCCGCCAACCATGCCGGATGGCGCAAAGCCCGCTGCCACAAGGTATTGCAGGCCAATATTGTCGGCTTCGCTTTCATCAAGACGGCTGTAATTGAGCATGGCGGCCTGGCTTGCGCCGCTTGCGCCAATGGCCGCGGCTCCGCCAGCTGGTCCGGCCAGGGCCACGCCCGCGACTGCCACAAGCAACGCGCCCAAGGTCAGATACTGGGCGCGCTCGAGCCTGGATGCGACATGGCGCTGGGTTACATGGGCAAGCTCATGGGCCAGAACCCCGGCAAGTTCCTCCTCCTTGTCCACATTCATGATCATGCCGCTGAAAACAAAAACATAACCGCCCGGAACGGCAAAGGCGTTCAGGGCGTTATGCATGATAACGGTGGATTTGAATGTAAAAGGCTGGGGCGGAATGGCATTTACAAGTCTGGCCAGAAGGTTTTCCACATAATGCTTTACTTCCGGGTCTTCAATGACAGGCATGCGCGAACGCACCATGACATCGAATTTGCGGCCAAGCTCCTTTTCATCCTTCAGTGAAACCCCGCCAAAAAAGAAAGCCTGGGCCGGATATGGCCAGAGCAATGCGAAAATTGCCGCAAAAGCCATAATGTATTTTACAAAATATTTTTTGGTAAATGGCAAATTCATTTTTCCCCGGAACAATGGTATAAAAACATGATAAATCGCATGAACAGAATGCAATTTATATCGTTTTGGTAATAGAGAAGGCATCGTTTTCTATACAAAATCCGTCAGGATTTTGCGCAGCGCAGCGGCGTAAGCCAGCCAGCGAGCCCCGTGGCGGCCGCGGGCCGTTTCTGTATGCCAGCTTTGCTGGCATACAGAAATCGACGGCAACGCAAAAACACGCTTTTGGGCTGACGATTTTCGACATTGAAATGTTTGCATTTCAATGTCGGCATCTGTAATGCCTACTCTATATCCCAGACCTGCCCCTGCGGCGTATCGCGCACGGCAATGCCCAGATTGGCCAGGTCGTCGCGCAGGGCATCGGATGCCGCAAAATCTTTCCTGTCCCTGGCCTCCTTGCGCCTGGCAAGCAGCTTTTCAATAGCGTCAAGGTCGAGATTCATGCGCCTGGCGCGCATATTGCGCAAGTTTGCAAGAAAGGATCCGGGATTATCGCCAAAAAGGCCGAGCTGTTTTTGCCAGTCATGGCTGGCGGCAATGAAATCTTCAAAAATTGTGCCGGCGGCTTTGGATTTTTTGAGGGCATTGTCTTCAAGCAGACGATTGACTATGCGGGCCTGGGAAAAAATATGCCCGAGGGCCTTGCCCGTATTCAGGTCGTCATCAAGGGATTCTTCAAACAGGGCCGGCAATGTTGACCACTCTTCAAGAATATCGTTGGGCAGTGCCGTGTTTTTCCAGGATGCCCGGCCTAGCGCGCTCTCTGCGTCAAGCAGGGCCGAATAAATTCTTTTCTGGGCCTTTTCCGCTTCTTCCATGCCTTGCCAGGTAAAATCAATGGGGCTGCGATAATGCCTGGTGAGCAGGAAAAAGCGCAGCGTTTCCGGCAAAAAGCTTTTCAATATCTCCCTTATGGTAGTGAAATTGCCGAGGGACTTGGACATTTTTTCGGAATTGATTCGCACAAAACCGTTATGCACCCAGTAGTTGGCAAGCTTGCAGCCGCATGCGGCCTCGCTCTGGGCGGCCTCGTTTTCGTGGTGCGGAAAAATCAGATCCTGGCCGCCGCCATGAATATCGAGAGGCAGATACGGTTCTGTCATTGCCGAGCATTCTATATGCCAGCCTGGCCGGCCCATGCCCCAGGGACTTTCCCATTCCGGCTCGCCTGGCTTTGCGCTTTTCCAGAGCGCGAAATCCAGGGGATCTTCCTTTTGCTCGCCAGGATGCACCCTGGCGCCGGCCATCAGCTCGTCCAGGCTGCGCCCGGAAAGACTGCCGTAATGCTCTCCGCTGCGCACCCTGAAATAAACGTCTCCGTTCGGCGTGGCGTATGCCTTGCCCAAATCCACAAGCTTTTTGCACATGGCAATGATGGCATCGACATTTTCCGTTGCCCTGGGTTCAAGATCGGCCCGCAACACGCCCAGTTTGTCCATATCCTCGTGAAAGGCATGGATATAGGTTTGCGCAACGTCCTTCCAGTCGCGCTTTTCCTCGTTGGCGCGCCGGATTATCTTGTCGTCAATATCGGTAAAATTGCGCACATAAAGGACTTCGAGACCCAGATTGCGCAAATGGCGCACCAAAACGTCAAAAACAACAGCCGAACGCGCATGGCCGATATGGCAATAATCATAAGCTGTTATTCCGCAAACATAGATATGGACCCTGCCAGGGCGCGCGGGAATGAATTCTTCCTTGCGCCGGTCCGGAGTATTATAAATTTGCATGGCTTTGTTTTTTTAGGGGATGGAATTATTGGAAATAAACGCGGCAGACCAGGTTGCCTCTGGGCACGAAACCGAATCTGCCGGAAAATTGCTCAGGATTTGATTTGGCCAATTTCATCCAGGCGGCGTTGATGGCGCCCGCCTTCAAATTTGCTTTCCAGAAATGCCGTCATTATCGCCAGGGCAAGTTCTTCCCCGATTATCCTTGCCCCAAGGCAGAGGACATTGGCATTGTTGTGGCGGCGGCACATCCGCGCCGAAAGCTCATTCGCGCAAAGGGCAGCCCGGATGGCCGGATTGCGGTTGGCGGCAATGCTCATGCCTATGCCCGTGCCGCAAATCAGGATGCCGAGATTGCCGTCTGCGGCGACGGCCTTGCAAAGATCCCGGGCTATCAGTGGATAATCGCAGCTTTCCGTCGAGTTTGCGCCGTGATCCTCCACTTTATAGCCAAGCTTTGCCAATTCGCCAGCCAGAAGGCTTTTGAGCTGGAAACCCGCATGGTCCGAACCGATATGAATGACAGACATACTGTTTTAATCCTGCTATGGTTTATATTGGGATAGCGGCAAAAGGGGCACGCCGTCTGGCATGGCCAGATTTAGCTGTTCGGCTGTAAACGGCGGCAGGTCGTTTTCCCTTTCCTTTACCAGGATTATGGCCTTTTTCCCATTTGGCCTGTCGAGGGCCAGACGTCCGGGTCGGTTGCCGTCCAGGCCAATATTCATCCGCCAGCCGTTGCCGCCTTCGTTCCAGGCAACTGGCAGGCCATTCTGATCGAGTTCCAGAACCGCCCCTTCCTTCGCGGCAAGCTCATAAGAGACATTGCCGTTGTCAAGCATGGTCGCCTTGTCGTAGGTCTTGCCGAAAACGGCCGCGTAATTGCCGTTCAGCAATTCGGCAAGTTGCGGCAGGTCAAAAGGCACAGGCACTCCTACCTTGAAAAGCGGCTTGTTTTCGCCCTGATGGAAATAAGCCTTGTTGATCTGGGTGGCATAAATCAGGAAATGCGGGCCGTCTTCCAGAATTTTGGCCACGATTGCCCCTACCCCGGCCATGACGTCCAGGCGCAGCTTTCTGTCGTTATTGCCCCACATAATGCCTGTAACGCGCCTGGTATCGCCTTCATCGCCAAAACGCAGGCTCATCTGCATACGCCAGGGGGCTTTGGTGCTTTCCTTGCTGATGGCCAGCATCTGATTCCAGCGATCCGCAAGGACAGTGTCGCCAGGCGTCTCCACAACAGTTTTTTTGGCGCAGGCGCATAGCGCGAGCACAAAAAATATTATTGCAAGCTTTTTCATAGCTGCGAAAGCCTCTGTTTCAGGGCCTGAACATTGTCAGGTTTGAGGGCTATTGCTTTTTTATACGCCTTGCGCGCTTCTTCCTTGTGCCCCAGGCGGCTGGCAATATCGCCGTAATGCTCCCAGATGGCCGCATCGGTATTGTCCGAAAGGGAAACCGCGCGGCGTATCTTTTCAAGTGCTTTTTCCGCCTGGCCGGCCCGGAAAAGCGCCCAGGCCAGAGAATCGATTATATAGGCCTGGTTTGGCGAAAGTTCGTCGGCCTTTTGCAGAAGTTCCAGCGCCCGATCCAGATCCCGATTCTCCTCGGCCAGGGTATAGCCAACATAATTCATGGCCTGGAAATTGTCCGGCTGCTTTTCAAGCAGCTTTTCCATCACGGCAAGAGCCTCTTTCTTGTCCCCGGCTTCGTCAAGCAGGGAACCAAGCAAAAAGGCCAGATCCGGATTCGCGGGCCATTTTTCCTCGGCCTTCCTTGCAGCGGCAAGGGCTTCCGCAGTCTTCTTTTCCCTGGCCAGCAGCCTGATTTCAAAATCGCAAAATTCCGGATTTTCCGGATAGCTCTTCTGGCCCTGCCTGGCCGCTTCAAGCCCGTCCGCGCTTTTGCCGGCTTCAGCCAGAAGCTGGATTTTCAGAAGCTGGGCCCGCGGGGCTGCCTTGCTGTTCGCGGCAATTTTATCAAGCCATGAAAAGGCCAGGTTCAAATCCCTGCGCTGCTCGAAGGCCAGGTCGGCAAGCATGAGATAGACTTCCGGCGGCGCGTCGGGCCTGTTTGAAAGCTGTTTTAAAATTCCCTCGGCCTGCAGGTAATGATGCGCGTCGAGCAGCATATTGGCCGCCGCAAGCTTGAAAGGCACCGTGTCTGGTCCCTGCTTGATATATTGCAGGGCTTTTTCCGGCTGTTTCATGCGCAGGGAAATATTGACCAGCCTGAGCGAGACTTCCTGCGGTGAAAAATGCAGTTTTTTCAGCTTTTCGTAGGTTGCGCGCGCCTCTTTCCAGTCACCTTCCTGCTCGTAAAGAAAGGCGAGCTCGGCCAGGGCCTCCACAAAGTCGGGCATGCCTTTAACCGCCTTGCGCAGGTAGGGTATGGCCTCGGCGCGTTTGTCCATGCCGACAAGAGCCTTGGCATGGTAGTAATCGACAAGAATATTGTGCTGGTTTGCGGGGATGGAATCGAGAATTTTCTGGGCTTCCGCGAATTTTTTGTCCTTGACCAGCAACAGGGCAAGCTCAAGCTGCACATCAAGATTGCCGGGATGCTTTTTGAGAAATTCGCGCATCGCCTCCGCCCCACGCCCGGGCATGCCGTGATCCCCCAGGGCCTCCCCGTAAAGCAGGTTCAGGGATGTATCATCCGGCAGGGCTTTCATGGCGAGCTCAAGGAAAGGCACGGCATTTGGAGACTTGCGGCTCATCAGCCAGACCCCGCCATCCATCCAGACATTCGCCGGGGCCTTGACCTGCTGCAAAAGGCCGGCCGCTTCCAGAAGGCCGGCTTCGTCCTCTTCGAGGATTGCCTGAATATAGAGCAGTGTGGCCAGGGTATCCTTTGCCTCGCTGCTGAGTTCCTTCTCTGGCGGGCGCACAATTATGTCATGATACTTCTGGTTTCCCTGGGAACTTGCCTGCTCTGTTGGCACGGGAATGGGCGCCACATTTTCAATGGTGGCATTGAACTGCGGAGCCTGATCCAGAATGGAGGGCGCGGTGGTTGTGGCCACGGCTTTTTCCGCCGGACTGTTGCCGCAGGCGCCGGAAAAGAGCGCGACAAAAGCTGCCAGAGAAAGGGCGTACATTCTGGCGACGTTTCTGTATTTCATAAAAACGCCATCCGCCTTGGGAGATGTTTTCCCATTTTTCACGATTCAATCCATGCGGAAGAGAAGTCTTTTATATCAACTGCAAGATGCTGGCGAATTTTTTCCAGCAAACGCGCCTCCAGTTGCCGGACGCGCTCGCGCGTTATATTATATCGTTCCCCGATTTCACGCAAGGTAATTGGCTCGTCTGTAAGCAGCCTGTTATTCAGGATGTATTGTTCTTTTTCATTCAGCCTGGGCAGGATGGTCTTGAGGTGCGAACGCACCAGGACGGCGATTTCAGTCGAAGCCAGGCTTTCTTCCACGCCCGGACCAATGGCAGGCAAAAAATCCATCCTCGTTGCCCCGCCGGTTTCTTCACCCACCTGGACATTCAGGGAAAGGTCGGTCGAGGCCAGACGCTGATCCATCTCGCTGATCTGCTCCTCGCTCACGCCAAGGCGTTCGGAGAGCATTGAGGAATCAGGATCAAAACCCTGGGCAATAAGCCTTTGCCTTTCCCTGTTCAGGTTGTAGAAAAGCTTGCGCTGGATCTGGGTTGTGCCGATTTTGACCATGCGCCAGTTATCCATGATAAATTTCAGGATATAGGCCTTGATCCAGAAAGAAGCATAATAGGAAAACTTGATGCCCTTGTCCGGGTCAAACTTGTTCACTGCCCGCAAAAGACCGACATTGCCTTCCTGCACCAGATCCAGCACATTCTGCATCCAGCGCCGCTGAAAATCCATTGCTATGCGCACAACAAGGCGCAAATGCGATGAAACAAGCCGGAAAGCGGCATCCGGGTCGTTGTTGTCCCGCACACGCAAGGCAAGCTCGTGCTCCTCTTCGGGGTTCAACATGGGAAAACGGCTCACTTCCCGCAGGTACATGTGCAGGCTGTCCCGCAAGCCGGAAGGGCTGGGGAGCCGCGAAATGCTGGGCGCGGGCAGTTCGTGTGGATTGTCGGCAAGCCCGCCGTCAAGCTCGTCAAGCGGGTCGGCGCCGATATCCATTATTTCGCCGTCAGTTATAAATTCTTCATTTTCTTCATTGGGTTCGTCAATCTCGTGATTTTCCGGGCTCGCGGCAGCCTGGGTGCCGTTTTCTGCCTTTTCGGGGGCCTGTTTCCTGGGAGTATTTGACTTTTTCAAATTTTTCCTTGCCAGAATTTTATATTATATCGGGATGCGGAAATATTGCTCCGTCTAATCGTCAATGGAACAGATGATTTTGGCGAATGCCGGCATGCTGGCCGGTTTTTGCATTTTCGCGCAGGTTTGCAAGCCTGGCCGCGTGTAACGGCATAAACTGATGCTATAGTTTTGATTTGTTTTTTTG
>VSMX01000037.1 GCA_009773975.1 Desulfovibrio sp. | reverse complement strand
GGGCTATGCCCGGGGCCATGAAGTCGAAAGGCTTGTCATGCTCAATTCCCTGGCCACAGACGGACTGGAGCCAGATTTGACCATCCTGCTGGATTTGCCCGTCCAGAACGGCCTGAAAAGAGCCGGCAACCGCAATCACGAGGAGGGCACGGAAATTTCGGAAGGCCGTTTTGATTCCGAAAGCCTGAAATTCCATGAACGGGTGCGCATGGGCTACCTGGCCATTGCCAGGGCCAATCCCGAACGTTTCGCAATTATCAGCGCCCTGCCCGAACCAGGGGAAGTGGCGAAAGCGTGCCTGGCAGCCATTGTCGAAAGGCATGGCTTGAAAGAATAAATATTATTGGGTGTTATTTTCGGAGATCTGTATGAGCGAATGTTACAACATTGAAATATCTGACGGCAAACTGGTTTTCGGCAAACGCGAGCTTGGCGTGCCGGGCTGCGTAATCCAGGGCAAGCTGCCAGAAGCCAGGGACGGCCTGGATGCAGTCTGCCGCATGGGCGACCCGGATCTTTTGCAATGCCTGGTTTACAGGCGCGAAAATGCTCCGGGCGGAATTTTTGCCCTGCGGGACAAATATGGCCTGCTGTTTACGGCTGTTGCCGAAAGCGCGCTTGTTTACTCCATGGCGCTGGGCCATTTTGGCGAAATGACCGCCAATGCCCGTTATGGAGTTGATGTGTACGAAAACCTGGAAGAACCCGATGATTGAGCCATTGATTGCCTCGAACAGTCTGGGCGTGGTTTTCTTTCCCGCCTTTGACTGGGCCATCTCCCCAACCCATCCCGAACGCGAGGAACGCCTTCTCTATACCAGGGACCAGCTTCACGAGGAAGGACTTTTCGATATTCGCGGCATCAGCGAGTACAGGCCGGTTTTTGCCAGCCACGAACAGATTGAGCGGGCGCATTTCTGCCTGCCCACTGCTGCCGCAGTGACCACGGAATCGCACCTGGCCGCGGCAGGCAGCGCCATTGCGGCCGCAAGGCTGGTCATGGAAAAAAAGGAAGACAAGGCCTTTTCCCTTGCCAGGCCGCCTGGCCACCATGCAATGCGCGTGGTTCACGGCAACAGGGGCTTTTGCAATATCAACAACGAAGCGGTAATGGTCGAGTTTATCCGCGACAATTACCCTCATCCCGATGGCAGGCCGCTGCGCGTTGCGATTGTGGATACAGACGTCCACCACGGGGACGGCAGCCAGGACATTTTCTGGAATGATCCCCATACGCTCTTTATTTCCCTTCACCAGGACGGTCGCACGCTTTATCCGGGCACGGGTTTTCTGGAAGAATGCGGCGGCCCTGCCGCCCTGGGCAGGACAATCAATATTCCTCTGCCGCCAGACACCTCGGACGAGGGCTATCTTTTTGTCATTCGCAATGCGGTGCTGCCGATAATCAACGATTTCAAGCCCGACCTGATTATCAATTCCGCCGGCCAGGACAATCATTTTACCGATCCCCTCGCCAACATGCGTCTTTCCGCCCAGGGCTATGCCAATCTGACGGAAGCGCTGAATCCCGATATCGCGGTGCTTGAGGGCGGTTATGCCATCCGGGGCGCCCTGCCCTACGTCAATCTGGCAATTTGCCTGGCCATGGCCGGAATTGCGGCCAGAAAGGAAATTCACGAGCCGGATTTCACGGAAGCCTCGATCAGCCAGTCGCCAAAAGTCGGCAAATATATCGAAATGCTCTGCGACAGGGTTCTCGACCTTTATTTCCATCCGCCAAAAACACCGACCGAGGGCAAGAACGACAACGGCTGGTGGACAAGACACAAGCGCATCTTTTACGATACGGACATGATCCGGGAAAACCAGCTGGAACGCTTCCGGCTATGCGCTTCCTGCCCGGGTCTGGCAGTAACGGAAAGCAGTTCTGACAGGGTGAAAACTTCGCTTTGCGTGCATTTGCCCCGTCATTCCTGCCCCAAATGCCGCTCCCTGGCCGAGGATATAATCAATGATGCCCGAAAAAATGGCAAGTTCGCCCATGTCAAATTCCTTGACGGCGATGCAACCTGCAAAACAAGCGAGAAAAAATAAAAAATGGCAAATCTTCTGATAATTGGCGCGGGAGGCGTCGGCAGCGTGGTGTCGCACAAGTGCGCCCAGGCCGCGAAAGAAAGCGGCGCTTTTGACAAAATCGTGCTGGCCAGCAGAACATTGGCCCGCTGCCGCGCAATTGCCGGGAGCGTAAAAGAAAGACTGGGCGTGGATCTGGAAATCGCGGAAGTTGATGCGGAGAATGTGCCGCAATTGTGCGAGCTTATCCGGCGCGCGAAAAGCGACCTGGTTTGCAATGTGGCCCTGCCCTACCAGGATCTGCATATCATGGACGCCTGCCTGGAATGTGGCGCCAACTATCTGGACACGGCGAATTACGAGCCCCTGGACACTGCGAAATTCGAATACAAATGGCAGTGGGCCTATGATGACCGATTCCGGGAAGCCGGGCTCACGGCCCTGCTCGGTTCCGGCTTTGATCCTGGCGTTACCAATGTTTTCGCGGCCTGGGTGGTGAAGCATGAGCTTGATGAAGTCAATGTTCTCGACATTATCGACTGCAATGCCGGCAATCACGGCCAGGCCTTCGCCACCAATTTCAATCCCGAAATCAATATCCGCGAAGTAACAGCCCGCGGCCGTTACTGGGAACATGGCCAATGGGTCGAAACCGACCCGCTTTCCTGGTCCATGGATTACGATTTTCCGGATGGCATAGGCAAGAAGAAATGTTACCTGATGTACCACGAGGAACTGGAATCCCTGGCCCTGCATTTGCCTGGCCTTGTGCGCGCCCGCTTCTGGATGACGTTTTCCGACAGCTATATCAATCACCTGAAGGTGCTGGGCAATGTGGGCATGACGCGCATTGACCCTGTAAAGTTCCACGGACAGGAAATTGTGCCCATCCAGTTCCTGGCCGCCCTGCTTCCCGATCCGGCCAGCCTGGGGCCGCTGACAAAGGGGCGCACCTGCATTGGCGACAGGCTGGAGGGCCTGAAAGACGGCAGCAAAAAAATCTTCTACATTTACAATATTTGCGATCACGAGGCATGCTACCGCGAAGTGGGCTCCCAGGCCATTTCCTACACTACCGGCGTGCCGGCAATGATTGGCGCCAAGATGATTGCCGAAGGCAAATGGAAAAAGCCCGGGGTCTGGAATATGGAACAGTTTGATCCCGATCCTTTCATGCATGACCTCAACATTTATGGCCTGCCCTGGAAATGCGTGGCCGTGGACGAAAAAAATTGACCGCCGTCCAGTCTGGCCAGGCTTCCGCGCTTGCCTGCCCGGACTATTTGCTGAGGCATGAGGTACCCTCGCCGTGCTTTGTTATCGACGAGGACGCCCTGAAAGCGAACGCGGCCATTCTGGATGAGGTGCAGAGACGCACAGGAGCGAGGATATTGCTGGCCCTCAAGGCCTATGCGGCATGGAAAACCTTTCCCCTGCTTTCGCGCAGCCAGAATGGCCCGCTCTGGGGCACCTGCGCCAGCTCGGTGGACGAGGCAAGGCTGGGCAGGGAAAAGTTCGGCGGCATTGTCAGCGCTTTTGCCGCGGCCTGGAGCGAGGAGGAGATAAGGGAACTGCTGGAAACTGCGGATCATATCATCTTCAATTCCACGGCCCAGTGGAGGCGCTACAAGCCGCTGATTGACGAAGCCAACAAGACGGAGCGGAAAGATTCGCCAGTTGAATGCGGCCTGCGCTTCAATCCCGAGCATTCGGAAGGAGCCGCGGCGCTTTACAACCCGTGCGCGCCCGGATCAAGGCTCGGGATACGCCGGAAGAACCTGGATCTGGAAGTTTTGCCGCCGGAAATTTCCGGCGCGCACTTTCATACCCTGTGCGAGCAAAATGCCGACGCCCTGGCCAGAACGCTGGAAACTTTTGAAAAAAAGTTCGGCAAACAGATCAGGGCCTGCCGCTGGATCAATTTTGGCGGCGGCCATCACATTACCAGAAAAGATTATGACATTGATTTGCTGTGCAGTTGCCTGACGGACTGGCGTGAGCGTTACAAGGCCCGGATTTATCTGGAACCTGGCGAGGCCGTGGCCCTGAACGCGGGCTGGCTGCTCTGCACCGTGCTTGACATCATGGAAGCGGACATGCCGGTTGCCATTCTGGATATTTCCGCGGCCTGCCATACGCCGGACGTTCTTGAAATGCCCTACAGGCCGGAAGTCTGCTACCTGGCAAACGCTTCTTCCCCGCCCGCGATAGCGGGCCAGCCAGGGGAACATGCCTGCAGTTACCGGCTTGGCGGCAAATCCTGCCTGGCCGGTGACGACATTGGCGTGTATTCGTTCAGGGCCCCGCTGCGAATTGGCCAGAAGCTGGCCTTTGCGGACATGGCCATTTACAGCATGGTCAAGACGACAACCTTCAACGGTTTGCGCCTGCCGTCCATAGGCCTGTTCTCCACGGCAGGCGGCAAGGCGAGATTTGGGCTGCTGAAAACTTTTGGCTATGAGGATTTCCGGGAGCGTCTTTCGTGAATCCGGGCAGCCAGCTTGACAAAGCTGGCTAAAGAATTGATTATTCCTGCGTGAAAAATGAAGCCAATTCCCAAATTCGTCAACTAGCAGACGGAGTGTATAGAGCATGAGAACAAAAATTGTCGCAACCATCGGACCGGCATCGAATACAAAGGAAAAACTCAAGGCACTGGCCGAAGCGGGCGTCAGCGTCTTCAGACTTAATTTTTCCCATGGCGGCGCCTCCGATTTTGTAAAAATAATCAACTATATCCGCGAAGTGGAAAAAGAAATCGGCCGTCCGATAACCATCATGCAGGATTTGTCCGGTCCAAAGATCAGGCTTGGCGTGGTGCCGGAAGGCAGTATCCAGGTTTCCAAGGGCATGGAGCTTCTGCTTGGCCCAACGGACAAGCGCACTGATGAAATGGCCTATCTGCCCTTTGACCACGAAGTGATTATCGAAAGCCTGGAGCCTGGCGACAGAATGGTGCTGGCCGATGGCGGCCTGCAGTTCATTGTCAGGGAAAGGCGCAAGAAGGACGGCCTTGTGCTTCTGGTGGCCGATAACGAGGGCATTGTCACCTCCAGAAAGGGCCTGGCGCTGCCCGGCAAATCCACCAGGGTCAAGGCTCTGACGGACAAGGACAAGAAGGATCTTGAAGACGGCCTCAAGCTGGGCGTGGACGCAGTGGCGATTTCCTACGTGCAGACGGCCGAAGACGTGCGCGAGGCCAGGGCCCTGATTGCCAAATCCGGCAGAAAGGTGCCTGTTGTCGTGAAGCTGGAACGCCAGAGCGCGGTTGACAACCTGGATGAAATCCTGAAAGAGACCGATATTGTCATGGTCGCCAGGGGCGATCTTGGCGTGGAATGCCCGCTCCCCAAGCTGCCAGCCCTGCAGAAACATATCATCAAGGCCTGCAACGCGGCATCCAAGCCTGTTATTGTGGCCACTCAGATGCTGCTTTCCATGGTCAACAATCCAGCCCCAACAAGGGCGGAAACCACGGACGTGGCCAATGCCGTGCTTGACGGCGCCGACTGCGTGATGATGTCAGAAGAAACGGCCATGGGCAATTTCCCGGTGGAAACAGTCCAGTACATGAGCAAGATCACAACGGAAGCCGAAAAGCTGCTCGAGGACAATCGCACGCTCGAAGAACCCTCCAGCGACAAGGGCATACCGGAATTTCTGGCTTATTCGGCCTGTCTCCTGGCCGACAAGGCCAAGGCCAAGGCCATTGTCTCGCACAGCCTTTCCGGCGGTTCGGCCAGACAGGTTTCCTCGCGCCGTCCTCCGCAGGCCATTTATGCCCTGACGCCCGATCCTTCCACAATCAAGGCCCTGAACTTTGTATGGGGCACCACGCCAATCTTTGTGGACAAGGGCCAGGTTCAGAAAACGCACCTTGAACGCGCGGAAGAATTCATCGACAGGAGTCCTGATTTCGAAGTCAATGACTGCGCCGTCATCACTGCCGGCCAGCTCAAGGATTCCTCTACGCCCAGGGGCACAAATCTGGTTAAAATTTACTGGAAATAATCATGAGTCCAAAAAAACGATCTGCCTACGTTCCTGATAATATCAATGAAGAATATTATCAGATTAATCCGGAGATTCTCAACAGCTTCTCCAAGTATCGACCGCCGGTGGATCTTTTCAATTTCCGGGAAGACATTGCAGTGCTAGCGCCCTTTTCCCGAAAGGGCGCGCGCCTGACAAACGAGCAAGTGGAGGAAGCCGCGCAGCTTTGCGCGGATGGGCTGCTTTTTGTCTCCCGTTCAGACCACCACATATATTCCCAGCATATCGTCAAGCAGCTTGACCTTGTTCTGCAGGACAACAATCTCAAGGAATCCGAGATTGTCGATATTTGCATCCAGGCGCTGCAGAATCGCTACAAGGATTTTTACGAACAGCCAGTCAAGGCTTTCTTTGACCCATTGCTCGCGGATATCCTGGTTGTCACGGAATATATCGTGGGAGACACCCCGCGAATGAATGCCTTTGTGCGCCGGCTTTTCCGCGAACATAGCCCTCAAATCCATGCCGTGAACACTTTTTCGGTAGGTCTGTGGCTCTGGCTGCAGAAAACCCAGGAGATTCGCCGCAAGGATCTCGACAATATGGCCATTGCCCTGCTTACGCACGATGTGGGCATGAACAGGACGCCGGTTTTTCTGCTTAACAAGAAGGGACCGCTAAAAGCCGAGGAAAAGGAAAAAATCCTGCACCACCCGCTGCACAGCGTAAAGATCATGCAGAAGATGGAAGTGGTTCAAAATGATGTCATCCAGATAATTTACGAGCATCAGGAAAGAATGGACGGTTCTGGTTATCCGCAGCGCCTCAAGGCAAACCAGATGAGCTTGCCGGCAAGGCTGTGCGCTCTCGTCGATTCCTTCTCGGCGATGATTACCGACAGGCCATACGCGGTTGCCAGAACCCCACTGGAAGCGGCAAACGAACTTGCAATGGACCCGCGCTACGATGCGGATCTTGCAAGGACACTGGTTGCGGGCTGCGCGAAAGATCAACCTGGTATAAACTGGTGCGCAAAAAAACAGGACTGAAATATTACTTAAAAATTATAACTCCCTGGCGGCTTATTTTTTTCATAATTTCCATTACCATTGTGGCATGGCTTTATTTTTACCTCGCAAGAGAGGGCTTTCACTATGAATGGCAATGGAACAGGGTGTGGCGGCATTTTGGGCAATGGACGACAAACGGTTTCAGGGCCGGTCCATTGCTCAAGGGCCTGTTATTGACACTTGGCATAGCCTCTATCGGCCTTGGTTTTTCGGTCATCCTGGGCCTTGGCCTCGCGCTGATGCGCTTTTCGGCAAGTCCTTTCTATCGCCTGCTGGCCAGGATTCATATCGGCATTTTCCGTAACACGCCGCTTTTGCTACAGCTTTTTTTCATCTATTTCCTTGTCGCGCCGCTTTTTGGCCTTGGGCCGTTCTGGTCCGCGGTCATTTCCCTGGCCGCATTCGAGGGTGCCTACCTGGCGGAAATCTTTCGAGCCGGCATTCTTGCCGTTCCAGGGCAGCAATGGGAGGCCGCGCTAAGTCTGGGCTTCAATCTTTCAAGCACCTTTTTTATGGTCATTTTACCCCAGTCTGTCAGAAACGTCATGCCCGCCCTGACAAACCAGGCTGTCAGCCTGATCAAGGATACCTCGCTCGTCAGCGCCATAGCCGTTGCCGATCTTACCCTGCAGGCGCAGGCCATTATTGCCGAAACATTTTTGGCTTTCGAAGTCTGGCTGCTTGTAGCGGCAATCTATCTGCTGATAAGCCTATGCATTTCGCTGCCCGCAATCTGGTTTGAACACAATGCGGGCAAAACACCAGGCATGGAGGATGTGCAATGAAACAATTGCAAAAAACATTTTTAGTCTGCTGCGCGGCCCTGTGCCTGAGCCTCGTGGCCGTGGCGTCCCAGGCCGCCAACAATGAAAGCATGATCGACAAGGTTGTCAAAAACGGCGTGATGCGCGTCGGTTTTTCATCCTTTGTGCCCTGGGCCATGCAGGACAAAAACGGGGAATACATTGGCTTTGAGGTCGATGTGGCCAAAAGGCTGGCCAAAGACCTTGGCGTTGATATCGAACTTGTGCCCACGCGCTTTTCCGGCATAGTGCCCGCGCTTCTGGCAAACAAGTTCGACATTATAATAGGCAGCCTGAGCGTAACCCCGGAGCGCAACCTGAAGGGCAATTTCACCATACCGTACGATTACGCGACAATCGAAGCAGTTGCCAGCAAGGAAAAGACAAAGGGCCTGAAATTTCCCGATGATTACAACAAATCCGATATCATAATCGCGGTAAGAAGCGGAGGCACACCTGCGATTTTGGCCAGGAAGATGTTCCCCAATGCCACATTGAGGCTTTTTGACGATGAGGCGCCCGCCGTTCAGGACGTGATTGCCGGCCGTTCGCATATAATGCTCTCCTCCGCGCCTCTGCCAGCCTTTGAAACGCTGAAAAATCCCGATGTGCTGTATCACCACAAAGGAAGCCCTGGCAAAGCAGCCCGTTGGTTTTTTGGTGCGCAAGGGCGATCCGGATTCACTCAATGTGCTGGATAACTGGATACGGCTTGTGGAAGACGAAGGCTGGCTGAAGGAAAAGCGCGATTACTGGTTCAAGAGCAGGGATTGGGAATCTCTGGTACGCTAAATGGCCAATCAGGGCGAACAAATTCAAGGGGGGCGGGAATGGTCCCCCCTTGTCGCCTTTGGGGGTAAAAGGCGCAAACATTTTTTCTCCGCCCAGGATTGTGTCGGCTTGGCTTTGCTGTTCCTGGTCCTGCTCTGGATAATAAAAAAAGCGTCTGCCCTGCCGCAATATGAATGGCAATGGCCGCTCCTGGGCGAATTCCTGGTTCATCGCAACCCAAAGGGCGAACTGGAGGCCGGGCTTTTGCTGCAGGGCCTGTTCACAACCCTGCGCGTTGGCTTCTGGTCTTTTCTGCTTGCCGTTATCCTCGGCTCACTTCTCGGATTCTGCTTTGCGGGCAGGCGCGGACTCCATGCCCTGTCCTATCGCTTCCTTGTCAATATCATCCGCAATACGCCGCCGCTTGTGCTGCTGTTTTGCGTATACTTTTTCGCGGGCAATTTTTTGCCAATGGCCGAGCTGGAGGGAGTTTACCGAAACTTGCCTCTCCCTGTGCAGGAATTGGCAACTGCAATTTATGCGCCAGTGGGCCAGCTGGACAGAATGACTGCGGCCGTGCTGGCCCTTGGCATTTATCAATGCGCCTATATGGCCGAAATTTTCCGCGCAGGCATAGAGAGCGTGGACCGGGGACAATGGGACGCCTCGCTTGCCCTGGGCTTTTCCAGGGCGCAAAGCCTGCGCCATGTCATCCTGCCCCAGTCCTTCAGGCTAATCCTGCCGCCAATGACAGGACAGGCTATTTCTTCATTCAAGGATTCCGCCCTTGCCTCGCTGATTTCTCTCCCGGACCTGACTTTCCAGAGCCTTGAAATAATGGCAGTAAGCAGGATGACCTTTGAAGTCTGGGTTACCTGCGGCATCCTTTACATGGTGCTGGGCGCTGTTTGCGCCCTGGCCGGAAGGTATCTGGAAAAATCGTTCACATTCTGAAACGTCTTCAAATCTTCTCATCGTGTGCCGAAAATCCGGTCGCCAGCATCGCCAAGGCCAGGAATGATATAACCATTGCTGTTGAGCTTTTCATCGATGGCGGCCGTATAAATATCGACATCGGGATGAAGGGCCCGGATTTTTTCAAGGCCTTCCGGCGCGCAGACAATGTTGAGGCTGCAAATATTCTGGCAGCCATGTTTTTTTAGAATATTGATCGCGGCAATCATGGAGCCGCCCGTCGCCAGCATGGGGTCAAGAATTATGGACAGGCGGCTTTCCATGTCTGTGGCGAATTTTTCGTAATATTCAACCGGTTCGAGTGTCTTTTCATTTCTGAAAATACCCAGAACGCTGATCTTGGCGGAAGGAATCATGGTTAGCACGCCTTCCATAAGGCCAAGGCCCGCGCGCAAAATCGGCACAACGGTCAGCTTTTTGCCCTTTATTTCCTCTATTTCGACCTTGCCAGCCCAACCATCCACAAAGCGCCTTTTCAGGGGCAAATTCCTCGTTGCCTCATAGCACAACAGCGCGCCCAATTCATTGGCGACCTGGCGAAATTCACTGGTGCTGGTTGAGTTTTCGCGCAAAAGACCGAGCTTGTGTTTTATCAGGGGATGGTCAACAACATGAACTGCCATATATCAACTCCTGGCTATTTTATATAACAAATACCTTGCGGCTTGAAACCTCGACCGTCCCGTAATCCTACCTTCTGTCATATCTTCTCCATTCCCAGGGCGGCTGCGGATTTTTGCCGCGCCACAGGCCTTTTTTCCGTTCCCTTGCCTGCCTTTCATAAATTTTCCATTCCCTGCAAAAATCCGCCTTGCAGAAATGTGTATAAACCCAGGCCCAGCCGTTTTTTACCATTTCACGGTTGACTTCGGTCTCGTCACCGTTTTCAACCAGGCCTACAATCCTGCCGTAATCGTCCGTGTACATGGGCACCACGCGCACATTTTCCCCGGCAACAAGCCTTGCCAGGGCTTCGCCGGATTTCCGGCCAAATGGCATTTTCCGCTCCGGCGCGTCAATTCCGTAAAGCCTGATCCTGTACCGGTTACGGTCGGGGGTGAGGATGGCGATGGTGTCTCCATCGGCCACATGAACAACCTTGCCCTCCAGAACGGACTGGGCAAAAACAGGAGAGGCAAACAAAAAGGACAGAAAAATCGCAAGGGGCAAAAGAAATTTTTTCGCTGTCATAATATTCTTGCTTGAGAATGAGTGGCAAACCGGCCAGCATGATTGCCGCCACGATATTCCGGCCCGAGGTCCGGCTTGTTTTTGGGGACAAGACTCCATTTTGCAAATCCCGCCTTGTGGCAATCAAGAAGCCGTATCAAGGATAACGCCGCAATTACGCATGGCATAACCACCTTTGCAAAACTTGTCAAAATCGCTGCAATCGTTCCTGCTGCGACAGGCAACAGTTATGAAAGCCAAATCCCCTTTCCCAAGGCTTGACAGATATTGCAATTGGGATTAAAAGCCGATTTTTACCGCGTTGTTCGTGCTTTTCATCTTCCACAAAGGCTTCCCCGTTCGCCTCAAGCCGAAGCATGATGCCGGCAATGCGCCATTGCCAACAAGGCCGAGGAGCCATTTTAATGAAAACATTCGCCCTGAAAGAAAGGGAAATTGACCGCAAATGGTATCTGGTGGACGCCAGGGATCAAATTCTTGGGCGCATGGCCAGCCAGATAGCCAATCGTCTTCGCGGCAAATACAAGCCCGAATTTTCCCCGCATATCGACAACGGCGATTTTATCGTGGTTGTGAATTGCGAAAAGATTAAAGTTACCGGCAACAAATTACTGGACAAAAAATATTACCGCCATTCAGGCTGGGTGGGCAGCCTCAAGGAGACTTCCCTGGCCGATATGCTGGCCCGTCATCCCGAAAGGGTCATCAGCCTGGCCGTGCGGGGCATGCTGCCCAAAAACAGGCTTGGCAGGGCCATGCTTAAAAGACTAAAAGTTTATGTTGGGGACAATCATCCGCATCTCGCCCAAAAGCCGCAGCCTCTTGAGCTGCCATATCAAGGAAAATAGTGATGAGCGAAAAATTTGAATATGGCACCGGACGCCGCAAGACAGCTACAGCCCGCACCCGCATTTATGCCGGTTCCGGCGCCGTCACAATCAATGGGCGTACCTGCGAAGAATATTTCCCGCGCAAAACCCTGCAAATGATCGTGCGCCAGCCCCTGGCAATTTCCAAACTGGCGGACAAGCTTGATGTGCGCGTCAAAGTAAATGGCGGCGGCGTAACCGGCCAGGCCGAAGCAGTTCGGCACGGCATTTCGCGCGCCCTCCTGCTTGTTGACCCGGAATTGCGTTCCGCGCTCAAGAAAGCAGGCTTCCTGACACGCGACGCGCGCAAGAAAGAACGCAAAAAATACGGTCTCAGGGCTGCAAGGGCTCGCTACCAGTATTGAAAGCGTTGATATTCCGGATTTTGCAGGCCTGCGATATCTTTTCCATTGATATATCGCGTTTCGCCTGTCAAAGCCTGAAAAGCAGATTATTGCAAGTCTCTTTCATAAAATAGCTAATTACAACGGGCCGAAAGGCCCGTTTTTTTGCGGAAAAAATCCGGGACAAATTTCACGGTCAGATAATGAAATACGCCTATCCCCACAAGCAGACAATTGGAACAACCGGTTTCTTTGCCTGCGAGCCTTTGCAGGAGCTTTCTTTCGGAAACCTGCTGAAACTTTTGGAAAGTTCGGCCGGGGATTCTTTTTTGCGCAAGCACTTGCTGCTGGGGCTTGAAAAACTGCGGCCCCGCCAGCTTGCGGCCCTTTGCCGACTGGCCCGCAAATCCGGAAATCTTGCTTCCCTGCTTCTTCAGTATGCCGTCCTGAAAGGTCCTGGCTGCGCCCTTGCCGCAAACCTGAAAGATCTTGAAAACGCCTGCGCCAGTTATCCCCTGGAATATCTGGCGCAAAAGCATTCTCCCCGCGACCTGCTTGAAGACATGAAGCTTTGCGGCGGGTATTTTGCGGATAATATCCATAAGCATCACAAATTCCCGCGGGATTCGAAAATTGAGCATTTGTTTACGAGCCAGGAAGTCTGCCAGGCGCGGGATGCCATGCTTGCGAATGCGGACAGGCTGGCAGCCTTGCGCAAGCAAGGATTCAACGAGGCAACGAACGAAGTTTGCCAGGATAATTCACGAACCCTTCAGACAGCGCTTCTGGCCCTTGAAAGGGCAAATATTTTGGCAGGCCCGGAAATGCGCCATGAAAAGTCCCTTTCCCCCATTGGCTTGCTCAGGGAGTGGCATCTTTCCGCAAATAGTCTTGATGGCGAACAGGCGAGCGAACTGTCGGGAATAGCCACAGCCTATGGCAGGGCCTTGTCCATCCCCGCCGCGCGCGTGTCGCTGGCAATGGAGATTGTCGAACGCGCCAGCGCCCATGCTGAAATCCGCTTTGGCGGTGAGACAGGGGAAGTCGGGGGACGAAAGGCGCCCATGCCTCTATTTTGCGCCAGTGTGAACGATCTGGAAGCCGGGAAATTGGATTTCGCCTTTCCAAAATCACCCTTTCAGCCTCAAACCTGGAAGGATGTGAAATTGAAATGGGTGAAGGGCAAGGACAGAAAGGGCAACGAAGTTCTTGTACCGGCCCAGGCTGTTTTTCTTTTCAGCAATATGTCTGAACCCGAGCTTTTTGCGACAACGGGTTCAACTGGCCTCGCTTCCGGCACAAGCCGCGAGTTTGCGCGCCTCTCCGCCCTCCTGGAAATAATCGAGCGGGATGCCCATGCAACCACGCCCTACTACGCGCAAGCCTGCTTTTGCGTCAAATCCCGGGATCAACGCATTCAGGGTTTGCTTGACGATTACGTTGCCCAGGGAATATTCGTGCAGTTTCAGGATATTACCACGGAAGTTGGCGTGCCTGCCTACCGCTGTTTTGTGACTGGGCGCGACGGAACAATTTGCCAGGCGGCCGCTGCGGCCATGAATGGCAAAAAGGCCGCGCTATCCGCCCTGACCGAAACACCCTGGGATTATTCTTTCGGGCGTCATCCGGGCAAGGCTTCTATGCCTCCAATCCGGCGTATGCCCCGGATATATCTCGAGGATTTGCCGAATTACGAAATGGGTTCAATCAGCGCCAGCCTGAATCTGGTTGAAGAAGTGCTGGAAGCGCAGGGGCTATGGCCCGTTTATGTGGATTTGACAAGGGCGGACCTTGACTTGCCCGTATGCCGCGCCATAGTTTCCGGCCTTGAGGTAAATGCGGATTTTGACGACTTCAATTTCCCTTCCGCGCGGCTGCTCGCCCGACAGAAAATTTTGTTTGAAAGCAACATCCAGGCATAAAACATTGTCGGCATGGCCGCCGGGCCCAGGTTTCAAACCACAAAGGTATTTGCGATAAAGGAAGTAAATAATGTCCGATCACAGTTCATATCTGCAGCGTATTTTATTGAGCAGGGTTTATGATGTCGCTGTTGAAACGCCGCTCGAAGAAGCCGAAAATCTTTCCCGCCGTCTGGGCAATACAATTCTTCTCAAACGTGAGGACTTGCAGCCTGTTTTCTCCTTCAAATTGAGAGGGGCGTTCAACAAGATGGCCCGTCTTTCCCACAAGGAACTAAAACGTGGCGTAATCGCGGCCTCGGCCGGCAATCATGCCCAGGGCGTCGCGCTCGCGGCCAGGACGCTTGGCTGCGAGGCAACCATAGTCATGCCTGTCACAACACCGGCCATCAAGATTTCCGCTGTCAGAAGACTGGGCGGCCAGGTGGTTCTTTCCGGCGAATCATTCAGCGATGCCTTTTTGCATGCCCAGGACCTGATTCGCCAGACAGGCGCTGTTTTTATTCCGCCTTTTGAAGATCCGGATGTTATAGCTGGCCAGGGCACAATAGGCATGGAAATTCTGCGCCAGAGGCCCGGTCAGCTTGATGCTGTCTTTGTGCCCATCGGTGGCGGCGGCCTTGCGGCTGGCGTGGCTGCCTATGTCAAGAATCTGCGCCCCGAAATCAGGGTCATCGGCGTGGAGCCCGGGGATTCCGACGCCATGCGCCAGTCAATCGAAGCCGGTTATCCCGTAATGCTCAATGAAGTCGGGCTTTTTGCGGACGGCGTGGCCGTAAAGCAGGTTGGCGAGGAAACCTTTGCCCTCTGCCGCGATTTGCTGGATGAAATTGTTACAGTCGATACCGATGCCATCTGCGGCGCAATAAAGGATATTTTTGAGGCGACGCGCGTGGTGGCCGAACCGGCTGGCGCGCTTTCGCTGGCCGGACTGACAGCATGGGTGGAAAGGGAAAATGTGCGCGACCAGGTTCTGGCCGCAATTGTAAGCGGCGCGAACATGAACTTTGACAGGCTGGGACACGTCGTTGACCGCTCGGAAATCGGCGCGCAGCGGGAAGCCCTGCTTGCCGTTACCATTCCCGAACAAAAAGGCAGCTTTCGCCAATTGTGCGCGGCCATAGGCAACCGCAACATTACCGAGCTTTGCACGCGCTTTGCCGACCCCAACAATGCGCGGGTTCTTGTCGGCATCAAGACGCAAAGCAGGAGCGACGCGGCCGAAGCCCTGGCCGAACTGAAGGATCAGGGCTTCCAGGCAATGGATTTAAGCGACAACGAACTGGCCAAGCTGCACCTGCGGCACATGGTTGGCGGCAATGCGCCCACTGTGGCCAACGAGAGGCTGCTGCGCTTTTTCTTTCCCGAACGGCCCGGGGCCCTGCTAAACCTGATGGATGCCATGCAGGTGGAAGTGAACATTACCCTATTCCAGTATCGCTATCACGGCGCGGATTATGGCCGGGTATTGATGGGCTTTGATGTGCCGCCCGACAAAAAGGCCGCGTTTGAAGAATTTCTGGCCAAGGTTGAGCGGATGGGCTATCCCAGCATCGAAGAGACCGACAATCCGGCCTACAAGATGTTTTTGGGCTGGCATGCAGCAAGCTGAAGACAACCGCAAGAATCAGCCTTTATAGCATTTTCGCACTGAGGATATCTCTTTGCGGCAAAGTAAATTTACCTTGAGATATTCTCGTGCGCTCCTTTGAAGGCAAAGTTGCATGAGAGCGTTTGCCCAATTTTATTGGGAAAACGCCCTAGTCGAAATGACGGGAGCGGGAATGTTGTCATCGTGGCAGGCTTCAATGCGGCTCAGGACAAGTTCGCGCCCCTGTTCAACGTCATGGCCCATTATTTCGCCGCATTTCGGGCAGGGCTGCCAGAGGGAATCCTGCCCCGCGCCTTCAAATACAGTGTGGCATATTAAACAACGCAATTTTACCGGCACTTTCACCAGTTCCAGAATGGCGTCCTTGTGCGCGGTTTCGGCCAGCAGGCATTTGAGACAAAACTCAAGGGCTTCCGGCATTGCGCCGCAAAGCGCGCCGCAATCCACGCAAATGCGCGAAAGCCTGTTGCAGCCGTTTTTTGCCGCCTCTTCTTCCGCCAGTTCCAGAATGTTCATCGCAAGCGACATTTCATGCATATTTTCGGATTCTCTCAGGACGAGCCATGAATTTGCCAGGATTTATGGCTCGTCGGATTAAATATGAAGGCATTGCGCCACCTTGCCATTTGACGCGAATAATGTAAATCTAGCTCCATGCGTAATCCGAGATTTCTGGGAGTTTACTCCCGTAAAATACAACAAAATTCAGGCCAGCAACGGACCAGGCTATATTTTGTCTGGGCTGTTTCTCCTGAAGATTTTGCTGTTCAGGAACTGGATGCCGCGCTTTTGCCCAAAGCCGCGGCCCAGGCTGTCAAAAAAAATGTTTTCGAGGCGAATTTCAGGCTGGAGCCATCAATTTTGGCTGTTCCGGTTTCAACGCCGGATATGCGCCTGCTGGCAAAGAGCCCTCCGCCGGCCAGAAAAGCCGAGGCTGATGACGTTTCCCTGCTGCGGCTGGAAAAAGCCAGGCGCGCAAAACAGCTTGAAAACGATATGCGCAATAATTTCAGAAAGGCTATTTCCGCCCTCTCCCGGCCCAGGGACAGGCAGGGAGCGCTTGCGGCCATAGAGCAGCTTGTGCGCCTGAAAGAAGGCATAGTCCCGGCGCACAAGCACATGTTCAGGGATTTCGGCGTTTCCTTGCGCAAAAAGAAATTGCTGGATCTGGCCCTGGCCAGTTCCACGCGCGTGCTTGAACTCTCGCCCGATGATGACCATGCGCATTTCAACATCGCCAGAATCTATGCTCTTCTTGGGGCTTATGGCAAAGCCCTTGTCCATGTGGAACGCGCCATGAGCATCGATGGCGACGAGCCTGTATATTCTCGCCTGCGCGCGCATATCCAGAGGGAATCCTCCATAAAACGCAAATAGAAAGAGTTATTTGAGGTATCCGTCCAATGAACAAGGTTATTCTTGGCCTCATCCTGGCTGTCTGCATTCTTGGCATGGCTCTTGTAATGCTGAATGAGAGACTTGGCAGAAAAAACGACTACTCCCCGCCTCCGATGGCCGAATCCGGTTTTTCACAGGATACCAGTGTGGTGCCGGAAAAAGTGGATATTCCAACACCAACCGAAACCTACAAATCCTCGCGTGAGATTGCGGAAAATGTAATCGCCCGCGAACGGGAACAGGCCAGGGCCGCCCTTGCCCCCCTTCTTGTTCAGGAAGCCGCGCCTGGCGAACGAATGACGAGCGAACAGGAGCGTGAAGCCCTGAGACTGGCTGCCGGCGTCCAGCTGGAATCAGAAGCCGAAACTCCAGACATTCCGCCTTCTGCCGCAAAACCAACCGAGAACGCGCAGAAGCCGGCCGCAAAGCCAGCGCTGCCAAAACCTGCCCCGGAACAGCAGCAAAAACCGAAGCAGCCAGTGGAACAGCCGGCAAAACCCAAACCCGCTGTTGAACAGCCGCAAAAGCCAAAGACTGTTGCGGAACAGCCTGCAAAGCCAACTCCGGCACAGCCCGAAAAGCCGAAAGAGCAGCCGGAAAAGGCTGAAAAACAGAATCCTGCCCAGGACGCGCCCGAGAAAGCCAATGTCCATCCCGAACCGGCCAAACCCGCAGCCGCAAAGACCAGCCACGACATTAAAAGATTTGTTGTCTATGCCCGCGAAAACGGCGCCACAGTGCGAATTACCGGCAATGGCGCAATGGCCTGGAGAAGTATGACGCTGGACAATCCGCCGCGCGTGGTGCTGGATCTTGACGGCCAATGGAAATTCCCGCCCAATCCTGGAATACCCAAAAACGACCTGGTAACCACTGTGCGCATTGGCAACTCATCCGGCAACCGGCCCAGGGTTGTTATCGAC
>VSMX01000036.1 GCA_009773975.1 Desulfovibrio sp. | reverse complement strand
CCTTTTCCCCCTTCAAACCAGAACGCCTACAAGGGGGAGACCTGAGGGCCCGGTGCTGGCGGGGGCCGGACTCCAAGGGGATGGGCGCCCACCCCCAACCTCCCTGCGGTTGGTCTGCGGGGGGGGGCCGGCCACGCTGCGCTATATTGCAGGGGGCATTGCAGGGCTGGTTCCGATTCTTCTTCTCCTTTTCTGGATTCAGGGGATCGACGCCCTGAATGAAATTTATGAAGCGTATATTGACAGGGGTTTGCTTTATGCCCAGGAAACCGGGCGTATATGGCATAATTTTCAAAGCGGAATATACAAGGCCCTGCATAATTTCACCGGCCCCATAGCGGCCCTTCTGGGTGTGGGGGCGCTGTTCGTTTACAGGCGGCTAAAATTTGGCGTTCGGATTGTCTCCGCAAAAAGAGGCCTGTTCTGGCTGGCGGTTTTTTTATTGCCCCTTTTGGAGCCCATGACCAAGATTGGTTTTCTGTATCATTTTTCTGTCTGCCTGCCGGGGCTGGGAGGCCTTGCAGCGTGGCTTGTGCAAGAAATGAGCAGCTGCCAGCGCAAAAAAACGGGCGCTGGCATTGTCGTCCTGGTCAGCTTATGCGTCTGTATTTCCCTTGCGGGCCTGCCCAGCCCTGCAAATGCGCCCATGACATTGCAGATGATAGGACGTTTTCCCGAACAGGGCTGGCCTGACGAGTGGGCGGAAAAATCAAATCCGCTCATGGCGGCCAGGGAAATCAGGAAAGCGTTGCCGCCTGGCGGCACGTTATCTGCAAGCGCGTTTTCTTTTTTTATCTACCCGGCTGCAGGCGCCATGCCCCCGAAAACGGAGCGGCATGGCGCGGGCTACGGGTTGAGCGACCTGAGCAGGTACTATGTCAAGCTGGGCATGAATAGCGAAAAACTGGCAAGCGAACTGAAGGCCAATCCTCCTGATGTTATTGCCATTGGGAAAGCTTTTGACGTTCATGAAAGGGATTATGCCGCCAGCCTGAGCGATGCTGTCAAAAAAAGCGGGCTTTACCGGCTGGTGTCCGTTGTGAACCCGGATGCAGCCCGGCATTACGGTTGGCTGGCTTATCAGATTTACAGGAAAAAAACAGGTTAGGAATTTTGCTAAGCATAATCATACCAGTCTATAACGAAGAAAAGAGCCTCCCCAATCTTTTTTCGGCCCTGAAAAAAACGCTGGAAGGCTTGCCCGATGCGGAAGTCATCCTTGTGGATGACGGCAGCACGGACAGATCCTTTGACGAGATGGAAGCCCTGGCCGGGGAGGACGGCCGTTTCCGGATAATCCGCTTTGCGGTCAATGCGGGGCAGACGGCGGCCATTCAGGCCGGAATCGATTTTTCATCCGGCGATATCCTGGTCTTCATGGACAGCGACATGCAGAATGATCCGGCCGATATTCCCAAACTCCTTGAAAAGCTCGACGAAGGCTATGACGTCGTTTCCGGCTGGCGCAGGGACAGAAAGGACAACCCGATCAAGCGCAACCTGCCCAGCCGCGTGGCCAATGGCCTGATCTCGAAGGTTTCCGGCGTCCGTCTGCATGACTACGGCTGCACATTGAAAGCCTACCGCAAGGAAATGCTCGACAATGTCTGCCTTTACGGCGAAATGCACCGCTTCATCCCCGTCTATGCTTCCTGGCAGGGCGCGAAGATCACGGAAATACCCGTAACCCACCATGCGCGGGAATTTGGCAGTTCCAAGTATGGCCTTGAGCGCGTTTTCAAGGTTCTGCTTGACATCCTTGTCGTCAAGTTCCTTTCCCGCTACCTGACCAAGCCGATTTATGTCTTTGGCGGCTTTGGCCTTGCGGCCTTTTTCCTTTCCTTCATTACCCTGGCCTGGGCCCTCTGCCTCAAGTTCTTTGGCAGCACAAGCCTTATCCAGACGCCGCTGCCCCTGTTTTCGGGCATCTGCTTTCTGCTCGGCTGCATGTGCATCCTGATGGGCCTTCTGGCGGAAGTAATGAGCAGGACATATTTTGAATCCCGCGGGCAAAGGCCGTATTTTATCCGCGAATTGGTGAATATTAACCGCCAAAAGTAAAAACGGGTTGCTGAAATGTGCGGCATAGCCGGCTTTTTTGGCATTGGCGACCAGGCCGATATCAGACGCATGACGGATGCCCTGGCGCATCGCGGGCCGGATGGCGGCGGCGTGTTCCTGGACGGGCGCCTGGCCCTCGGCCATCGCCGCCTGAGCATTATTGACGTTCGCGACGGCGCCCAGCCCATGACCAATCCCGCAAGCGGCGCTGTTATCGTCTATAACGGGGAAATCTACAATCACTTGCCAATCCGCGGCGAACTGGAAGATCGGGGCCATGTTTTCCATACCGGTCACAGCGATACCGAAACCCTGCTCCATGCTTTTGAAGAGTGGGGGCCAGCTTGCCTTTCGCGCCTCAATGGCATGTTCGCCTTTGCCCTTTACCAGCCCGCAAAGCAATTGCTCTGGCTTGCGCGCGACCGTTTTGGCGAAAAGCCGCTCTTTTATACGGCCAATGAAAACGGCTTTGCCTTTGCCAGCGAAATTGCTTCACTCCGTCTTTGGCCGGGCTTTGAAAATACTTGCGACAAGGGCGATTTGCAGCGTTTTTTTGCCTGGAACTATTTGCCTGGCGTCAGAACAATCCACAAAAATTGCCAAAGCCTTGCCCCGGCCTCCTGGCTTTGCCTGGATTTGCGGGACTTGCGGCAGGAAAAGGGCGCGTATTGGCAATTTGCCCTGCAACCCGACAATTCGCTTACGGACGACGAGGAATTGGCGGAGGAACTGCGCCGCCTGCTTGTCCAGGCTGTAAGGCGTCGCTTCTTGAGCGATGTGCCGCTAGGGATTTTCCTTTCTGGCGGAATCGATTCCAGCGCCGTGCTGGCCGCGGCCTGCAAGGTGGCCGATCCCGAAAGCATCAGCACCTTCACCATCGGCTTTCACGAAAAAAGCTTCGACGAGTCGGACAAGGCCAGGCAGGTTGCGAATTATCTCGGGGTTCGCAACCAGGTTGAATACCTTTCGGAAAAAGCTATGCGCGCCTCGATTGGCGCCATCCTTGGCCAAATGAGCGAACCGTTTGGCGATGCCTCGCTGATTCCCACATATCATCTTGCCGCCTTTGCCAGCCGCCATGTGACCGTGGCTCTTTCCGGAGATGGAGGAGACGAGCTTTTTGGCGGCTATGACCCGATGGCCGCTATCAGGCCGGCTGCAATCTATCGCCGCCTTGTGCCGTCCTGGCTGCACAGGCTTGCCAGAAAGGCCGTTTCCGGCCTGCGCGCTTCAGACAGGAACATGAGTCTCGAGTTCAAGGTCAAGCGCATGCTGCGCGGGCTTTCCTGGCCGGAATCAATCCAGCTGCCAATCTGGATGAGCGGCCTTGAGCCTTACGAAATTGCGGAATTTTTCGAGAAGCCGCTGGATGCCCGGGCTCTTTACGGGGATGCGGAAAGGCTTTTTGCCGCCAATCCGGATCTGGACGGTCTTGAGCAGGCGCTGATGTTCTTTACCTGTTTGTATTTGCCCTGCGATATCCTTGTAAAATCGGACAGGGCAAGCATGATGGTCTCCCTGGAAAGCCGCGCGGTTTTTCTGGACAATGATCTGGTGGATTTCTGCGCGCGCCTGCCCATGCGCTGCAAATACCGGCCGGGACAGCGCAAGTATCTGCTGAAAAAGGCCCTTGCAGGCTGGCTGCCAAAAAACATCCTGGAGCAGCCCAAAAAAGGTTTCGGCATTCCGCTCAATCTGTGGCTGCGCTCGCTGCCGCCGGCAGATGCGGCAATTCCCGGTCTCAAGCCGTGGGTAATACGCAAATGCAGTGAAATCCACGCCAAAAGGCATGGCGATTTCCGTTATTTTCTCTGGGACGCGCAAGTTCTGTCCAGGATGGCGGGAGGTATCTGATGCCTTACTGGCTATATATGTTGCCTGTTGTCGCGGTAAATGTCTGCGCCAGCCTGCTGCTCAAGACTGGCGCCGGGCAAAGTCCGGCCCCGCTGCTTTGCAATTTCATGAGCTGGCTCTCGTTTTTGGGGCTATGCTGTTTCGGCCTTGGGGGCCTCGCCTACGCATGGCTTTTGCGCTTTGTGCCGCTTGGCGTGGCCCAGGCCGTTCTCGCCTCGCAATATGTTTTTACCGTGCTTGGCGCCCATTTTCTCTTGCATGAAAGAATGGACGGCGTGCAAATTGCCGGCTTTGTCCTGATTGGCATTGGCATTGCCTGCGTTGTCTCGCGACAGGGGCTTTGAGGCCGGCTTTTGCGACCAAATTGGTAGCAAGGCCCTTCAGGGTTTTGCGTCTTGCGCCCGCGTCTGATACCCCGCCCGAGAGTGCGGGGCGCGGGCTTGTTCGGCCTTAAGGCCGGGGTCTCAAACCACAAAGGGACTTGCGGATGAAAGACAAAATCCTGACCATTGCGGCAAGCTTTTTGTTCATAATCCTGGTCATTTTCTATTTTGTCTGGCTTTCTCCCCTCATGTCCGACAACTTTGTTTTCAGCCGCGAAATCACTCCGGGCTATGCCCAGTTTTATGGCGGCGCGAAAGTTGTGGCCCGGCCCCTCACGCTTGCGGGTTCAATTCGCCAGGCTTGTGAAATGTATTGGACCTGGTGCGGCCGCTTCGCTGGCAACCTGGCGGTCTATTTGCTGTTCATGCTGCCGCGCTGGCTCTATTGTCTGGTCGCGGCCTGCGGTTTCGGCCTGTATGTGTGGCTTTTGCAGATGTGCGTTTTTGGCGGCAACTGGCGGCAAAATTTGACTCCGGGCTGGATATTTGGCCTGGCCGCGCTCCTGTGGCTGGGCTTGCCTTCGTTCGGGGAGGCTTTTTTCTGGCTTTCCGTTGGCGGCGAAATAGCCCTGCTTGGCCAGGCCGCTTTCCTTTTGCCTTTCCGTTTCGCTCTGGACGGAGAAAAAACTCCGGAAGGACGGCTTGCTCCCGCGGCCTGCGTGGCCTTTTTCCTGGGCGGAATATGCGTCGCTTCCCTTGACTATCCCACAAGCGCGGCCCTGCCTGTCTCTGCCCTGGCCTGCGCGGGCTGGCTCTGGCTGAAAAGACGCAAGTTCCCGGCAAGCCTGTTTTGCGGCGCCATCGGCATTTGTGTGGGCGGCTTTCTTACCCTGGCCGCGCCAGGGAACGCAGAACGCGCCCTGCTGACGCGGGATGCTTCTGTTCATGCGTGGGCCGCGGCATCCTGGCCCGAGCGTATCATCTCCTGGCTGGGGCACTTGCCGGGCGCCATTGTCATGGAATGGCTGCCCATTTTTTTGCTGGCCCTTTCCTGTTTCGCCCTCTGGCGGGAATACGGCAAAAAATGGCTCTGGCAAATTCCGCCGGCGGCCTGGCTTTTTCTTTTGCCTGCCTGCCTGATTCATGGCGCGTATTTGCTGACGGCCTGGCCGCCGCCAAGAGCCTTTGCGGGCAGCTTCGCCCTCTTGCTGGTCTGCGCCTGCATTGTTTTTGCTAAAGCCGGAAAAATGCCCGGCATGGCATCGTGTTTCAGATTTTTCAAAATCCTGCTTGCGCTTTTTTGCAGCCTTTCCCTGCTGTGGGAGGGCTGCAAGTTCTGGCAGCTCAACCAGCTTGTTGAAAAAAGACAGGAAATATTGCGCGAGGCAAAAAGCGAGGCCACAATTCCGCCCATGCCCCCGGGCAGCGGCGACAGGTACTGGGTGCTGGGAAAATACCTTTACGATCTTTCAGGCGATCCGCATTTCTGGATCAACAGGGCAATGGCCGCGCATTATGGCCTGGACGAAGTGCGGGCCGAAGGCGGCAGGACGAGCGCATGGCAGGCGCCCGCAAAAGGCGCAGTAATCCCCATGGAGCTGAAATGCGCGGACAATGTGCTGGAGGCTGAAATTCGGCCGGAGGATTCCGCGAAACTGCCAGACAGGCTGCATATTTATTATTATGGCGAACCGGCCCTGCTTTGCGCCCTGCCATATTCGGCAGGGGAAAAAATTCTGGCCTGGCTGGCCAGGGCTGGCGGTTCCGGCATCAAAGGCTGGCTTGTGCCGATTTTGCTGGCCCGGGCCGATATCGCATTGAAAAACTCGCCTGATGGCGTCCTGGCGGGGAAATCGGCTCCCCTCAAGCTTTATTCCGACAAGATGTTCTGGCTTGTGCGCCCGGGCGATGGCGCGGCTTCTTTTGATATTTTTCCGCTGCGCAGGAAAAGCTGATCGTGAAGCAGCAAATCCATGGGCTGGTTCAACTCTCTTTTTCCAGCCCCTCACAATAATACGACGCCGCCCGCCATCAACCCCCGCGCTCCTTATTTTTTACCCATCTGGTTATAATATCTTGCCAGGATGTCGAAATTGTAATTGACCTTCTTGGTTTGTTCCTCGGCCATTTTCATGGCTGCCTCGTCGCCCTGGAAGCGGTCCGGGTGATAGGCCTTGAGCAGGAAAGTTCGCTTGTCCCGGATTTCGGCCAGGGTTGCCGTTTGCGGCAAATTGAAAAATTCCAGGGCATTGCGCGCGTCCGGCGGCATGCCCGCAGCGGCGGAAGACGATCCGAAAGGATTGCCGAAATTTGCCCTTTCGTAAAAATTGTCATTGTAGCTTGCCGAGGCGCGGCTTCTGCCGCTGCTGTCGTATGTCGCGCGGCTGCTTTTGTGGCCCTGCCTGGCGCTTCGCGCGCCGGTTTGCGCATTGCCATGCGTTTTTGCCTTGGCTGTTTTGCTTTTTCCCCCGGCCGGGCCGCCCTTTTTGTCTGCTTCCGGTTTTTCCTGTTTGGCATCCTGTTTTTTTGCGTCCGCAAGCCGTTTTCTGGAGCGCAAAAACATGCCGATGCCGACAGCCGCGGCAATCAGGATGCAAATCGAGCCAGCGTATGAAAAGGTCTGGATCGCCTTGCCGCGCTTTTCAAGCTCAAGCTGCAAATGCAGGTATTTTACGCGGTTGAACGCGGCCTTGAAGCCGGTGACAGGGAATGTATAGGAGATGGCAAGATCGGGAAAGCTGATTACAAATTGCCCATGGCTGGAGGCCAGAATTGTCCTGGCCAGACTTTTGTCCTCGATGTTGATGGAATCGCCGTTTCTGGCCGCGTGGGCGTGGTAACCGATGCCATCCACGAAGATTTCGCAGTTTTCGTAATCGCCTTCGTCAAACTTGGCCATATCCTTGTCCACCATCTCAAGGCTTATGCCGAAAGTTTGGGGGAGGCTGGCTATTCTTTCCTCAAAACTGTTTGAAAATTGCAGCAGTATTGACGGATTGTTAAGGGACACTGTCCTGATTGTGAATTGATTGTCATTATGGGCCAGTTCCCAGTTTGAAAAGGCGTAGATTGTCCAGGGATCGCCCGTCCCTTGCGGGGTTTCCGGCCTGGCGGTGTTGGCATGGAAAAGAAGTGCAACGAGAAGAAGGACAAAAGTAACGACGGCGAACGGACGATTTGGGGCTTGTGCGGGCATGGGTTTGTTGTTGGTTTTGTTCTGGATGTTTTCTTTCCGCTTCATCCAGCAATAGCATTTCCATGAAAGACAGAAAAGGGAAAGATATCACGGTCAGCCACGTTTTTTACATGGCGTTTGGTTGCACATTTGCTTGCATTTGTGTTATACGAAATAATGCGTTTTCAACCATAAAGCAGTAATTGGCATATCGCCGGTCAACCGGGGCGGGAGGGTTCTTTTGGCCTGGCGTCCATTGCTGTGGCACATAAAAAGGATGCGCGATGAAAGTTACGATCAATGGAAAGGAATATTCCTTCAGGGATGGGGAAACCATTCTGGAACTGGCGAAACGCAATGGAATATTTATTCCCAGCCTGTGCCAGTTCGAACCCCTTGGCCACAAGCCGGCAACCTGCCGGGTATGCCTTGTGGAAATCATGGATAAAAACGGCAAACGCATGGCCGCAGCCTGCGAAACCCCGCTTTCGGACGGCATGGTGATCGACAGCATTTCGCGCCATGTGCGTGACATGCAGCGCACACAGGTGGAACTTATCTTTGCGGACCACGACCAGGACTGCGTGTCCTGTGTGCGCCATGGCGATTGCGAATTGCAGGATCTTGGGGAATCCGTAGGCCTTTCGCGCAATCGCTTCACCAGCAAGCTGCCGCAGAAACCACAGGGCAGAACCCTGGACGAAACCGCCAACGGCATGACCCGCGACATGAGCAAGTGCATTCGCTGTTTGCGCTGCGTGGAAGTGTGCCGCAAAATCCAGGGCGTGGCCGCCCTGACCCTGGACGGCAAGGGTACGGATGCCAGCATTGGCGTCGGCATGGCCGATGACCATGCGACTTCGGCCTGCATCCAGTGCGGCCAGTGCATCATGGTTTGCCCGACTGGCGCGTTGGCGGAAAAGGACGAAAACGACATTGTGATCGATATGCTTTCCGACCCGGAAATCACCACTGTCTTTGCCTTTGCGCCGTCCGTGCGCGTGGTGCTTGGCGAGGAATTCGGCCTTGCCCCCGGCGTCAATGTGGAAGGCAAGATTGTGGGCGCCCTAAAGGCAATAGGCGCCGATATAGTTCTGGATACCGATTTCGCGGCCGATGCGGTCATTATGGAAGAAGGCACTGAATTGCTGCACAATATCAAGCATGGCGGCAAGCTGCCCATGTTCACTTCCTGCTGTCCTGGCTGGGTGAATTATGCCGAAAAGCATTTTCCCGAAATATTGCCCCATGTTTCCACCACAAGATCGCCGCAGGCTGTGCTTGGCGCCCTGGCCAAGAGTTATCTGACGGATGCCATGGAAATCGACCCCGGGCGGGTGCGCGTAATTTCCATCATGCCCTGCGTTGCCAAGAAGGATGAAGCCAAACGCCCGGAACTGGCCCGCAATGGCGTGCCGGATACGGACGTTGTCATTACAGTGCGCGAATTTGCCAGGCTTTTGCGGCGTTTCGGCATCAATCTTTCAGATGTCGATCCCGAGCCTTTCGACAATCCTTTCATGAGTTCCTCCACCGGCGCGGCCGTTATTTTCGGCTCCACCGGCGGCGTGATGGAAGCAGCAGTGCGCACGGTCCATGCCATTTTGACAGGCAGAGAGCTTGATACAATCGAGGTCGCGCCCCTGCGCGGCATGGAAGACGTCAAGGAAGCGGAAATTGACCTGGGCCCGGAAAATGGCAGGATCAAGGTGGCCATTTGCCACGGTTTGCGCAATGCCCAGAAACTGGCCGAAGACGCGCTTGCGGGCAAATCGCCATACGCCTTCATCGAGGTCATGGCCTGTCCGGGCGGCTGCGTGGATGGCGGCGGCACGAGCAGAATCAAGAAAAAATACCATCCGCATGCCAAAACCAGGCAGCAGGCCCTTTATCGCATGGATCGCTCCATGCCCAGGCGTCAGTCGCACAATAATCCGCAGATCAGGAAAATGTACAGGGATTACCTGGGCGAGCCAGGCTCGCACAAGGCGCACGACCTGCTGCATACCGGCTATTCCAGCAGAAAGAAGGTTCCCAGCCAGACAATAGAGAAAAACAGGGAAAGGCTTACGTTAACGGATTAAATACAGGTTTTTCCTGCTTCATGCGAAAGGGGGGCGTCCGCGGGCGGCCCCCTTTCGCATGGTTTGTTCTTTTTTTGTCAACCGTCTTGACTTTTGGCCGCTTGTGAACTGATAATAACCTTTCATTTTTATTTCAGAGCAGAGGTTCCCCACATGCACGAGGCCATCAAGGATGCAGTGACTATTTGCAAGACATTGCTGCGCAACGGTTTTGACGCTCATGTTATCAATGCGCCGCTCCAGGAAGAATTGCTTTCCGCTAAAAACAGCAGGAACAGGACTCCGGCCGTGGACATAGCCTGCGAGCCAGATTTTGAAACACTGTCCAAGCTTTTTCCGAAAATCGAAAGCGTGCCGGATGGCCGCGCCCTGGCCAGCCTGGAAGAAAATGGCATTATCTTCCGCTTTTATCCTCTTGAAAGCGGGGATGCCGGTCACCCCGAGCTTTCGCTTTTGCGGGTCACGCCCACAATGGCCATGCAGATGGATCCCGAAAAGCAGCGCGAGCTGCGCATTACGGCGTACGGAACGCCTCCCGCCCCCGCGGGTCCATACGATGGCTTCGCCGCCATGGAAGAAGGCGAGATTCGTCTTCTGGGGCTGCCCGATATAACGCTGCGCCACAATTATCTGCTGGCAATTCGCGCGCTCCGTTTCGCGGCCAATTTTGATCTGCCCATTGAAAAAAATACCTGGATGGCCATTGTGCGTTCTTCCGGCCGCGTCCTTGACTATGTGCCCGCGAGGGACATCATGGAGGAATGGCGCAAGGTTGCGGCGGAATCCATGCACCGTTTTGTGCGCCTTCTGCACGACGCCCACATTTTGCAGGGTCTGATCCCGGAAGTCGCGGCCCTTTCCCGCGTTGTGCAGCAAAACGACAAGGGCGAAATCAACGGCAATGTTTTCGAGCATACCCTTGAATGTATGCGCCGCTATCCGGAAGAAGGCTTCCATTATGACTGGCTTGGCGTCATGGCCATGCTTTTTCATGATGTTGGCAAGCTTTTTACAGCCGAATATTTCAATGGCCGCTGGACATACTACCAGCATCACCGGGTCGGGGCCAAGGTAACGCGCAAGATTTTGCGCAGGCTGCATTTTGCCCAGGAAGATTCCGACCTGATCTGCCACCTGGTCAATCACCACATGCGTTTCCATTTTATGATGACGGACAGGGGCATTCGCCGTTTCAGGGCCGTGGGCGAGAATCAGCGTCTGATTGCCATGTCCAGGGCGGATTTGCAGGCCAGGGAAGACAGCTTTACATCCTTCAACCACAATATGAAGTACCTGGGCCGCGCCGAAACTCCCGAGCAAATGCTCGAGCCCCTGCTCAATGGCAACGAGATCATGGAGGAGACGAATCTTTCGCCCGGCCCGCTGGTTGGCTCCATACGGGATGCCCTGCTGGAAGCGCAGAAAGCCGGCATTGTTGTTGACAGGGAATCCGCGCTCCAGTTTGTGCGCGAAAGCGCGCGCCAGGCAGAAGCCTGAAACGGGGCAGCCCCAGCAAGGCATCATCGCCCGGTTTAGAGCGTTTGCGTAATGAAATTAGGCAAACGCTCCGGTGAATGGATGTTTTCATTCAGAAAATGCTAATGATGGTGATAGGGAATCTTTCGACGAATGCACTCCGCGCGGTAGATTTGCTCAAGCAGCAGGACGCGGGCAAGTTCATGCGGCCAGGTAAGGCCTGACAGGCTGACTGTAATCCTGGCCGCCTTGCGAATCCCGCCGCCCAGGGCGCCCAGGCCGTATGGCCCGCCAATGATGAAACATGGCCGGCCCAGGGCTTTCTGGTCGATTGCGGCCAGCATTTCGGCAAAGCCCCCGGAAGTGAAAGTTTTGCCGCCCTCGTCCAGCGCAATCGGATAGTCGCCGCTTTCCAGCGCGGCGCAAAGACGCGCGCTTTCCTCGTCCGCCCTGGCCCGGGGCGCCAGGGCCGCGTCGGCATCGCGAATTTCTGTAACAGATATGGGCCTCATCCGGCCAATTCGCTCCAGATAATGATTTGCAGCTTCCTTCCAGAAAACGGTTTTCAGCTTGCCAACGCAGAGCAGCCTCAGGGCTTTGCCCGCCATTTATGTCCTCCTCGCGCAGGGGCGGCCCTTGAGCGGGCAGCGGAATGCCTTCGCCGGGGCGGTCTTGTCGTTTATCCCGCAAGCACATTTTACGCGCTTGGTTGCCTTGGCAAAAATGAGCGGGCAGCCGAACTTGTTTACAGGATCAAGGGACGCGCTGACGCCAATCCCCTGCCCCTGCTTGCCGCAAGTATGGAGCAGGCCGAAAGCGCAGTCAACCTCAAGGCCATGCCCGGGGATCTGGCGCGCCGCTTTTGGCCAGGGCCGCTGACCGTGCTTTTGCCGGCAATCAATCTTGCCGCCCGCGCGGTCAACAGCCGGGGGCTGGCAGCAATCCGCATCGACGCCAATCCTGTAGCGCGCCATCTCGCCCGGCTGGCGGGGGGAGTGCTGACCGCAAGCAGCGCCAATATTTCGGGCAAGCCTCCGGCGGCCAGCGTGGCTGCCCTTGATCCGCAATTTTTAAGGCGCCTGGAAAAGCTTGGCGACATGGCCCTTGTCCTGCCGGCCTGCGCTCCGTGGTGCGAGCCGGCAGGGGGCCTGCCTTCCACCATTGTTGAAGTTTTGCCCAAAACAAATGATAATGGCTTGCGGGTGCTGCGCGCCGGCGCGATTTCCCGCGCAGCCCTCAATGCTGCCGGCCATGCAATCCGCGATTGACGGTTTCCGAAACAGGAATGGATGCCGAAAGGCACTGCGAGGATAAAATGCAAAAAACTGATCTTTGTGTTCATTGCGGCAAGCCTTACAAACGTTATTTCAATCCCACTCCCACCACGGACATCATCATTCACGACCCCATGCTTGGCGTGGTCATTATCGAGCGCGCCAACGAGCCGCATGGCTTTGCCCTGCCCGGTGGTTATATTGACGAAGGCGAACAGGCCGAATGCGCGGCCGTGCGCGAAGCCCATGAGGAAGCAGGCCTGCTTGTCGAGCTTGTCGGCCTGCTTGGCGTGTATTCAAGGCCCGAACGCGACCCGCGCCAGCATAACATGAGCGTGGTCTTTGTGGCCCGCGCGCCAAATCCCGGCGCCCTGAAAGCCGGCGACGACGCGGCAAGGGCAGCCTTTTACCAGCTTGATGACCTGCCTTCGCCCATTGTCTTCGATCATCTGCAAATATTGGCGGATTTCGGGAAGGTTCTGGCCAACGAACGCAACCTCGCGCCAATCGAGCCTTTTCCGGGACAAAGCTGATGGCGTCCCTCCGGCGGATTATCGCGGACCTGGAAGCGGCGGGCGATCTCAGGCGCATTGATCATGAATTTGACCCGCGCCTGGAAATAGCCCATATCCAGCGACGGGCCTTTGCGGCCAAAGCTCCGGCCCTGCTTTTCACCAGGGTAAAGGGCTGCGCCTTTCCCATGCTGGCCAATCTTTACGGCACAAGGGAACGCCTGCGTTTCATTTTTCGCAGGGGCCTGCCCCGGACCCGCGCGCTTTTGCAAGGCAAGACTGACCCTCTCTCCCTTTTGCGCAAACCGGGGGCCGCGGCCAGCGCCTTGCGCGGCGCCTGTTCCATGCCGCCCAAAAAATGCGCGTCCGCTCCAGTGCTGGAATGCGAGGCCGCAATTGCCGATTTGCCAAAGCTCGTTTCCTGGCCCGCGGATGGCGGCCCCTTCATCACCTTGCCCCTTGTCCTGAGCGAGGACCCCGACAAGCCTGGCGCGCTCAACCTGGGCATGTATCGCGTCCAGCTTGGCGGCAATGATTATGCGCCGGATGAAGTTGGAATGCACTACCAGCTGATGCGCGGCATTGGCGTCCATCATGCGCGCGCCCTGGCCAGGGGCGGGGAATTGCCCGTGCGCATTCATGTCGGCGGACCGCCGGCCCTGACAGTTGCCGCCGTCATGCCCTTGCCTGAAGGGCTGAACGAACTGCTTTTTGCCGGTTTGCTGGGTGGCGAACGCATCCGCGTATTTCACGAAAAATGCTCTGCCCCGCCAATTATCGCGGATGCGGATTTTTGCATCAGCGGCCGCATTGTTCGCGGGCCAAAACCGGAAGGCCCCTTCGGCGACCATCTTGGCTATTACAGCCTGCGGCACGATTTTCCGGTCATGAAGGTGGATTCCGTCCGCCATCGCAAGGATGCAGTCTGGCCATTCACCAGCGTTGGACGCCCCCCCCAGGAAGATACGGTCTTTGGCGATTTCATCCATGAATTGACTGGGCCGCTTGTGCCCGCTGTTTTCAATGGCGTCAAGGAAGTGCATGCCGTGGATTGCGCCGGCGTGCATCCTCTCCTCCTGGCTATCGGCAGCGAACGCTACACAGCCTGGGAAGCGGCCCGGAAACCGCGTGAACTCATTACCCAGGCCATGCATCTTCTGGGAACGACCCAGACCGCGCTGGCCAAGTTTTTATTGATGGTTGCGGCAGAAGACGCGCCCGGCCTTTCCTGCCGCGACATTCCGGCTTTTTTGCGCCATTTGCTTGAAATTACGGATTTTTCACGCGATTTGCACTTCCTGACCCGCGCCACCTGTGATACCCTGGATTACAGCGGGAATGCCCTGCATGAAGGCTCAAAGCTGATCTGGGCCGCGGCCGGCGAAAAAAAGCGCAGTCTGGCCAGCGAAATCTCTGGCCTTGCCGATTTGCCGCCCGGCTTCGGGAATCCGCGCCTGGCTGCGCCCGGCATATTTGTTATTGAGGGGCCTGCCCATAAAATGCCGCGCGGCGAACAGGACGAGGCCATGAACGAATTATGCGCAAGGCTTGGCCGGCTGCCCGGCCTGCCCCTGCTTGCCGTGGTTGATGATGCCGCGTTTTGCGCGCAAAACCTGGAAAATTTTCTCTGGACAACATTTACGCGCGCTGACCCGGCCCAGGACAGCTACGGCGCGAACGCCGCGATTCAGGCCAAACATTGGGCCTGTTCGCCGCCCTTTGCGCTGGATGCCCGGGCAAAGGCCTGGCAGCCGGATCCATTGACGGATGATCCGGCAATCGTTCGCAAAATTGAAAACCTCGCCGGCCGTGGCGGCCCGCTAGAGGGATTGATAGGGTAGTGTCCGGGCTGCCGCAGTCGGGCTGCCGCCCGAACCCGCCCGGGCTGCCGCCCGGACCCGCCTGGGGGCCGAGGGCCCCCAGACCCCCATTGATGATTCGTTCAAAAGGTATAAAAACCAAATTGGCAGCATTCAGGGCTTTGCGTCTTGCGCCCGCGTCTGATACCCCGCCGGGAGCGCGGGGGGCGGGCTTTTCAATTTTGGTAAGGTAAATTGTTTCTGGATACCCCGCCGGGAGTGCGGGGGGCGGGCTTGTCCGGCCTGAAGGACGAGGTTTCAAACCACAAAGGAACTTGCGGATGAAAATAGCTGTAATTCAATGTGACGTGGCGGCTGGAGATCCGGGCGGCAATGCCGAAATTATCGCCGAAGCCGTTAAAAAATGCGCGGGCGCGGATTTGTGCGTGGCTCCCGCCCTGGCGCTTGCCGGCCCGCTTGCCCCTTGCGTGCTGAATTCGCCGGATTTTCTCGAAGTCCTGTCAAGTCGGGAAGCCGAACTGGCGCGCGCGCTGGAATCGTCGCCGGCGCTCGTCTATGGCGGTTCAAATGGCTGCCGTCTGCTGCAAAATGGAATGGCCATCTCGCCTGCCGGCGAGTTTTTCCTGCAGGGCAAGCGCGTTTGCTGCCTGCCGCTTGTTGGCGATGAAACTGTAATGGACGCGCAGCAAAATGCTGATCTTGTATGCTGCCCGGCCGCAATTCCCTTCGCCGGGAGCCCCATGCCTGTTGAAAGCCTGGGCGCGCTGGCAAAAAGACAGCCGTCCTGGCTTGTCCTGGCCAATCTTGTGGGCGGCCATGACAGCGCAATTTATCCTGGCGGCAGTCTGGCCTTTGATGATCACGGCCGCTTGCGGGAATGCGCCCCCGCATTTGCTGAAAGCGTAATCATGGTTGATGACCAGGAAGATTTTCTGCCCCGCGAAATGCCGGTCTGGAATCGCATGGAGGCCATTTTGCAGGCCCTTGTGCTGGGTATCCGCGATTTTACGCGTAAATGCGGCGCAAAGGGCGTTTTGCTGGGCCTTTCCGGCGGCATGGATTCGGCCCTGGTCGCGGCCCTGGCTGCGGAGGCCCTTGGCGCGGAAAATGTAACCGGTCTGATGATGCCCTCGCCTTTTTCCAGCGCGGGCTCGGTCGAGGATTCCCGCGAACTGGCCGCGAATTTGGGCATCAAAACCTTGGAATTGCCCATAGGCGATTTGATGGCCGGCTTTGACAGGGCGCTTGAGCCGGTTTACGGTCTTTTCGCCAAAAAGGACGGGGATGTAACCGGCGAGAACATCCAGGCCCGCATCCGCGGCCTGCTGCTTTCGGCCGCCTCCAATCGCTCCGGCGCGCTGGTGCTCAATACAGGCAACAAAAGCGAAGCAGCAATGGGCTACTTTACGCTTTATGGGGATTCCACGGGCGCATTGGCTGTTATCGGCGATTTGTACAAGACGGAAGTTTATGCGCTTGCTGCCCTGGTCAATGACCGGGCGGGCAGGAAGCTGATTCCCCAAAATATTTTCGACAAGGCCCCGAGCGCGGAACTGGCGCCGAACCAGAAAGATGAAGACAGCCTGCCGCCGTATAATGAGCTGGACGAAGCCCTGCGGAAGGTTTTTGACGGAACTGCGGATGATGCTGCGAGCCGCCAGGCGCGGGCCAGGCTGTTCAAAAACGAGTTCAAGCGGCGCCAGTGCCCCCCGGCCCTCATCGTCTCCGACAGCCCCCTTGCCGCTTGCCGGCGCCCAGTCGCTGGCAGGATGGATCTTTGAATTACGGCCTGCAGATGCCGTATTTGCGCATTTTTTCGTAAATCGTTGCCCGGGCAATGCGCAATTTCCTGGCGGCGGCGGAGACATTGCCGCCGCATTCCGATATGGCCTTGAGGATGGCCGAAATTTCGGCATTGGCAGCCACGCCCTGCAAATCGTCGCGCGCCGGCTTTTTCTGCCGGTTTTGCAAATCCCGCATGCCGCTGACGATTTCGGGCGGAAAATCGTCAATTTCGATCACGTCATTCTGGCGCAAGGTTGCGGCATGCACTACGGCATTATGCAGCTGGCGCACATTGCCAGGCCAGGAGAAGGCGCGCATGGCAAATTCCGCGCTGTCCGAAAAGCGCAGCGCGCCAAGGCCCATGCGTTCCAGAATCTGGCGCGCTATCGGCACAATGTCGTCGGCCCGTTCGCAAAGCGGCGGAATTTCCAGGGTGAAGGTATTGATGCGGTAGTAAAGATCCTCCCGAAATGAGCCCCGCTCCAGCATGGCCGTGATATTGCGGTTGGTCGCGGCCAGCAGGCGGAAATCCACGGCGCGAGGCGTAACCGAGCCCAGGCGCCGCACCGCCCGGCATTCCAGCACCCGCAAAAGCTTGGCCTGGGCTTCCGGCGGCATTTCGCCTATTTCATCCAGGAACAGCGTGCCGTGGTGGGCAAGCTCGATCTGGCCCATGCGGCCTTCATGGCGCGCGCCCGAAAACGCCCCCCGCTCATGCCCGAAAAGCTCGGATTCAAAAAGATCGCGGGGAATGGCCGCGCAGTTGATGCAGACCATCGGGCCGTCCGCACGCGGACTTTCGGAATGAATGGCATGGGCGAAAAGCTCCTTGCCCGCCCCCGTGGGGCCCAGAATCAGCACGGCTTCATCAAGCCTGGCATAATTGCGGGCCTGGCGTTTCAGCCTATGCATCACCCCGCTTTCGCCAATCAGGTTGCGAAAGGTGTACTGGGCCGCGAAACCGGCCTTCATGCGCCGCTCGTATTGCGAAATTTTGCGGTCCAGATGCTCGATTTTGCTGGAAAGGCGCTGAAGCTCCTCGGGATTGTTGAAGATGGCCTGCGAAACCATGCCCGCTATCTGGCCGTCCCCGCCCCGCACTGGTATGCGGTTGACGATTACAGGGTTTTTGTTGCCCGGGCCCAGGCGGCACAGTTCGCCCATTTCCGGCACGCCCCGCTCCATGACCTGGGGCGCGCGCGAATGTGGAATGACTTCCCTGATGTCCCGGCCAAGAATCTGGCCGGCCTCAAGGCCCAGCAAGTCGGCGTAGGACTTGTTGACAAAGCGGATAATCATTGCCCTGTCGCAAAACAGCACGCCCATTGGCAGGCTGTCCAGAATCAGGGCTTCAGGCGATGTGGTTTTCACGGGTACGATTTATTGGTGTTTGTTTTTTTACATACTAGCTTCTTTGTCTGGTTTTGTGAAGAAACTGTTGTCAAATTTCACAAACCAAATTGGTGAACCAATATTCTGGCGATTTGACCGTTCTCAGCAAAGGGGTCAGGAAGATTTACGCGCACTCGTCAAAGGCCAGCCCACACGCGAAAAGCCGCGGGCGCGCCGGGCGCGAGACGGCCTGCCCGCGCAAGCCCCAGCGCGGCAGCGCCATTGATTGTCAGCATGCGCAAAAGCGCATCTTCCGGCAATACATCACGCAATAAGCGGGCCGCGTTGAGCACATTGACATCGGTATTGGACGTAAGCCCGTCCGTGCCCAGGCAAAGCAAAACGCCGCTTTCCACAAG